>JAFTKJ010000033.1 GCA_017453305.1 Clostridia bacterium
ATCGGCTTTGCTCTGTGCGTATTTTGCTTCGTGGATATTTGCTCCAATCGATGATGAAGAACGGACTATTTGATTGATGTAAACAGAGCAACCCTTGATTTCATCGCACAAATCGGATATTTGGATTGCAAATTCTATAGCGTCCTCTCGTAGTTGGTTCTTATTATCGGTCATTTGATAAAAGTCCTTTCTTTTTGTCGATATGTTCGCCTATGGCGAACTCGATATATTTCTCGCTATGCTCGAAATTCGATATATGCTCACTTCGTTCACATTCGATATGTTGCCTACGGCAACGAGTGCCGCTATGCGGCTAACGCGTTTTTCCCCAATCTCGTTTTGCCGCAAGGCAAAACATATCGAGTCCCCGCAGGGGATATATCGAGCCGCCGCAGGCGGCATATCGAGCGACGCGTCAGCGGCGCATATCGACGTCGAGTCGTCGTGTGAGACACACGACGGACTCGACATGCCCTGTCCTTGGGAACAAATCCACCGGTGTCACTTCTCCAATTTCGTACCCCAGCTCCTTGAACAGCACGCAATCTCTTGCCAGCGTATCAGGATTGCAGGACACGTATACGATACGCGGAAAGCTCCTTTTGGCAAGATAAGAAATCAGCTCAGGCGTGCTCCCCTTGCGCGGAGGATCCATAATAACGGTCGCTCCCGACACATCCCCATGTGCCGCCTCGGCACTTTGCAACAGCTTTTCAGCATCGGAGGCGTCACCGCAATAAAAATATGCATTCCCGATCTCGTTGCGCGCGGCGTTCTCCGCAGCTCGCTCCACCGCCTCCTCGACGATCTCAATACCGATCACTTTTTTGGCGTTCTTCGCCATCGAAAGCCCAATACTGCCGATGCCGCAATACAAATCCAGCACCGTTTCTTCTCCCGTCAGCTCCGCCTTTTCACGCGCCAAGCCGTACAGCAGCTCGCAGGCGTCATGGTTGACCTGATAGAATGCGCCCGCCGAAATGCGGAAGCGCAAACCACACAACTCGTCCTCAATCCATGCTCTGCCGCCCAAAATGCGGTATTCCTCTCCCAACACCACGTTGGTATTTTCACAATTACTGTTGAGCATCACGCTCTTGACACACGGAAACGCGGAGGCAACCTCCTTTGCCAGCAGATCCTCCTGCGGTAGCGCGTGACTGTTGACCACAAGGCAGAGCATGACCTCACCCGTTCCCGCACCCATGCGCAAATAGATATGACGGAGCAAACCCGTGCGGCTCTCCTCCTCGTAGGCGCGGATGCCGTGCAGGTCGCAAAAGCGACAAACGTAGGTAACGATCTCTCCAAAAACGGAAGGCTGAAGGCAACAGTCCTCCATGGGAATGATGCGATGTGTGCCCGTGGCGAAAAAGCCGGCTTGCATGCCGCTCTTCCCGTTTGCAACGGGATATTGCGCCTTGTTGCGGTAGCGCGTCAGCACTCCCGTGTGGCGCACCTCCCCGATCTCTACCTCCGAAAGCCCCACCTTGCGGAAAGCATTTTGGACGTAATCTCGCTTGAGGGAAGCCTCGTGCTCATAGCCGATCTGCTGATAGACGCATCCGCCACAGCCCGACGCTGCGCAAAGCGGTTGCTCGATGCGCAGCTCCGACGGCGTGATCATCCGCTCAATTTTTGCGATGAGATAAGTTTTATTGACCTTGATGATGCGCGCGTCCAACACGTCGCCCGTCACGCCGTCGCGTACGAATACGACCTTACCGCGCGTCTTTTCCGTTCCCTCGGTATGCGCCACGCCAAAGCCGAGGTTGTTGATCTCCTCGATTTGCAGGCGCAGGATGTCGTTTTTTTGCATCAGACGTAAAACTCCTCGCCGCTCTCCAGACACAGGCAAGCCAGCTTGCCGCCCTCTGCAACACCGCAATTGAGAAAGATACTTCCCTCACCGCGCTCGATCTTACCGCTGCGCGTGGGAACGTGACCGACGATAACGGTGGTCCCCTCGATCAACTCATACGATGCGTCCAAAGCTTCCGAGAAAAAGTCCTCGGGCTGATAGTCCTCCAGATCGGTGTCGGGATCGTAGTCGGCGATGCCCGCGTGCACCAACAAATAGTTCTTGCCCTTGACCTCTACCTCCTCAAATAGCGTCATTTCCGCAAGATAGTCCAAAACTCCCTCGCGTGCATCGGCATCCAGTGTGCGGAATCCGTCCAACGTGCTCTGACCGCCCTCCTTGACCCATTGCGTCATCTCGGAAATATAGCCCGCATCGGGTGTGGCACCGCTTTTGAGCATTTTGTCAAAGCCGTGAAGCATGCGCGCCGCCAGATAATCGTGCTCGCCCGCAATGGTGTAAACGTTGGGACGCATGCTCAGATCCTCGATCAGCGCGATCGGCTCGTCGCCCACATCTACCGTATCGCCAAGGACGTACAAAAGATCCTCGTCGCGCAAATGGATCTTTTCGATCATCTCACAAAATTTTTGATAATTGCCGTGAATATCCGAAATTACGTATGTCATATTGATTGTTTTCCTTTCTTTGATCCGCGCTTATACGAAAGCAACGGGGTTGCTGTTGATAATATCGACCGTAAGGCTTGCATCCGCCTGCAAAAGCAGATCGCGCAGACGCTCGCAAACCGGATTTTCGGTATAAAAATGGCCACCCATGATCAGGTTCATACCTCGCTCGGGTGCTTCGGTGAGCTGATCGTGCTTCAGCTCTCCCGTCAGATAGGTGTCAGCTCCTGCCGCGGCAGCCGCCTTGACCTCGCCGGAGCCGCCGCCACCCAAAAGCGCTACGCGTTGCACGGGAATTCCCGCATCGCTGATCTGTACGTATTCCGCACCCGTGACCTCCTTGACGCGTGCTGCGAATGCACGCAACGTCATGGGAGTAGAAAGCGTACCAATGCGACCGATCGCCTCGCCGTCGGGACCGAAGGGCGTGGGATCACAAAGCCCCAGCGCTTCTGCCAAAACGTCGTTGACACCGCCCGTAACGGCATCTAATCTCGTGTGGAAGCTCATTGCCGAAACACCTGACACAAGGAGCTTTATGACCTTGTTTGCCACCGTCTCCCCTATCGAAACCGCCGCGAGGGGACGAAAGATGAGCGGATGGTGCGACACGATCAGGTCGTATTCCTCTTTCACGGCACGCTCCGCAACTGCCGCGGTAATATCCAACGCCACCAGCACGCGGTGCACCTCTTTCGTATCGTCTGCGCAACACATCAACCCATCGTTGTCCCACTCGCAGGAAAGGTCACGCGGAATCTGCGCCTCCAGATATGCATATAATTCACGTACCGTCATTGTAAGCTCTCCAATCTCTCTTTTAAAAATTTCAAAATGCGTTCCTCATCGTTCGTATCCGCGCTCTCCGACTTGGACTTTCCGCGCAAGATCGCCTCATATACGCCGATCTCATGGCGCACCAGTGCTTCAAAATAAGGGGGCTTTGTCTGAATATTCCATCGCCCCAGCAAAAGCTCCTCCTCGCTGTAGCAATCCGTCCGTCCGCAATAGCGCGCGGCAATGGTCTGATAGTACTTTTCCTCGCGGGTAATGCTCTCACCCAAAATCTCAAAACCGTTTTCCAAAAGCCAACGCCGCAGCATCTGCACCCGTGACATGGGTTGCAGGACAAGGGTGATCCGCTCATTCTTGATCCACGGCGCCTCGGAAAGGATCTTTGCGATCAATTCTCCCCCCATGCCAAAGATCAGAACGTCATCGGGAGCAAATTTTTCACATCCGTGCAAGCCGTCGGTGCGCAGGGTAGAAATGCGATCCGATAACCCTGCCGCCGAAATATTGGCGCGTGCGCTGTCGATGGGGCCTTGATTGATGTCACACGCCAAAGCATGGGCACAGAACCCTTCTTTGACAAGGTAAATGGGAAGATAAGCGTGGTCTGTTCCCACGTCAATGATTCGACCGCCGCGATGCAAATACGGAACGGCACTGCGCAGGCGTGTATCGGGAATGATGATGGATTGCATGGTTCTCCTTTCGATGCCGAGGGCGGCAGAACGGTTTGCTGTCTTATTGCGGTAAATTGAGAAAAAGGTGCCGCACAAAAACAGTACGACACCCAATGCCGATTACTTCTTTTCGGCAAGGAATTTGTTGATCTGCTCAACCAATGCGTCTGCATCCGTTCCGTGAACGGCGCATGCATCCTCGATGGATTCGCCGCGGGATGCGGGGCAACCCAGGCAATGCATGCCGATTGCAAAAAAGAACTGCGCGGTCTCGCGATCGTAGTCCAAAATATCACCGATAATGGATTGCTTTGTAACTTGCATGATAATTCTTCCTTTCTCAATTTTGCCAACGTCGCCCGAATGCGACATTACATATAATATTATACCCTATTTCTTTCCTGCTGTCAATCGTTCCATCACTTTTTTTAGAAAAAAAGAAGCAAAAAACAGCAAATGGAAATGGTGGGCATCTTGACAAGAGGTAAAAAAACTGTTATAATTAAAGTGGTGTGAAATGTCACTTTTGAAGCAACACAAAAAAGGAGGAGGATTGCGTATGAAGCCTGCGTTTACCGACGTGGTGGCAAACGAACGTTTGCGTACTCGTCTTGGCACAGATCTGCAATCCGGAACGCTGTCACACGCATATATCCTGGAGGGAATGCCGGGCTCCGGCAAGCACACGATCGCTTTGCGCATCGCCGCCGCCCTTGCCTGCGACCATCGCACAGACAGTACCACTCCCCTCCCCTGCCTGGAATGTCCTGCCTGCCGCAAGATCCTTTCCAAAAACTCGCCCGACGTGATCTATATCAATCGCGGCGACAAGTCGACTCTTGGCGTAGAGGTCATTCGTGATTTGCGTCGCGACGTTTACGTCGCCCCCAACGACATTAGCGCAAAGATCTACGTAATTGAGGACGCACATCTGATGACGCACCAGGCGCAGAATGCTTTTTTGCTGACGCTGGAGGAGCCGCCTCCGTACGTGCTCTTTCTTCTGCTGTGTGAGAATGCTTCGCTCCTTTTGGAAACCGTTCGCAGTCGCGCACCCGTTTTGCGCACCGAAGCAGTCTCCCCCGAGCAGATCACGCAGTATCTGTGCACACACAACGCCGACGCCGAACGGCTCAACCGAACAGACCCATCACAGCTGGGTGAGATCGTTGCCGCCGCTGACGGCAGCATCGGGCGCGCCGCAACGTTGCTCAATCCCAAGCTTTACAAGCCTTTGAGCGACCGCAGGCAAGCCGCACGTGAATTTATCAGGTTGTGTTCAACCTCACGTAACAGCGTTGCCGTTCTTCGCTTTTTGAACAGCCTTTCCTCTAAGCGTGACGAGCTGATTGAGCAATGCAACGTCATTTTGCTTTGCCTGCGTGACCTGCTTCTTTGCAAGCAGACCGAGCACGCACCGCTTTGCTTCTTCCCCGACCGTGAGGAGGCCTGTGCGCTTGCATATTCGTTCACCACACCAAAGCTTCTATCATTTTGTAATGCACTCAACACTGCCATCGACCGCTTGCGCGTCAATGCAAACGTCAAGCTGACCTTGACAACCATGGCGCAGGAGTGCAATTTACTTTGAACCAGCATCACCTTCCCGTCATGGGAGAAAGGAAATCGAGAACCATGGAAGAAAATAACCGTCCCGCGCCCGTGCCGCAGGACACCGAAAACAATCATAACCGCCCCGAGGGTGGTGAGGGCAAAAGCCGTCGCCGCCGCGGTCACAGAGGCGGAAAAAAGCATCAGGAACGCCGCGAAAGACAGCAGCAGAACGCCCAGCGCAGACAAGCCGAGCCGGAAGCTGCCGCTACCGCAGGAGAAATCCCCGAAAGGGAACCCGAAAAAGCGTCCGCCCCCTCCCCCGAAAAGGAGCGCAACCAAAAGAGACAAGAAAACCGCCAAAAGGACAGCAAGGATCGCAAGCAGGAAAGAGGAAACGGCGGCAAGCAGAATAAGCATCAAAGAAACGGCAAAAGACAGCCCGATCATTTCTTGCAGAGGGACGATATTTACGGAGATCCGCAGGAGGAAAAAGAATTGGCTGAGTGGCGTGCAAAGATCGTTCTCAACGCCACAGAAAACTCGACTCCTGTCACCCCCGTTGTGAATACAGATATAAAAGTCGAGGCATCCGTCGATACGCCCGTATCCGAACCCGTAAGCGACATCGATTCGCCGGACGAGGCGTCTGCCTCTTTGCAGACAGACACACCCGAGGAGACCGAGTCCGCAGAAAAGGTGGAGGTCGTTGGCATTCGTTTTCGCTCCGCAGGAAAGGTCTATTACTTCGACCCCTGCGGTATGCATCCGCAAAAGGGTGAGTTTGCCATTGTGGAGACCGCGCGTGGTCCCGAATTTGGAGACGTGTGCATGGAAAATACCATGGTCAACGTTTCGGATACGGTTATGCCTCTGCGCCCCTTGATCCGCATAGCAACTCCTGCCGACGTAGAGCACAACGCACAAAACCGTGAAAAGGAAAAGGACGCGTTGGTCATTTGCCAGAAGAAGATTGCCGAGCATAAGCTGGATATGAAGCTGATTGACGTGCAGTACGCCTTTGACAACTCAAAGCTTTTGTTCTACTTCTCCTCCGAAGGACGCGTAGACTTCCGCGAGCTGGTCAAGGATCTGGCATCGGTATTCCGCACGCGCATCGAGCTGCGCCAGATCGGCATCCGCGACGAGGCAAAAATGCTCGGCGGTTTCGGATCTTGCGGCAGAGTCCTCTGTTGCTCCACCTTCCTGCCCGATTTTGCGCAGGTCTCCATCAAAATGGCAAAGGAGCAAGGGCTTTCGCTCAACTCCGCAAAAATCTCCGGTATGTGTGGCAGACTGATGTGCTGCCTGCGCTTTGAGTCCGAGGTCTACGCCGAGGAGATCAAGCGCACCCCCGCCGTTGACAGCACGGTGCAAACCGAGGATGGCGTTGGAACGGTCATTTCTACCAACCCCTTGGCTGGAACGATCCGTGTGCTTTTGAAGGATCTGCCCGATGCACCACCCAAGCAATTCCACCGCAGTCAAGTCACCGTTTTGGGCAAGGGTAACAGAAACCCGGACTCAAAAAATGACGAAAAGCATGGATGACATCCTAATATCTTCCATTTTTTCCAATTCTATATAAATCCGCTGCAAAAAAAGATATATTTTTTTGAAAAAATATCGAAAAAACAGTTGCAAAACAAAAAAAATATGATACAATATAAGTATCCTAAATTATAACTCAGGAGGTAAATCAAAATGGCATTTAAGATCAGTGATGATTGCGTATCCTGCGGTGCTTGCGTTGAAGCATGCCCCATGGGTTGCATTACCGAAGGTGATGGCAAGTATGAAATCGACGCAGACACCTGCGTAGCTTGCGGCGCTTGTGCTGAGGCTTGCCCGATTGGCGCTCCCCAGGAAGCATAATACATCCTGCAATCCAAGAGCGAAGCGGGCGGTGGTCTTTCATCGTGTCGCTTCGCTCTTCAATTTATCAGAAAGATTTCTAAAATTATGATAGATCATTCCGTCCCCTGCTTACCCCCTCTTTGCGAGGACGAGGTGCTGGACGAGGTCAATGAGCAGATCCGTCTGATCCGCAAGAAAAACGGCTTGACCTTTGGCACCGACGCATATCTCTTGGCGGCGTACGTCAAAAGCATGCCGTCTGCAACCGTTGTCGATCTTGGCAGCGGAACGGGCATTCTGCCCCTCTTGCTTCTGGCGAAGGGAAAGATCGCAAATGCGGTGGCTGTGGAGATACAACCTGCGTTTGCCGAGCTCATTCAAAAGAACGCAGAGATCAACGGTTTTCGCGATCGCATCCGCACAATGTGCGCCGACGTGCGCGACCTGCGCCCGGAGGACGTAGGCGGCGAAGTTGCTTTGGTGGTCTCCAATCCCCCTTACATGAAGGTGGATGCCGGAAAGAGAAATGAGCACGACGAAAAATTCGTTGCCCGCCACGAGGTGTTTGGCACAATTGCAGATTTTTGCGCATCTGCCGCAAGGCTCCTCAAGCACGGCGGAAAATTTGTTTGCGTGTGGCGTCCCGATCGTCTCACCGAGTTATTTTACGCGTTGCACGATGCACGCCTGGAGCCAAAGCGCGTCACGTTGGTGCATGCCGACGAGAATGCCGAGCCGTGTTGCGCACTGATCGAATCGGTCAAGGGTGCGTCACCCGGGGTCCGCATTTCTCCTCCGCTGTTTTTGTATGAACCCTCAAGGGATTCAAAAAAACGGACGCTGACCGTGCAAGCGCAAAAAATATACGATACCTGCACCTTTTTTGACTAAATCCCCCACGAGGTGCAAAAACTAACTGTGCATATCATAAATACAATATACAAAGGAGTACGAACTATGAAAAAAGGAACTGTTGTAAAGTGGATCTTCGCATCCGTAGCCGTTGCCGCAGCCGCTGCTTTTGCCGCAGGTGTTGCTTATGAGCTGAAGGAGATCAGAAAACTGACCGTTGACATTGATCCCGATGAGGAGCCCAAGGCAAGTGAGATTGCCCCCGAAGCTGAAGAAGCAGAGGCTTAATCAAACAAGGAACAAAGCAAGAGAGGACCTACCAAAGCGGTTCTCTCTTTGCCTATTACAAATATGGAACATATCAAACGAATTTTAAGCTACACGCGCAGGGCTCTGGACGACTACCAAATGATCCGCCCCGGTGACAAAATTGCAGTGGGGGTTTCCGCAGGAAAGGATTCGCTCACCCTTTTGTGCGCCATGGCAGAGCTGCGCCGCTTTTATCCCGTCCCCTTTGAGCTGGTTGCCGTCACCGTTGACATGGGCTTTGAAGGCGGAATGGATTTTGCGCCAATACAGACGCTATGTGACGAATTGAACGTCCCCTATCACGTTACAAAGACCGAGATCGCAAAGATCATTTTTGATATCCGTAAGGAAAAATCCCCCTGCTCGCTATGTGCCAAGATGCGCCGCGGTGCGCTCCATCGCGCGGCAAAGGAGCTGGGATGCAACGTGGTGGCTCTGGGGCATCACTTTGACGACGCCGTGGAGACCTTTATGCTCAACCTCTTTTTTGAGGGACGCCTGGGGTGCTTCTCGCCCGTGACCTACTTATCCCGAATGGACATCACCCTCATTCGCCCAATGATCTACATGCCCGAAAAAGAGGTGCGCTACTTTGCCAACAAGGTAGACCTTCCCGTCATCAAATCTCCCTGCCCCGCCGACGGAAATACGCAGCGCGAGGAAATGAAGCAGCTGCTTGCAAGACTGGACCGCGAGCACAACGGCTTGCGTTACCGCATTTTCGGTGCGATGCAACGCGGCGAGATCGACGGCTTTAAACTCACCCCCGGCATGCAGGGCATTAAGGCGTATGAGGAAGACGGTGACGAAGAATAAAGAGCACACGTCTTCTTGATATGCATTTTCAAGATGCTATTTTATATTTCAGAGAGGAACTCACATGAACTTTTTACCGCTCACGCGCGCGGAGATGGAGGCGCGCGGTTGGGACAGACCCGATTTTGTATACGTGACGGGCGATGCTTACGTCGATCACCCGTCCTTTGGCGTCGCCATTATCTCGCGCGTGCTGGAGGCGGCAGGCTACCGTGTTGCCATTCTCTCTCAACCTGATTACAAAAGTTGTGACGCCTTTCGCGAATACGGCCGTCCGCGACTCGGCTTTCTCGTCACGTCCGGCAATATCGACAGCATGGTGGCGCATTACACCGCCTCCAAAAAGCGCCGTAGCTTTGACTATTACTCCCCCGGTGGTGAGATGGGCAAGCGTCCCGACCGCGCCGTGATCGTCTACTCCAACCGCATCCGCGAGGCGTATGGGGACGTGCCGATCATCATTGGAGGTTTGGAGGCGTCGCTCCGCCGTTTTGCCCACTACGACTATTGGGATAACAAGGTGCGCCGCTCGATTTTGGTGGACAGCACCGCCGATATCCTCACCTACGGCATGGGAGAAAATATCCTTTTGCGCATCGCGGAGTTGCTTTCGCGCGGTGTGCCGATCAAAAAGATCCGTGACGTGCGCGGTACGGTCTACCTCTGTCACCCCGACGATGCCGTGCACTACGACGTGGCGGCAACCTTTGACTACAACGAGCTGAAAACCGACAAGCGCAAATACGCCGAGGCATTTGGCGTACAGTATAAAAATCAGGACTCCATCAACGGACGCGCGCTCTGCGAAAGATACGACGGCAAAATGCTGGTGCAAAATCCGCCGATGCCTCCCTTGGAAAGAGCCGAGCTGGATCGCGTTTACGCACTTCCGTATACGCGAAATTATCATCCCTCCTACGAGTCGGCAGGCGGAGTTCCCGGCATTGAAGAGGTCAAATTCTCCGTCACGCACAACCGCGGCTGCTTTGGCGGCTGTAACTTCTGTGCGCTCGCCTTTCATCAAGGGCGCACCGTGCGCTCACGCAGCGTACAAAGCGTAGTGGAGGAGGCAAGAAAGATCACCGCACTCCCCGATTTTAAAGGCTACATCCATGACATCGGCGGTCCTACTGCCAATTTCCGCTATCCCGCCTGCGATAAACAGCTCAAGGACGGCGTTTGCGCAAGCCGCAAATGCCTGGCTCCCAAGCCCTGCCCCAACCTCAAGGTCGATCACACCGAGTACCAGCGCATGATCGAGGAGGTAGAAGCTTTGCCGCGCATCAAAAAGGTATTCATTCGTAGCGGCATTCGCTTTGACTACCTGATGCAGGATCAAAGCGACGCGTTCTTCCGCAAGCTGGTGCGCGACAACGTCAGCGGACAGCTCAAGGTCGCGCCCGAGCATTGCTCCGACGGGGTACTTTCCTGCATGGGAAAGCCAAGCTTTGACGTGTACGAAAAGTTCCGCAAGAAATTCTTTGATATTACGCACCAAATGGGCAAAGAGCAATATCTTGTACCCTACCTGATGTCCAGCCACCCCGGCTCAACGCTCAATGATGCCATTGAGCTTGCCGTGTGCCTGAAAAAGAACGGCTACGCGCCCGAACAGGTACAGGACTACTACCCCACCCCCGGTACGGCGTCCACGGTGATGTATTACACAGGCATCAATCCCTTGAACATGAAGCCCGTTTACGTTGCCACCGACTACCACGAAAAGCAGCTCCAGCGCGCGCTGTTGCAGTACAACCGTCCGCAAAACGCCGATCTCGTGCGCGAAGCGCTGACCAAGGCGGGGCGCACCGATCTGATCGGTCACACGCCCGACTGTCTCGTGCGCCCGGCAAACACACACGTGCCGCGAAAAGACACAAAAACGAACAACAAGCAATCGGCAAGATCCGGGCGCGGAGCATCAAAGGATGCGCATGACGCCAAAAGAGACGTTCATCAAGCAAGAGGCAATAAAAACGCACCGCGCGGTGCCAAAAGTGAGCTTCGCTCTCCTGCCAAGACGACGCCAAAGCCCACCAAAAAGCGCGTGCAGGATGCTTATACCACCTCACACTACGGCAAAAAGAAAAAATAACCGTACTGCCAAGCACAGTATGAAAGCATCCCCTTAGAGTAGACACTTGAAAAGCGAAAAGTTTTCAAGACTACTGTAAGGGGATGTTTTCTTTATTTGATTTCCGTACAATTTTTACTCAAATAATCGCGACAGCTCATCCCCGTGACCTTTTTGAACAGCCGACTCATATACGACGGATCCTCGACTCCTACGTTCGCAGCCGCCTCGGCAAGCGTCAATCCCTTGATGCGCATCAGCTCCAAAGCAACCGAAACGCGGTGTCGGTTGATATATTCCAAAATGCCAACCCCTTTGACGCGCTTGAAAATGCGGTGCAAATACCCTTCGGAAATTCCGAGCTGCGCCGCGATCTCCCCCACCGACAGGCGAGACGTATAATGCTCCAAAACGTACCTCTCCGCGCGCGCCACGTACATCCGCTCCGACGGTGGCAGAACGGAATTTTCCTCACTCAAGCGTGCATAAACGAATTCGGTCAGCTTTGCGCACAAGGAATACCACTGCGCAACAGCACGTGACTTGTCGCACGGGGAATTGGAAAAATAAAGAGCGGCAATCTTTTTGATGGAGTGCAAAATCTCCTCAAACGCATCTCCAAGCATCTCAAAATACGGGAGCAATACCGTGCGCCCCATTTCCATTCGTAAGCGCAATGCCTCAAGATCGCACTCCTTTGCCGATGCATACCGTACCGCGCGATATTGCATTTTCACGCCGACGGTCGTATGCTTTTGCCGCTCATTTTGATATGCGCTCGTCTCACAGCACATGTCGGATACGATCAGGGACAGCATCCGCGGCTCCGAGATATCCTTCATTCCGTCCGAATGCCCGAATACAATTCTCCCCGCCTCGCAAACACAAATTTCCAAAAAATCAGAGCTGTTATAAAAATGTTTGCCGTATTTATCATATTCCACGCTGCAGGCAAACTCAATTTGAGGAACGGACAGCATTTCAATCTCATAAAATCTCACTCCAACATCGCTCCTTTCGCTTTTATTATATCAAACAATGTCAGTTTTGTCCATGTTTTTCAGGAAAATATATTTACTTTTTTTCAAAAAAATTTTATAATATAATCAACGGAAATATAAAAAAGGAGAATTGCCATATGAAAATATATCAAAAGCTGAACCGTTATCCTTTGGGGGCTATTCAGGCAGGCGGATTTTTGCGCGATCAGATGTTGCGCGGTAAAGACGGCATATGTGGGCATTTGCACGAGCTGGAGCCCGGCATGATCGCAGATCCTTACATCAATAAATCCTACGTCAAAGCGTGGGGCGACGGTGATCAATCCGGTTGGGGCGGTGAAATTTCGGGCAATTACTGGACGGGATATATTCAATTCGCCTACACGCTGAACGATCCCGAAATGATTGCGGTTGCCACCAATTGGGTGGACACCATGATCAAAAAGCAAAAGCCTGACGGTTACCTTGGCACCTACTACGAGGAGGATGCAAAAATATACGAGGACTACAACGCTTGGGGAACGGCGTGCGCCATGCGCGGCCTCATCGCCTTTTATGAGGCAACGGGAAGAACTGACGTTTTGGAGGCGGTACACCGCTGCATGCTGTGGTTTTGTGACAAATGGTCGGGGGACCACAAAACCTCCTACGCCGGTCCTTTTATCATCGAGCCCATGGTATTTACCTATTACCATACGGGTGACGAGCGACTGATCGATTTTGCAAAGGAATACGCCGAGTATCTTTGCGACCACGATATCTTCAAGATCTCCTACAAATCCATGCTGACCGAGCGTTTTCACTATCATTCCAATCACTCGGCAGGTCTTGGCACCAGTGTGCGCTTGCCCGCTCTCCTTTATTCGGTCACGGGTGAGGAGCAATACCTCCGTGCGAGCGAAAAACGCTTTGGGGAGATCTATCAAAAAACGGCACAGATCACCGGAAGCCCCGCCTGCGAAATAGAGTACGCCTCCCCCGTCGGTGCCGTTGCAGAAACCGAATATTGCTCCTACTCCTTTTACAATATCTCCTACTCTTATATGAGTTATATTACGGGGGAGACCGGATACGGTGACATGATGGAGCAACTCTTTTATAACGGTGCGCAAGGTGCACGGAAAAAGGACGAAAAAGCCATTGCATACATGAACTCACCGAACCAGATCTATGCAACCGATCTTTCTTCCTATTCCATCCCCGATCAGCAGGTCTATGCGCCCTGCTACCCCACCTCCTGCTGTCCCGTCGCAGCCGTAACCGTTGTTCCGGAATTCGTGCGCGGCATGCTGTTGCACGACGATGATGAAAATGTGTACGTTATGGCTTACGGACCTTGTACGCTCCGCCATGGGGAAACGGCACTCACGCTCGATACGCTTTATCCGTTCCGCAACAGCGTATTGATCAAAATGGAATGCAACAAGCACTTTGCGCTCAACCTCAAAATTCCCGCATGGAGCCGCGGCTACACCGTCTCGGTAAACGGAGAAGCCGTTGCCGCAACCGCCAAGGAGGGTTACGTTGCCATTTCGCGCGATTGGAAAACAGGGGATGCGGTGACCATTGATTTTGCCGCCGAGGTAGAGACCGTCGTCATCGACGACAGCGATAACGCCTCAAAGCATCCCATTGCCATTCGCTACGGTGCGTTGGTGTTTGCTTACCACATTCCCGAAATTTGGTATCCCGTGCAAGGACACCCGATGACGCCCCTGCCCGAAGGTTGGAGCTGGTACTACGCCTGTCCCGATTACAAGCCGGCAAACGTGCAGGATCCACACGAGGAGATCGGTCTGCGCCGCAATCAGATCTCTTGGAACGTGGCATTGGACGAAACGCTTTCGGCAAAAGATTTTACCATTGAGGAGCTCCCCGCAAACGGATACGTTTGGGAAAATCCCCCCATTCGCCTGCACACGCATTGCTACAAAGCTCCTTATATGTGCCCTCCCTATCCGCAAAGGACCTATGAAACGAACTGCGAATATCAATACGTCACCGAGCGTCTGCCACTGGTTCTCGAGCCCTACGGCTGTACCAATCTTCGCATCACTTACTTTCCAAAGGCAGATTTAAAAAAATAAAAGCAAAAAGGCTTTGCCGATTGACACGATCGATCGGTAAAGCCTTTTTCACTTTTTTCTTATTTTGCAGCCTTGTTTCTTGCCGCGGTGAGTGTATTTTTGAGCAGCATGGTAATCGTCATAGGACCTACGCCGCCGGGGACGGGAGTAATAGCGGATGCAATCGGCTCGACGGATGCGTAGTCGACGTCACCCGTCAGCTTGCCGTCGGCGCGGCGGTTCATGCCAACGTCGATGACCACGGCGCCCGGCTTGACCATATCGGCAGTTACAAAATCGGCTTTGCCGATGGCGACCACTAAAATGTCCGCTTGCTTTGTGACCTCGGCGAGATTCTTGGTGCGGCTGTGGCACACCGTAACCGTTCCATTTGCGTGCAAAAGAAGCATTGCCATGGGCTTGCCCACGATGTTGGAGCGCCCAATAACCACACACTGCTTGCCCGAGATCTCCACGCCCGTGCGCTCTAAGAGTGCCATGACGCCTGCAGGAGTACAGGGCAAAAAGCTGTAGTCACCGATCATAATCTTACCCACGTTGTAGGGGTGGAACGCATCAACGTCCTTTTCGGGATTGATGCGCAAAAGCACCTCGTTCTCGTCCAGATGCTTGGGCAGGGGAAGCTGTACCAAAATACCGTGAATTGCCTCGTCTCGGTTCAATTCATCCACAAGAGCGTTCAGCTCCGCCTGCGCGGTGCTCTCGGGGAGCTCGTACACACGGGAGTAAAATCCAACCTCCTCGCACGCCTTCTTTTTATTTCGAACGTAGACTTGCGACGCGGGGTTTTCTCCCACGATAACAACTGCAAGCCCCGGCAAAAAGCCGTTCTCGCGTTCAAACGCCGCCGTCTCCTCTTTGATCTCCTCGCGGATCTGCGCCGAGATCAGCTTGCCGTCAATTCTCGTTGCCATGGTCGTCACGCTCCTCGGTGCCGTCTTTTCTGTGCTTGCACAGTACGTTCTCCATCAGCTGCATCCAACGGGACTGCTCCGTCTTTTCCCCGCTCTCTGCGGTCTCCTCAACAGCGGTAACCGCAATAGCCTCGCCCTCTGCCGCTTCTCTTTCAAAAAGGGGAGCTTTGCCTCTCTCGCGCAGAGAAAGAACGATCAGCATCAAGCCGCAAATGAGGAAGCATGCAAGACCCACGCATTGCGAGATTCGCAGATTGGTTCCGGGAATATAGAGGCTATCGGTGCGGAAGCCCTCGATGAACATACGACCAAAGCCGTACCAGGTAAAGTACATCAGCGCGATTTGCCCATGGAATTTCTTGTGCTTATAGAAGAGATTGACCAGGATAAAGCCCAGCACGTTCCACGCGCTCTCGTAGAGGAAGGTGGGATGATAGTAGATCCACGTGCCGAACTGCTTAAGACCCATACGGAAGAAGTGGAACACGGTTCCCTCCCCCGAGGTCAATACAAGCTCGGTGTTAAAGAAGAAAAATCTGGTGGTGTTTCCAATGGCGTAGCCATACGCCTCACCGTTGAAGAAATTGCCCCATCTGCCAAGTGCCTGCGCGATCATAACGCCGGGGGCGATCATGTCAAAAAGCTTGCGCCAGGAGATCTTCTTCCACGCGCAAACGATCAGAATGCCAATGCATCCGCCGATGATGCCGCCGTAGATGCCAAGTCCGCCTTCCCAAACGGCAATCGCGTCCCAAAAGGTTTGGTAGTTTTCCAACGTGGTCAAAACATAGTAGGCGCGCGCGCCGATGACGCCGAGCACAACCGTTAAAAGTCCAATATCAATGATGTCGTCACTGCTGACGTTTTCATTCTTCTTTCCGCGCCAGATGGCGTACAGAAATGCAAGAATGATGCCCGTGGTAATGATCAGACCGTACCAGCGAACCTGAACGGTGCCAAATAAGGTAAATGCGACCTTGTTCAGCTCTAATTCTTCGATCCCGAATTGGGGAAAGGATACGAACGTTTTATTCATATCAAATCATCCTTTCTGTTTTTTGTTTTATTTCTTCTCATGCGGCAAGATCACCGACATGGAAAAAGACGACGGAACGTAAAAATCTCTGAGAATCGTCTCCAGTTCTTCTTGCGTCAGGGATTGCAGAACACCGGGGACGTCAAAGAGCTCCGAGCCGTCAAAGGCAAAAGAAAGCAAGCGGTTTGCGATCTCCTCGGTGGAATCGTACGCGCGGACCTCATCCGAATACAGCACACGGCGGCAACGCTCGAATGCCTCCTTTGAAAGCCCCGTTCGTTTGACTTGTTTCAAGTATGCCTGCAGACGCTCCAAAACCTCCTTGGGGCGATCCGACTCACCCGAAATACAGTTGAAACCAAAGCCCTCGGCAGAGGAATACCCATGCGTGAAGGAGGGGGTGATGAGTCCCTCTTCAAACAGCTCTGCGTAAAACGCCTCGGACTGCGAAAAAAGGATCTCGTTGAGCAGAGTCATGGCAAGATCGCGGCGCAAGCGGTCGGCGGCAAGGGAGGGGGTAACGGGGTCTTTGACACCGATGAAAAAGATCGGCTTGGAAACCTGCATCTGTGCCTCGATATACTCCTTGGCAACCGTATTAGGCTCCTGCGGCATGGCGCGGCGGATCAAAACATCCTCGCCCTTCTGCTTGGGCAGAACACGGTCTGCCACTGAAAGCACCTGCTCTGCGCTGACGTTGCCGCACACCACCAACGCCATATTGGAAAGGCGGTAAAAGGTGCGGTAGCAATCGTAGAGCCGCTGCGGTGTAATTTTTTGAATGGACTTAACCGTACCGCCGATGTTTTTGCGCACGGGGTGCTTATGATAGAGCGCCAGCAGCAAATTCTGATATCCGCGCTCCCAGGGACTATCCTCGTACATGCGGAGCTCTTCTGCAATGATCCCACGCTCGCGCTTGACCGACTCCTCGGTAAAATGCGGCTGTGTTACAAAGGTAAGCAGCTCCTCCAACACTTCGTCAAAACGATCGGTGCACCCAAACAAATATGCGGTCTTTGTGTAATCGGTATATGCGTTAGCATCGGCACCTAAAGCCGAAAAACGCGCAAAGGCATCGCTTCCGTCGGGAGCCTCAAACAGCTTGTGCTCCAAAAAGTGCGCAATCCCATCGGGGACAGTCTGCATGGGCGCGTCGTTGACGGAAAACTCCGAATCCAAGGACCCGTACCGCACCGCAAACAAGGCGTAAGTGCCCGTCATTTGCTTTGGGAACACGTAAATCGGCAGTCCGCTTGCGTGCTCCAGATACGTATAGCGTTCCTTGAGCAATGCCGAGCTTTTTTCAATCCTCATCATCGCACACCTCCTCTTCTCCCCCGACCTGACGAAGGAAAAAGACGGTATCTACCTGTGTTCCCTTGGCAACACGCATCACGTCCTCACGCTTCAGCGCCGCAAAACGCGCGCACGCCAGGGTGGGATCGACCGAAAGCCCCACGAGAGCTCTGCCAAAGTAATAATTTTCCATTCCCACGGGGCTATCCTCTAATTGTCGGTAGGCGTTCTCCATGGATTTTTGCGCGGCATTCCACTCCTCGTCGCTGAACGCACCTGCGGCAATGGCGTTGATCTGCGCCAAAATCTCGCGCTCCGCCAATTCCCGATTTTCGTTTTCGATCCCGCAGGAAATCAAAATCGACGCCTTGTAGGCATTGTATGCAGAGGAGCAGGAGTAGCAAAGCCCCAATTTTTCGCGAACGTTGACAAACAGCTTGGATACGGGGGATGCTCCCAAAAGCTCGTTGAAAAGCGCGCAGGCAAAAAAGTCCTCGCTTTGAATTGCCGCCCCCGTGCGCAAGCCGAGCACCAATTGCCCCTGCTTGACCGCAAGCTCCTCCTCGCGCACAAGCGTTGGTGTGTGCGGGCGAATGCTTGCAGGATCGGTCAAGGAAATGACCGCTCCCGTGGGCGTGTTTGCTTCTACGGGGTTGGGCGTTGTCTCAAAAGCGGTGGCAAGTGTTAGCTTGACGCTTTCGGCATCCGACGCGCCCACGTAAAAGGCGTGCAGGTGTAAATCTTTGCAAAGAGTGCGCCAATGTGCCGTCAAGACCTCGGGGGTGACGCGCATGACCTCCTCTTCGGTGCCATAGATGGAAACACCGCAGGGCTCGTTTTCATACATCAAACGGCGACAACAATCCAGCGCATATCCGTGCGGATGATTTTTTCGCGCACGAATGGTATCGCACTGCAGCTGCTTTTCGCTCTCTACGTAGTGCGCATTCAGTAAACCGTTCTCATCCAATGCCGGAGAGAACAACAGCTCACGCATCAAGCCAACCACCTGGGAAAGCAACGTCTCAGCCGCCGCTTGGTCGGTGATATAGTCTTTTCCCAACACGTTTGCGCATAAACCGAATACCTGGCTGTCACCGCGGTAGAAATTGCGCACCGAAAGCTCGGTACCGTACAGATAATCCAGGCGACGATTGATAGCGGAAACGGTGGGATAGCGTTCACTTCCACGCAAGAGCACCGACAACAGAAGAGACGTCAGATAGGTCTGATCCCGTTGGATGGGAAGCGTTGCCGAAAGTGAGAGCATTTCGGTTTTAAATTTTTCGGTTTGACAGAGGCGGAGCGTCAAACGTTCTCCTACCTCAATAGTTTGTGGAATCATACAGCCTTCCTTAACGTCACTTACGGCGCGACGCTTTAATATCGTTTTGTTCCGTCCGGGTCTGCCTCATTCGGAAAATCCGGCTGCGGCAGAGGCGGCAAGCTCGTTTCGGTCTCGGTCTCTGTTTCTGTTTCCGTTTCCGATTCGGTCTCGCGCTCGGTCGTCTCCTCCGTATCTGCAGCAGTCGTGCTCTCCCCTTCCAAAAATGGGAGGTCGCAGCCGCACAACAGTGCAAGAAGCATCAACGAGCATAAAACGGAGAACAAGAGCTTGCGAGCGCAGCTCATGCTTCCAATGAGCGCAGATACTTGATGCAGCGCTCTACCTCCAAAAGTCCCGTGGGATCACAGGTCTCACTCTCCACGACCATGCAAAGCCCGTGCTTGATGGCGTATTCGCGAACATCAGCAACGGGAGCCGTTCCCTCGCCCAAAGCCTTGCCGTGACCGTCCGAAAAGCCGTCCTTGAGGTGAATGACGGGTACGCGGTCACCCAAACGCTCCAAAAGCGCGATGGGATCTTGTCCTGCTACGTATGCCCAATAGGTGTCAATTTCAAATGCAACGCTTGTGCGCGCCTCAAGCTCGCTGTGCGTCAAGACGCCGAACTCGTTGGGGAGAAATTCGCGGTGGTGATTGTGATAACCAAGCGTAATCCCCTCGGCGGCAAGCTTGGGCTGTGCCTCGTTGAGAAGATCGACAAATGCATCCAGCTTTTCGCGCGTGGAAAGATCTGCTCCGGGAATAATGATATTCTTGTTCCCGATCTCCTTGTGGTATGCAATGGTCGCATCAATGTTGTCGGCAGTCAATTCTCCCCAGCCGGTGTGCGTTCCGCTGACCGAAAGTCCGTTTTCGTCAAGCATGGCGCGCACGTCCTTGGCGCTGTGTCCGAAAAATCCCGCGAACTCCACAAAGGAATAACCCATGCGAGCAACCTCACGCAGGGCACCGGCAAGATCCTTTTCGGTCATATCTCTGACGCTGTACATTTGTAATCCGTATTCCATATCGTACCTCTTTCCGCGACGGTGTCGCCAAAATTGCATATACATATTTATTATACAGCATTTGCGCCGCAATGTCAACACATCGCGGCGTTTTTTTGCAAACAGAAAATATTTGTTTTTGCTTACGTCGACAACCAAAAACGCCGAACAGCCGCCGCACAAGCAACATCGGCTTTTCCGTGTGAAAAGGCTTTTTGGAAGGGGTGCGGGGAAACGCTTTTTCCTAGAAAAAGGTTTCCCCGCAGATCTTCAAAAAAACACTCACGGACAGATCGGTGTGATTTGAGTAGTGTGGAAGCCGAAGTCGGCGTAACTGAGTCCTTCGGGCGAGAGCTTGCGCAGAAGCACGGCGACCTCCAAACGACGGTGCCCGGCATAGGAAGACCAAGGCGCTTCCGGAAATCCACAACGGCGCGCACAATGCAAAATTGCCTGCACGCCCGTATTCAGTGTGTGCCAAGTGGTCATCATCAAGCCATACGTATTCTCGTCTACTGTGGTGCGGTGATGCGCATCGATATTTGCCTTGTTATCCCAAGGACACCCGATAACGTCGATACCTTCTTTTTTGAAAAGGAGGGTGGTGGTCACGGGCGAGAAGGTCACATCGTAGTGCCAATCGGCGGCAATGGTCTTTGGATGGAGCGAGCGGAGCATTGGGCGCATCCGTTCTGCCTGCTTTGCCGCAAATGCGCGATCCGCTTCAGACTTGGAATTAAACTCCAACGGGATCATCATATCTCCCCACAAAATGGGGCGTCTGCCCTCGGCAACCACCTCGGCGGTCAGCTCCTTGAGATATTCGCCAACGCCATTTACGTCATAGTAGCCAAAGGAATAAATGTGTGCCTCGTCACAACCGATGTGGAAATAGCTCCCCTCGCCAAACAACTCGTAAAGCTCGCGGCGAATGGAGCGCAACAGCGATTTTGCCTTGTTGGAAAAGATGTTCCAGCACCAACCCTCGGGGGTAAAGAGATACTGCAGGCTCGGGTTTTGATCCAGCACCACGTGCTTGCCGGAATCAATGCGGCATGCGGCGGCGTGCCCCAAATGATTGAACATGGGGATCGGCTCTACACCAAGTCCGCGCGCCTCGCGAATGATATCGGCAATCTCCTCCTTGGAATACGCGTTGTCCCAGGAAAGCTCCTTTAGGCAGTCAAAGCGGAGCATGCCCCAAAACTCCAGCACCACGTGCGTATAGGAAAGCACGCCGCAAAGGCGCACCAGGCGACGCAGGGAGGCAAGCGTGGTATGCGGAAAGATGCAATAATGGATCATACGGCGCGCCACCGAAAAGACACCGCGGACCTCTCCGCAGGCGGCGCGAAATACGGGAGTCGTGTCCATATCGGTCATTTCGATGCGAATGAGAAACGCCGAAAATCCACGCATGAGGCAATTCTTGTCCCTGCCCAGAATCGCCACTCCCGTGGGTGTAACGTTGAGGGTGTATTCCTCCGTCCCGGAAAACGGCAGGATGGGGGCGTCACCAATGACGATTTTTCCCTCTTCTCCCGCGCAAAGCTCTAATTCACCCGCGCGACAGCAAAAGCAACTCCAAAGCTCGCGCAACAGCATTGCATCAAGTCCCTGCGGCACTTGCACCGCGGTGCGTGCACCAAAAATAAAATGTGTATCGGACATAGAACGATCCTCCTTTGATTGTTACCATTATTATACACAATTTTTGAGGGCTTGTAAAGAGAAAAAATCAGCGCAGGTGGATTTTTCGATTTTATTTTTCCTTCTGCTTGACAAGACACAACTTTTGCGATATAATTTGAATGCAAAATTATGCCAAAGAGGAAATCACAATGTTTTTTGAGAAAGAGCGCTTTTCCGCCCATTTAATCGCGGTTTTACATCTGACTTGGAAAAGTGGGAAAAGTAAAATACAGCCTCGTACCTTTAGTGCGTTGGCACTACGCTTGCGCGGAAGGGGGATTTTTCACCTTTCCAATGGTCAGGAGCTGATCTCGTCCGAAGGAGAGGTCCTGTATCTCCCGCAAGGCTTAGGATACGAAGCCGATTACGATGACAATGAGATGCTGGTCTTTCATTTTTATGAGGAGAATCCCTCCGATCACGCCGAGCGTTTTCCCATCGGTGCCACCTCCCCCGTCACCGAATTGTTTTGGGAAGGACTCAGGAGCTTTCAAAGCGATCATCCAAAGGCAAAACTGCAAGCCACTTCCCTCTTTTACCGTATTTTGGCAGAGCTTATCTCGGATGCAACCGATTCCCCTGCCATTGGCAGCAACACACCGTTTTCAAGAGCGCTTACACTAATGACAGCGGAATACACTGATGTATCACTTTCATTAGCGGACATCTGCCGCCGTGCAGGAATTTCGGAATCCGCCTTCCGACGAATTTTTAACAACCGATACGGCAAGCCACCCATTCAATTTTTGACAGATCTCCGTCTTCGAGAGGCGCAACGTCTTTTGCTATGCAATGCAGGAACAGTAGAAGAAATTGCGCATGCCTGCGGCTTTTGGGATGTCAAATACTTCAGTCGCGTGGTCAAGAAACATCTGGGTGCCTCCCCCTCTCAGTTGCGTGGGATCTAAAAAAACGACAGCCTACCCGTTGGGGAAGGCTGTCGCTTTTTGAATTTTATGATATTGATCAGAACAGACCGGAGATCTTGCCGTTTTCGTCAACGTCAATGCGCTCGGCGGCGGGAACTTTAGGAAGTCCCGGCATGGTCATGATGTCACCCGTCAGCGCGACGATAAAGCCGGCACCTGCGGACACCTTGACGTTGCGCACCGTAACGGTAAAGCCCTCGGGGGCGCCAAGCTTTGTCATATCATCCGAAAAGCTGTACTGCGTTTTTGCCATACACACAGGCATCTTGTCAAAGCCGAGGGATGTCAGCTTGTCGATCTCCTTCTTTGCCGCAGGAGCGATCACCACGCCGTCACCGCGATACACATTCTCGACAATGGCACGGATCTTATCCTCGATGCTACCCTCCAGAGAGTAGGAGAAGCGGAAGTCATGCTTTTCCTCACAAAGTCTGACGACCTCCTCAGCAAGCGCCATACCGCCCTTGCCGCCCTCTGCCCATACGGTGGAGAGAACGACGTTGACGCCCAGCGCTTTGCATTTTTCGATCACCAACGCGATCTCCGCATCGGTGTCCGTCGGGAAGCGGTTGACCGCCACCACGCAAGGAAGCCCGTAAACATCCTTGATATTGGAAACGTGGCGGAGCAGATTCGGGATGCCTGCATCCAGTGCCTGCAGATTTTCACTGCCCAGGTCGGTCTTTGCCACGCCGCCGTGCATCTTCAGCGCACGAACGGTGGCAACCACAACAACGGCGTCGGGATTCAATTCTGCCATGCGGCACTTGATGTCAAGGAACTTTTCAGCGCCGAGGTCCGCACCAAAGCCTGCCTCGGTAATGGCGTAATCGCCAAGCTTCATTGCCATTTTGGTTGCAATAACCGAGTTACAGCCGTGCGCAATATTTGCAAAGGGACCGCCGTGCACGAATGCAGGAGTTCCCTCCAGCGTTTGCACGAGGTTGGGCTTGAGGGCATCCTTGAGGAGCGCTGCCATAGCACCTACCGCGCCAAGATCACCCGCCGTGACGGGCTTTTCGTCGTACGTATACGCTACAACGATGCGAGAAAGACGCTCCTTGAGATCGGTGATGGAGTTAGCAAGGCAGAAAACAGCCATGATCTCGGAGGCTACGGTGATGTCGTAGCCGTCCTCACGCGGAACGCCGTTGACACGTCCGCCCAAGCCGTCGGTTACAAAGCGGAGCTGACGGTCGTTCATATCCACGCAACGCTTCCAGGTGATGCGACGGGGATCGATATTCAGACGGTTCCCCTGATAAATGTGGTTATCCAGCATTGCCGCCAGAAGGTTGTTTGCCGCACCAATGGCGTGGAAGTCACCCGTAAAGTGCAGATTGATATCCTCCATAGGAACGACCTGCGCGTATCCACCGCCTGCCGCGCCGCCCTTGACTCCAAACACGGGACCCAGAGAGGGCTCACGCAGAGCGACCACGCAGTTTTTACCGATGCGGCGCATACCGTCTGCAAGACCGATGGTCGTCGTGGTCTTACCCTCACCCGCGGGGGTGGGGGTAATTGCAGTGACGAGCACCAGCTTTCCGTTTTTGCGCGTGCTGTTCTTCAACAGCGCGTAATCGACCTTTGCCTTGTATTTTCCATATTGCTCCAAATACTCCTCATCCACACCCGCGACCTTTGCAATTTCGGTAATGGGCTTCATAGGGGTGCTTTGTGCAATCTCAATATCGCTTAAAAATGCCATTTTAATGACCTCCGATCAGCGGAAATATTTTACTGCGGATTCAAACAGCTTCATATCGTACTTACCCTCTACGTTCTTGTAAAGGTCCTTGCCAATACGCTCACTGTGTCCCATTTTACCAAGGACTCTGCCATCGGGAGAGGTAATGCCCTCCACCGCAAGGATCGAGCCGTTGGGATTGAATGCGGTATCCATGGTAGGCTCGCCCGAAAGATCCACGTACTGCGTTGCGATCTGCCCGTTTGCGGCAAGCTGACGGATCAGCTCCTCGGATGCAAGGAAGCGACCTTCTCCGTGAGAGATCGGAACGGTGTAGATCTCACCGACCTCCGTGCCTGCAAGCCACGGTGACTTGTTGGTGCACACGCGAGTGCGTACCAGCTTGGATTGGTGGCGGCTGATGACGTTGTAGGTCAGGGTGGGACAATTTTCATCGGTGTCGATGATCTTTCCGTAAGGAACGAGTCCCAGCTTGATGAGTGCCTGGAAGCCGTTGCAGATACCAAGCATCAAGCCGTCGCGGTCGTTGAGTAAGCGCTCGACCTGCTCCTTGATTTCGGGGTTACGGAAGAATGCCGTAATGAACTTTGCGGAGCCGTCGGGCTCGTCACCGCCGGAAAATCCGCCGGGAATGAATACCATTTGGCTCTCTGCAAGCTTTTTGGATACCGTTTCCACGCTCTTTGCAACGCCGTCAGCGGTCAGATTGCGGATCACAACGATATCAGCCTCGGCGCCTGCCGCCTCCATGGCACGTGCGGAGTCATACTCGCAGTTGGTGCCGGGGAACACGGGAATGAGCACCTTGGGACGCGCGCACTTGATTGCGGGAGCGGCGTTGCACCCCTTCTCGTATGCGAAGGTTTCAAGGCTGCTCTTTGCAGGTGCCTGCGTGGGATATACGCTCTCAAGCGTTGCTTCGTTGATTGCCAACAGCTCTGCCACGGTAGCGCGATCATTGTCAAGAACGATCTCAGCCTCTGCGGTAGTCTGACCGATCTTGAACGCATATTCGCAAGCAACGTCCTCGCAAAGCTCAGCCACAATAAAGTCCTGCATCATGCCGTTGTACCAATCGTCCTTGACCGCCCCGTTGGAGGCAAAGCCGATCTCGTTACCGAAGGACATCTTCATAACAGCCTCGGCAAGACCGTTTTCCACAGCCCATGCCGCGCAGATCTTGCCCTCTTTGCACAGCGCGTGGAAGGCTTCCCACGCCGCCTTAGTGGACTCGGGAGACTCGGTCTTGGGAGCGAATACGTATACGGGATGCCCCGCTTGCTTGAACTCGGGAGAAATGACGTCGCTCGCCTTGATGGGCGCGATGGCAAAGGAGATCAGCGTAGGAGGAACGTCCTTATCCAAGAAGGTACCGGACATGGAGTCCTTACCACCGATGGCGGCGGCGTTCAGCTCCAATTGCGCATCCATTGCGCCAAGCAGAGCCGCAAAGGGCTTGCCCCAGCGCACGGGCTCGTTGCGCAGCTTTTCAAAGAACTCCTGCAAGGTCAGATATGCATCCTTGTAGTCGGCACCCGCTGCCACGATCTTTGCCATGGAATGATATACTGCAGTATGTGCGCCTACGTAGGGATCTATACTCATCAAGTCGGCATCCAAGCCCCAAGCCATGACGCTTGCCTGATTGGTGGTCTGTCCGGGGAGCACGGGCAACAGCGCCGCCATTGCCTGCGCGGGGGTGCGCTGGGTCTTGCCGCCAAAGGGCATAAGCACAGAGCCTGCACCGATGGAGCCGTCAAAGCGCTCAACCAATCCGCGGCGGCTTGCGGTTTTAAGATCACCTGCCATGTGGCGCAGATCGGTATAGAGTGCCTTGGAGAATACGGAGAGATCCTTTTGCGTGACCTCTACCGCAGAATGCTTATCGGCACCGTTGGTGTTGAGAAATTCACGGGAAAGATCGGCAACGGTCTGCCCCTTCCAGGACATGACCATGCGCGCCTCCTTCGTTACGGTAGCTACGCGATATGCTTCCAGGTTCTCGGCGTCTGCGTAAGCGATAAAGCGATCGGCATCCTCTGCGGCAACAACTACAGCCATACGCTCCTGAGACTCGGAGATAGCAAGCTCGGTGCCATCCAAGCCGTCGTACTTTTTGCGAACGGCATCCAGATCGATGCGCAAGCCGTCGGCAAGCTCACCAATGGCAACCGATACACCGCCTGCACCAAAGTCGTTGCAGCGCTTGATCAGTCGGGTGACCTCGGCATTGCGGAACAGACGCTGGATCTTTCGCTCCTCGGGTGCGTTACCCTTTTGCACCTCGGATGCCATGGTAGTCAAGGATTTCATATTGTGGCTCTTGGAGGAACCGGTTGCACCGCCGATTCCGTCGCGTCCGGTGCGTCCGCCCAAAAGGATGATGACGTCCCCTGCCTCGGGACGCTCGCGGCGAACGTTATATGCGGGTGCTGCAGCCACAACGGCGCCGCACTCCAATCTTTTTGCTACGTAGCCATCGTGATAGACCTCTGCCACGTGTCCGGTCGCAAGACCGATTTGGTTACCGTAGGAGGAATAACCTGCGGCGGCAGTCTGACACAGCTTGCGCTGAGGGAGCTTGCCTGCCATGGTCTCGGCAATGGACTTACGGGGATCTCCCGCACCGGTGACACGCATTGCCTGATGCACGTACGCACGTCCGGAAAGCGGATCGCGGATACAACCGCCAATACAGGTTGCCGCACCGCCGAAGGGCTCGATCTCGGTGGGATGGTTGTGCGTTTCGTTCTTGAACATCAACAGCCAATCCTGCTCCTCGCCGTTGACCTCTGCCGTGACGTGAATGGAGCATGCATTGATCTCCTCGCTCTCGTCAAGCTCGGGGAGCACGCCGCGTTTTTTCAGCGTTTTGACTGCGATGGTGGCAATGTCCATCAGCGTTTGCGGACGCTTTGCCGCCTTTTCTTCTCCGTACACCTCTACGCGAGCCGCCAGATAACGCTCGTATGCACGCGCTACGGCAGGATCGTCGATCTTAACGTTATCGATGTGCGTGGAGAAGGTGGTGTGACGGCAGTGATCCGACCAATAGGTATCCACCACACGGATCTCGGTGATGGTAGGATCGCGGTGCTCTTCGTTTTTGAAGTAGTTTTGCAGGAACTTCAGATCGTCCAAGTCCATGGCAAGACCAAGACTGTCGAGAAGATTGGAAAGTCCTGCCTCGTCAAGCGTAGTGAAGCCCGTTACGGTTGCAACGGTGGTAGGAGTGCCGTACTCGATGGCAAGCGTCTCGGGCTTCTCCAAGGATGCCTCGCGGCTTTCTACTGCGTTGATGACGTATTTTTTGATGGTCTCTACGTCCGCATCACTCAGGCTGCCGCCCAGGATATAGACCTTTGCGGAGCGCACGGTGGGACGCTCCCCCTGGCTTTGCAGCTGAATGCACTGTGCCGCGGAGTCGGCTCTCTGGTCGAATTGACCCGGCAGAGGCTCAACGGCAAACAGAATGCCGCCCTTGGCGTCTACCTCATTGGTGACGATATCGAGCTGAGGCTCGGAAAAGACGGTGCGCACTGCCTTTTCAAAGAGCTCGGGGGCAATATTTTCTGCGTCGTAGCGGTTGAGAATGCGCACCGAGGTCAGTGCTTCAATTCCCAACAGATTTTTCAATTCCGAAAACAGAGCGCTTGCTTCGTGTGCCAGCTCTGTCTTTTTTTCAACGTAAATGCGATATACCATACCTTATTTTCCTCCCGCGCGCATTGCTCTTGCGCCAATGTCCTTGCGATAATAAGCGTTTTCAAAATGGATCTGCTCTACCATGCCGTATGCCTTCTCGATCGCCTCGCCAAGCGTATCGGCAATGGCGGTTGCCCCCAATACGCGGCCGCCGTTGGTAACCAGCTTGCCGTCCTTGATCGCCGCACCTGCGACGTATACGCCGGATGCAACAGAGGTGGGAATGGTCATTTCAAATCCTTTTTCGTACTTGGAGGGGTAGCCCTTGGACGCCATAATGACACAGCATGCGTTGCCATCGTAAAACTCGACGGGGCAATCTGCAAGCGTGCCGTTGGTGGTTGCCTGCATTACGGTGAGCAGATCACTCTTAAGGAGTGGCAGAACCACCTGCGTTTCGGGATCTCCGAAGCGGCAGTTATACTCGATAACCTTGGGGCCGTTTTCGGTCAGCATCAAGCCAAAGTAGAGGCAACCGCGGAAGGTGCGTCCCTCGGCGTTCATTGCGTCCACGGTGGGGCGGAAGATCTCGCGCATACAGCGCTCTGCGATCTCCTTGGTGTAATAGGGGTTGGGCGCAACCGTTCCCATGCCGCCGGTGTTCAGCCCCGTGTCGTTGTCCCCTGCTCTCTTGTGATCCATGGAGGACACCATGGGGATCACGGTCTTTCCGTCGGTAAAGGAAAGGACCGACACCTCGGGCCCCGTGAGGAACTCCTCAATGACGATGTGATCGCCGCTGGCACCAAAGACCTTATCCTCCATCATAGAACGGACGGCATCCTTTGCCTCATCTCTCGTCATGGCAATGATAACGCCTTTTCCAAGAGCCAAGCCGTCTGCCTTGATAACAGTGGGAATGGGCGCGGTATCAAGATATGCAAGCGCCGCCTTCATGTCGTCAAACACCTCGTACGCCGCGGTGGGAATGCCATATTTTTTCATAAGGTTTTTGGAAAAGACCTTACTTCCCTCAATGATCGCCGCGTTTGCGCGAGGACCAAAGCAAGGAATGCCCTTTGCCTCCAACGCATCAACGGCACCGAGCACCAGCGGATCGTCGGGAGCGACAACGGCATAGTCGATCTTATTTTCCACAGCAAAGGCAACGATCTTGTCGATCTCCTTTGCGCCGATCTCCACGCACGTAGCGTCGGCGGCAATGCCACCGTTGCCGGGAAGTGCGTAGATCTCGGTCACGTTTTGATTTTCTTTCAGCTTTTTGATAATGGCGTGCTCTCTACCGCCGCCACCAACGACCATAATCTTCATCAAAATTCTCCTGTGATGGTAAAATGTATTCATCTGTGAACGATATACCCCTCTCAGGCACCTTACGGTGCCAGCTCTCCCCGAGGAGAGCCTTTTCTACTTAAGCCTCGCCCTTTGGGAGAGGTGGCAAACGTCGCTTTGCGACGGGTGACGGAGAGGGAAAAATTCAAAGGGTTAGGATTTTGGAATTGTATCAGTTAGTGGTGGAACAAACGCATGCCCGTGAAAGCCATGGTCATGCCGTACTTGTTGCAGCAATCGATGACCACGTCGTCGCGGATCGATCCACCGGGCTCTGCAATGTACTTAACGCCGCTCTTCTTTGCTCTCTCGATGTTATCGTCAAACGGGAAGAACGCATCGGAGCCGAGTGCCACTCCGTCGATGGTGGCAAGGTACGCAAGCTGCTCTTCGCGAGTGAAGGGAGCGGGCTGCTCGGTAAAATATTTTTGCCAATTGCCGTCGGCGCATACATCCTCCTCGTTCTGATTGATGTAGCCGTCGATGACGTTATCGCGATCGGGTCTGCCGAGCGTATCCTTAAAGGGCAGGTTCAATACCTTATCGTGCTGACGCAAGAACCAGGTGTCTGCCTTACCGCCTGCAAGACGGGTACAATGGATTCGGGACTGCTGACCTGCACCAACGCCAATCGCCTGTCCGTCTACTGCGTAGCAGACCGAGTTGGATTGTGTATATTTGAGGGTGATGAGTGCAATGATCAGATCGCGTACTGCGCTCTCGGGCAGATCCTTGTGCTCGGTTACGATGTTGGAGAGCAACTCACGGTTGATCTCAAAATTATTTCTTCCCTGTTGGAAGGTAATGCCGTACACCTGCTTGGTCTCGATCTCGGCAGGAACGTAGTTGGGATCGATCTTGACGATGTTATAATTGCCCTTTCTCTTGCTCTTGAGGATCTCAAGTGCCTCGGGCTCGTATCCGGGGGCGATAACGCCATCGGATACCTCGCGTTTGATGAGGAGCGCGGTGGTCACGTCGCAAACGTCGGAGAGTGCTACCCAGTCGCCAAAGGAGCACATGCGGTCGGTGCCGCGCGCTCTTGCGTAGGCGCAAGCCAGGGGGGACTCGTCAAGCCCTTCGATGTCGTCTACAAAGCAAGCCTTTTTCAGCTTTTCGGAAAGCGGAATACCAACCGCCGCCGACGTAGGGCTGACGTGCTTGAAGGAGGTAACTGCGGGGAGTCCAAGCGCAGCTTTGAGTTCCTTGACCAGCTGCCAGGAGTTAAAGGCATCCAGGAAGTTGATATATCCCGGTCTGCCGCACAAAATTTCGATGGGCAGCTCGCTGCCGTCCTGCATGTAGATCTTTGCAGGCTTTTGATTGGGGTTACAACCGTATTTGAGTTCGAATTCTTTCATTTCACAGCACCTCACACGTTCTTATTTACAATTCTCGTTTCGCTCTTGCCGCTGGCGATGTCGATGTAGCGGACGAAGAGAGAAACCTTGTTATCTTGGTTCAGATTGGTCCAGATCAGGTCGGTCAGGGTGTCAATGTCCACGTCGGGAAGCTCCAAGGTCTTGGGCTCGCCCTCAAAGGAAGGCAGAGGATTCCCCTCGCCGTTGTAGGTGTGGATGAATTTTGCCCTACCTGCCACGGGATTGGAATATGCATAGGTAAATCTTTCGCAGGAGCTGTCGTCACCCTCTGCGCTCTTGAGAATGGACATTGCGTAGTTCATGCCATCCTTTTCCAAGCGGATGATGCCGGAAATACGGGGAGTGAAGTTGGGCTTGTCGTCCTCAAACTCACGGGTGCGCAAAGCCTGCTCAAAGGTCATCTGCTTGTCCATCAGATCGTAAATGGTATCGGTCTGGTCGCCGTTGGTGACAATGGTCTTGTTACCAAGCACGCGAACGGGATAGTAGATGATGAGGTGGGGATCGGTCATTTTGGATTCGTCAAACGCCTTGGTGCGCATGGCGTCACCCTCCGCAACGAATACGCGGTTGCGGCTGTTTTCGCTTCTGCCCATGATGAAGTAAGCAGTAACCGCCTTTTTGCCGTCGGCACTCTTACCGATGATAATGCCTCTGCCGTGATACGCAAGAGAGTTCAATTCATTTGCAATGGTTGCAACCTTCATATCCTTTATTCTCCTTTGATATAGACTTTATTTCCGGAAACGGTGATGCGATCCTCGCAAAACAGCTTGACCGCCAGAGGCAGGATCTTCCACTCTGCCTCTTCCATAATTCTCTTTTGCAATGATTCGGGAGTATCGTCTTCCTTGACCTCGACCGCCTTTTGCAAAACGATCGGACCTGCGTCGCATTCGGGTGTTACGATATGCACGGTCGCACCCGACACCTTGACGCCCTTTTCGAGCGCCGCCTCATGTACGTGCAAGCCGTAAAAGCCCTTGCCGCAGAAGGACGGAATGAGTGCGGGGTGTACGTTGAGAATGCGATTGGGAAATCTTTCATATACCTGCTCGTCGATGATGGTCAAAAAGCCTGCCAGCACGACCAGGTCAATCTCTGCCGCCACCAGCGCGTCTGCGAGCGCCTTAGAGTAGGCGGCAATGCTTTCATAATCCTTACGGGCGAGCACAAGAGAATCGATCCCATTATTTGCCGCCCGTTCCAGCGCGTATACACCGGGCTTGGAAGCCAATACCAGCGCGATCTTACCGCCGCTGAGCTCCCCCCTTTTTTCGGCATCGATCAATGCCTGCAGATTGGTGCCGCCGCCCGATACGAGAACGGCAATTCTTTTTGTCTGTGTGTTCATCAGCAGAACACCACCCCGTCGTCGCCCTTGACGATCTCGCCGATGACGTATGCGTCCTCGCCGTTCGCCTTGAGGATCTCCAAAGCCGTGTCGACCTCGGCCGCAGGAACGACGATGCTCATGCCGACACCCATGTTGTAGGTGTTATACATATCACGCTCGGGAATGTTGCCCGTCTTTGCGATCAGATCGAAGATGGGAAGCACCTTGACCGCGGACTTTGTGATCTTTGCGGTCAATCCCTTGGGAATGGATCTCGGAATGTTCTCATAGAAACCACCGCCCGTGATGTGGCTGATGCCCTTGACGTCTACCTTCTCCAAAAGAGCCAGAACGCTCTTGACGTAGATTCTGGTGGGAGTGAGCAGAGTCTCTGCCACAGTCTTACCGCCAAGCGCCTCGCAGGGCTCGTACAGTGCAGGAGGATTGTTATCAATATCAAATACCTTACGCACCAAGGAGAAGCCGTTGGAGTGAACGCCGCTGGAAGCCAGCGCGATCACAACGTCTCCCTCAGTCATTCTGGTATTGTCCAAAATCTTTTTCTTATCTACCACACCAACGGCAAAGCCTGCAAGGTCGTAGTCCTCAACCGGCATCAAACCGGGATGCTCGGCAGTCTCACCGCCGATAAGTGCCGCACCGGACTGAACGCATCCCTCGGCAACACCGCCTACGATTGCGGCGATCTTTTCGGGATAGTTCTTTCCACATGCAATGTAATCCAGGAAGAACAGAGGCTTTGCGCCACAGCAAATAATATCGTTGACGCACATTGCAACGGCGTCGATGCCGATGGTATCGTGCTTGTCGGTCAGGATCGCCATTTTCACCTTGGTTCCACAACCGTCGGTACCCGACACGAGAACCGGCTCCTCGATGCCTGCAAGGTTCAGGCCAAAGCAACCTCCAAAACCACCCACATCGTCCAGACATCCCTCATTTTTGGTGCGAGCAATGTGGCTCTTCATCAATTCGACCGCCTTGTAACCGGCAGTAATGTCTACGCCTGCCGCTGCGTAGCTTTCAGATTTGGAATTTTTCATTTTGCTATATCTCCCTTTTTCAGTTATTCTTTTCCGTTCCAACAGTAGGTGCAAAGCTTGCAGGGCTCAAGACCGATCGCCTCAATAACGCCCTCCAGCGATTGAAACTCAACGGAGTCAAAGTGCATTTTTTCACATATTGCCGCGCGCAGCTTTTTGCCGCGCTCGGTGGAGGAATCGCTGTATTCCTCCAGGTATTGGAATCCTTCCTCGCCCTCCAGCTCCATGACGATGCGGCGTGCAAGCAGCTCCATCTCGTTGGTGGCGCGTGAGAAATTCAAAAATTTACAGCTATACATAATGGGGGGGCACGCCGAACGCATGTGGATCGCTCGCGCTCCGTTTTGCGAAAGGAAATCGACAGTTTCCTTAAGTTGCGTTCCTCGCACGATCGAGTCATCCACAAACAACAAATTTTTATCCTTGATCAGATCGTGCACGGGTATCTGCTTCATTTTTGCGATCTTGTTGCGATCCACTTGACTGTTCGGCATAAAGCTACGTGACCATGTGGGAGTGTATTTGATATAGGGGCGAGCAAACGGAATACCGCTCTCGTTTGCATAACCGATAGCATGCGGTGTTCCGGAGTCCGGCATACCGCAGACATAGTCAACGTCGTGATTATTACCTTCCTTTTCATCGTGCTGTGCCATGATCTTACCGTTGCGGTAACGCATGACCTCTACGTTGACGCCCTCATAGGTCGAGTTCGGGAAGCCGTAATAGGACCACAAAAAGGCACAGATGCGCATCTCCTTACGCGGAGGTGCAAGCTGGATCATCTCGGTAGCGGAAAGCTCCACGATCTCCCCGGGTCCCAGTTCTTTTTCGTCCTCATAACCAAGCTTTTGGTAAGCAAAGGATTCAAAGGTAACACAGTAGCCGTCCTCGCGCTTACCGATCAAAAGCGGGATTCTCCCCAAGCGATCGCGCGCGGCGATGATGTTACCACCATCTTTGATGATCAGAATAGACGCCGTCCCCTTGATCACCTCTTGCGCAAACAGCAAGCCCTCGGTAAAGTTCTGCTTGCGATCCATCAGTGCCGCTACCAGCTCGGTTGCGTTGATCGCACCGCCCGTCATGGCGTTGAAATGACCCGAGCCATCTGCAAAATACTGCTCGATCAGCTCCTCCTGATTGTTGATCACACCGATCACGCAGATTGCAAACTTGCCAAGCTTGGAGCAGATCAACAACGGCTGAGGATCGTAATCACTGATACAACCGATTGCGGAAAAGCCTCGCATCTCATCAAAAATATGCTCAAAGCGCGTACGGAAGGGGGAATTGCCGATGTTGTGGATCTCTCTTTGCAATCCAATCTCCGCGTCGTACGACGCCATACCTGCGCGTTTGGTTCCAAGATGGGAGTGGTAATCCGTTCCGAAAAATACGTCGGAGATCGCATCTCCCTTACAAACCGCGCCAAAAAATCCGCCCATTTTGTTTCTCCTTGTCTATCTATGGTTGGTTGCCGAATATCAAATGCTTATTTGTTAAACTCTGCCGCGATCTCTGCATCCTTGGCAAGCACTGCCTTGGCGTCGGCAGCTCTTTTTGCCACCAGCTTTTCGGAAAGAGAGTCGTCGGAGAGTGCCAGGATCTCGGCGGCAAGCAAAGCGGCATTGGTCGCGCCGTCAATGGCAACCGTAGCAACCGGAATACCGGAAGGCATTTGTACGGTAGCCAAAAGTGCATCAATGCCGTCAAGCTGATTGGATTTGCACGGAATACCGATGACGGGCAGAGTGGTATTTGCAGCTACCGCGCCTGCCAAGTGCGCCGCCATGCCTGCTGCCGCGATGATAACGCCAAAGCCGTTCTGCTTTGCGTTTGCGGTAAAGGATGCCGCCTCGGCGGGGGTGCGGTGTGCAGAGTACACGTGTACCTCGTAGGGAATGTCAAAGGACGCAAGCGTATCGATCGCCTTGCGTACTACGGGAAGATCACTTGCACTACCCATCAGAATGCCAACTTTTTTCATACAAAAACGTTCTCCTTTTTTTGAAGTTGTGAAGCAAATACAAAAAGGGCGCACTGCTCCATCGGTATGGAAGGTGCGCCCAGACGGTCGGCTTATAAAAGATTTCTGTTCCACTGTGGTAACCCACAATTATCCGTCAGTCGCAGAAACCTTGTCAACATTACTATTATATCATATCGACAGATATTTGTCAAGTAAAAAAATCTGTATTTTTCCAAACTATCCCTATACAAAACCGACAAAAAAGCGCACGTTTGCCGCATTTTTACGTGCTTCCTTTCTTCGCAACTATGAATTTTTTGTAAACACTTGCAAAACCTCTTGACTTTAGCGTGATAAAGTGGTAAAATGCGGTGTATCAATCGCAAGGAGAACTCAATATGTCAAATTTTCAGTCCGAATCAGTCGATCGCCTCTTCCGGGTCATTTTGAGTCTGGAAACAACAGAGGATTGCTACCGCTTATTTGAAGATCTTTGCACCATCAAAGAGGTGCAGGATATGGCACAGCGCCTGGATGCCGCGTTCTTACTGGATGAGGGAATCAATTATCAAACCATCTCTCAGCAGATCGGCATCAGCACTGCAACCATCAGCCGTGTCAGCAAATGTCTGAAATACGGTAACGGCTATCGCAACGCCATTGACAAATGCAAGGAGCAGGACACGTGAAGATCGATAATTTTATTCTAAAAAAAGAAGAGCAGGCGATATTTCGTCTGCGTGAGCTGTACGAAACCTACGGCTACACACAATATAAAATGAGCAAATTTGAGGAATATGACCTCTACGTACGCAACAAGAGCTTTCTCATTTCGGATAGCGTCATCACTTTTACCGATACGAACGGTAAACTCATGGCACTCAAGCCCGACGTAACGCTCTCCATCGTCAAAAACAGCAAGGATACCCCCGGTTGCGTGCAAAAGCTTTATTACGACGAGCACGTCTACCGCATTTCGGGCAGAAGCTCCTCCTATAAGGAGATCACTCAGGTGGGCTTGGAATGCCTTGGTTACCTTGACGCCTACTGCATTGGAGAGGTACTCTCGCTTGCCGCGCAGAGCCTTGCCGAAATTTCGGAGGACTATCTGTTGGACGTTTCCCACATGGGACTGCTTTCCTTTGTGGTGGATCGCATCGGTATTTCCCCTGCCAATCGACAAGCACTTTTGCAATGTGTTGCCAAAAAAGACTTACACGACGCAGAGGAGCTTTGTCTCTCGGAAGGGATTTCCGCAGAGCGTGCCTCGCTCCTTTCCTGCCTGGAGCAATGCAACGGATCCCCCGACGTCGCCCTGAAAAAGCTGGAGGTCTTGTTTGACGATGCTCCATGGAAGACAACTGTAGCGGAATTTGGCGAGATCCTGTCTCTCCTCCCCGTTGGAAACGTACGTGTGGACTTTTCGGTCATCAACGATATGAATTACTATAACGGAATCGTTTTTCAGGGATTTGTAAAAGGGATTCCCTCTGACATTCTTTCAGGTGGTCAATATGACAACCTGATGCAAAGAATGGAAAAAAATTCCGGTGCCATCGGTTTTGCGATCTATCTGGATCGTCTGGAGGCATTGATTGAGCCGCGCGCAGATTTTGACGTGGACACACTCCTTTTGTACGACGAAACCGTTTCCGCTTCTCGTGTGCATGAGGTCGTGCGGCAGATTGCGCAGAGCGGAAACAGCGTAACGGCGCAACGCTCTGTGCCCGAAAAGCTGACCTGGCGCAGACTTTTAAAACTGACGGAAAGTGGGGTGGAAGCTCTTGAAACCAATGCTTAATATCGCACTCCCCAAGGGAAGACTTGGCGAGCGCGTGTACGCAATGTTTGAAAAAGCGGGCTTTGAGTGCCCCTCTATTAAAGAAAATAACCGCAAGCTGATTTTTGAAAATCCCACGTGCGGCGTCCGCTACTTTTGGGTCAAGCCCTCGGACGTCACCATTTACGTGGAGCGCGGCGCCGCCGACATCGGTGTGGCGGGCAAGGATATTTTGCTGGAATACGAGCCTGACGTATATGAATTGTTGGATCTGAAAACCGGCATTTGCCGCATGGCAGTTGCCGCCCCCAAGGGCTTTCGCGACGATCCCCGTCGCACCCTGAAGGTTGCCACCAAGTTCAGCAACATTGCGCAGAATTACTATTCCGCACAGGGGCGTGAGATCGACATCATCCACCTCAACGGATCAATCGAGATCGCGCCCATCCTCGGACTTTCGGATGTCATTGTCGATATCGTGGAAACGGGTACCACCCTCAAGGAGAACGACCTTGAGGTCTTTGAAACCGTCGTCCCCATCAGTGCGCGACTCATCGCCAACAAGTCCAGCTACAAATTTCAGGAAGAACAGATCAAAGCACTGACCGCAAATCTTGCGGCTCAGCTGCAAACGGAGGAATAATATACATGATTCGCATTTTAAAATACGGTGAAGTGACAAACGCAGAGATCTTTGCACGCACCGAAGCAACCGTCAACGTAGAGGGCGTGGTCAGTGAGATCATCCGCAACGTCCGTGCAAACGGAGATGCCGCACTTTATCAGTACTGTGAAAAATTCGACGGTGCCAAGCTGAATTCCCTGGCTGTCACGGAAGAGGAAATTGAAGAGGCCGTCAGCTTGGTGGAGCCTAAATTTTTGGAGGTTCTCCGTGCGGCGGCAAAAAACATTCGCGCCTTTCACGAGCGTCAGGTGCGCAACAGCTTTATCCTCAATCATGAAAACGGCATTGTGGTGGGACAAAAGATCATTCCCGTTGACCGCGCAGGTCTTTACGTTCCCGGCGGAACGGCGGCTTATCCCTCCACCGTGCTGATGGATTCTATCCCCGCAAAGATCGCAGGTTGCCGCGAGGTGGTCATGGTCACCCCTCCCGGGCGCGATGGAAAGGTCAATCCCGTCATTCTTGCCGCGGCACAGATCGCAGGCATTGACCGCATCTTTAAGGTGGGTGGTGCGCAAGCGGTTGCCGCACTGGCATATGGAACCGAAAGTATTCCGCGCGTGGATAAGATCGTAGGTCCCGGCAACGCATACGTTGCAGAGGCAAAAAAGCAGGTGTTCGGTCAGGTTTCCATCGATATGATCGCAGGACCGAGCGAGATCCTCATCGTTGCGGACGGCAAGACCAATCCCCGTCACGTGGCGGCAGATCTGCTCTCGCAGGCAGAGCACGATAAAATGGCAAGTGCGGTGCTCGTAACCGACTCCGAGGCGCTGGCATACGCGGTGCAAAAGGAGCTGGAGGTACAAATTCCGCAATTGGAGCGCGCCGAGATCGCACGTACGTCCATTGACAATAACGGAAAGATCATCGTTGCCCCTACCCTCTCTCTTGCCATCGACATAGCAAACGAGCTTGCTCCCGAGCATCTGGAGCTGTGCGTGGATAACCCCTTTGATTACCTGGACAGCATTCGCCACGCCGGCTCGATCTTTATGGGACGCAACTGCCCCGAGGCACTGGGCGACTACTTTGCAGGTCCCAACCATACCCTGCCCACCAGCGGCACGGCAAAATTCTCAAGCCCCCTCTCTGTGGACGATTTTATCAAAAAAACGCAGTACACCTACTACACCGCCGAAGCTCTTGCGCGCGTGGCAGAGGACGTTGCCTTTTTTGCTACCAAAGAAGGCTTGACCGCACACGCAAAGAGTGCTGTGATCCGCTTGGAGGATGACAAATGAGCCGCTTTTTCAGCAACAAGTATCAATCTCTGACGCCTTACACCCCGGGGGAGCAGCCCAAGGATATGCAGTACGTCAAGCTCAACACCAACGAGTCCCCCTTTCCGCCCGCCCCCCGTGCGGTGGAGCTTGCGGCAGAGGCGGCAAAAAAATTACAGCTGTATTCCGATCCCGAATGTCGGGATCTGCACGGGGCGTTTGAGCGCGTATTCGGCTTTGCCAAGAACGAGGTACTCTTTACCAATGGCTCGGACGAGATCCTCAACTTCGCCTTTATGGCGTTTTGCGATCAGGATCACCCCGCTGTGTTCCCCAATATCACCTACGGCTTTTACTCGGTGTTCGCCGAGCTCAACGGAGTTCCCTATGAGGAGATCCCCTTGAAGGAGGATTTCACCGTTGATGTCAACGATTATATCGGCATTCACAAAAACGTTTTTATCGCCAACCCAAACGCCCCCACGGGCATTGCTCTCTCCAAGGAGGAGATCGAGCGCATCGTCGTCTCCAATCCGGATAACCTCGTACTGATTGATGAGGCGTACGTGGATTTTGGCGGTGAAAGTGTTGCCCCCTTGACAAGGAAATACAACAACTTGATCGTGACACAGACCTTTTCCAAGTCCCGTTCCATGGCAGGCGCGCGCCTCGGCTTTGGAATTGCGTGCCCCGAATTGATCCGCGATATGAACACGGTCAAGTATTCCACCAACCCCTATAACGTCAACAGCATGACTATGGCGGCAGGCATCGGCGCGCTTGCGTGCGAGGACTATACCCGTCAAAATTGTGATACGGTCATCAAAAACCGCGAATATTGCGCGTCGGAGCTCAAAAAAATGGGCTTTGAAATGACCGAGTCCAAAACCAATTTTCTCTTTGCAAAGCACCCCGATATCGACGGCGAAATTCTTTATCAAAAGCTTCGCGCACGCGGCATCCTGGTGCGCCACTTTACCAAGCCCATCATTGCACAGTACAACCGCATCACCGTGGGAACACGGGAACAGATGCAAACGCTTCTGGACGCGATTGCGGGCATTTTGGAGGAAACGAAATGAGATACGCAGAAATCAACCGCAAAACAGCGGAGACCAATATTTCTTTACAGTTAGATCTGGACGGTAGCGGAACGTCGAAGATTGACAGTGGCTGTGGCTTTCTTGACCACATGCTCACACTGTTTGCACGTCACGGCAGATTTGACCTTACCCTTACCTGCAAGGGCGACACCTACGTAGATGACCATCACACCGTGGAGGACATTGGCATCGCGCTTGGTGACGCGTTCGCGCAAGCGCTGGGAGAAAAGCGCGGCATTCTTCGCTACGGCGACACGCTCCTCCCCATGGATGAGGCATTGATCCTCTCCGCAGTGGATCTTTCGGGCAGAGCTTACCTTGGCTACGCCTTGGAGATCTCGGCGGAAAAGGTGGGGAGCTTTGACACCGAGCTGTGCGAGGAATTTTGGCAGGCGTTCGTACGCAACGCCGCTTGCACTCTGCACGTGCGCCAATTGGCAGGCAAAAACGCACACCATATCATTGAGGGGTGCTTTAAATCGGTAGCGCGCAGCTTGAAAACCGCGGTTGCCATCGATCCCGAATTTGCCGACGAGATCCCCTCGACGAAGGGAGTTCTCTGATGATCGCGATCATTGATTACGGTGTGGGAAACCTCTTTTCCCTTGCCAGCTCCTTCTCTGCCATCGGCGCTGACGCCGTGGCGACATGTAACCCCGATGTGATTCGCACAGCGGATCGCATCATTCTGCCCGGTGTGGGCGCGTTTGAAGATGCCGCAAACAAGCTGCGCGAGAGCGGCATGGCGGCACTGGTCAAGGAAGAAGCCGCACGCGGAAAGCCCATCATGGGCATTTGCCTTGGCATGCAGCTGCTGTTTGAAAAAAGCTTTGAATATGGGGAACACGAAGGACTTGGCTTGATCAAAGGCGCGGTGCGTCCGATTGCCGACGTCATTCCCGCAGGGCTCAAAATTCCGCACATCGGCTGGAATGCTCTGCACCTGACGCGTCCCGATCCCTTGTTCAAATATTTGAAGGACGGCGACTACGTCTACTTTGTGCACTCTTATTACGCCGCAGATTGCGATGAGAGCGTCATTGCAACCACGGAATACGGTGCTCCCCTGACCGCCGCCGTATCGTGCGGCAACGTGATGGGCTGTCAATTCCATCCCGAAAAGAGCGGCGACGTGGGACTTTCGATCCTGCGCGCATTTTGTGAAATGGAGGTAGCAAAATGAATCTCTTCCCTGCGATTGATCTGTACGGTGGCAAGGCGGTGCGCCTTTACAAGGGCGACTACGCGCAAATGACCGTTTACAGCGAGGATCCCTCCTCCGTTGCCTCCGATTTTGCCGCCGCAGGCGCACACTTCATTCACATTGTGGATCTGGAGGGAGCCAAAAACGGCGACACCCCCAATTTTGAAACCGTTTGTAAGATCAAGGAGCGCTCCGGACTCTTTTGTGAGATCGGCGGCGGCATTCGCACCATGGAGGTCATCGACCGTTACCTCTCGGCAGGCATCGACCGTGTGATACTTGGCACTGCAGCCGTTGGAAACAGCGAGTTTGTCCGCCAAGCGGTGCAAAAATACGGTGACCGCATTGCGGTAGGCGCCGACCTCAAGGACGGCTACGTAGCTGTCAAGGGCTGGACCGAAACCACCTCCCTTTCCGCCGAGGATTTCTTTGCGCAGATGCAGGCACTCGGTGTCAAAACGGTCATCTGCACCGACATCTCCAAGGACGGCGCCATGATGGGCACCAACCTGGAGCTGTACCGCACGCTGTCGGAGCGTTTTTCCATGCAGCTTGTGGCATCGGGCGGCGTATCCTCAATGGAGGACGTGGAAAAGCTTTCCAAAATGGGACTTTACGGTGCCATTATCGGAAAAGCCTACTACACGGGTGCCATTGATCTGAAGCAAGCATTGGAGGTGGCGAAATGATCACCAAGCGTATCATTCCCTGCCTGGACGTCAAAAACGGCAGAGTGGTCAAGGGTGTGAATTTTCAAGGACTTGCCGACGTTTCTTCCCCCGTGGAGCTGGCAAAATACTACAGTGCAAACGGCGCCGACGAGCTGGTGTTCTACGACATCACCGCCTCCGCCGAGGGACGCGCGCTCTTTACCGACATTCTGACCGAAACCGCGAAAAGTGTTTTTATCCCACTGACCGTGGGCGGCGGCATCAACACATTGGAGGATTTTGACCGCGTGCTCAAGTGCGGTGCCGATAAGGTAAGCGTCAACTCGGGTGCCATTCGCAATCCCTCTCTCGTTTACGAGGCGGCAAAGAGATACGGCGACCAATGCGTGGTGCTCTCCGCCGACGTCAAGCGAGTGGACGGTGTTTTTCGCGTATTTGCCAAGGGCGGCAGAGAGAACACGGGCATGGAGGCAATTGAATGGATCCGCCGTTGCGTCGATTCGGGCGCCGGCGAGGTCGTGCTCAACTCCATCGATACCGACGGTGTCAAGGGTGGCTTTGACCTGGAAATGCTGGAAGCGGTCTGCAACGCCGTTTCCGTTCCCGTCATCGCATCGGGTGGTGCTGGATGCATCGAGCATTTTATCACCCTCTTTCAAACGCTCCCACGCGTGGATGCGGGCTTGGCGGCTTCCATCTTCCATTTTGGAGAGGTCGCGATCTCGGATCTGAAGCAAAAAATGGCCGCATCGGGCATTCCGACACGGCAATGAGAAAGGAACTGAACTATGTTAAATATTGACGAATTGAAATTTGATAAGGATGGGCTCATCCCCGCCATTGTGGTGGACGCTGTTTCCAAAAAGGTGCTGACGCTGGCTTACATGAACCGCGAAAGCCTGCAGATCACTATGGAAAAAGGCTTGACCTGCTTTTGGAGCCGCTCCCGCGGAGAGCTTTGGCTCAAGGGGGAAACCAGCGGCAACTACCAGCACGTGGTTTCCATCACCGCCGACTGTGATAAGGACGCGCTTGTGGTAACGGTGGAAAAGGACGGTCCTGCCTGCCACACGGGCAGTGATTCTTGCTTTGAAACCCCCGTATGGGAAAGCGACGAGCTGCACGAGTTTTCACTTGGCGGCTTGATGAAGCTGATCGAGGGCAGAAAGATCGACAAAAAAGAAGGCTCCTACACCACGTACTTGTTTGAAAAGGGCTTGGATAAGATCCTGAAAAAGGTGGGCGAGGAATCCACCGAGGTCATTATTGCCGCAAAAGCAGAGGACAAGGCGGAAACGATTTACGAGATCGCCGATCTTGCATACCACGTGATGGTTTTGATGATTGAGGCGGGAATTTCCCTGGAGGACATTCACCGTGAGCTTGCCTCCCGTCACGTTGTTGACCATAAGGTAAAGCAAGAGAAAATGACCCAATAAACCCGAAAAAACATCAACATTCAAACAAAAAAGCACGAGGCACCTCAGATGCATTTGAGGTGCCTCGTATTATTTAATCTTCGTTCAAAATGAAGCGAATGATAAATGCTGCTGTCCAACCGTATCCACTCGCGCCGCGTCCTTCTCCCGTGCGAGAATCATAGTATTCAAACAGATCTCGCCGCTCCTCGGCGCACATATCCAATATTCTTTCTCGATATCCTTCAGCAAGATGTATGTAGCCATATTTTTTCAGCCCAATGATTGCCGGATAGTCGATGTTCAGCCAAGTAGGTCCACGGAAATAATCCCCCGAGGAATATGCCGGGAAATTGTAAGAAACACTTGGCATCATGGGATAAAACAGCTCCGCATCCTCGGCAAGACGCGCCATACAATCCGCTTGATGCACATCGGCGATCCCAACAAACAGCGGCATAAATGAAGCCGGTGTCAACACCTCGGTAGAGGTTCCATCCGCTATCCTTGTGTCACAGTAAGCCCCTTGTTCCTCATGCCACAATAAGCGATTGATCTCTCGGCTCAAATCGACTTCTGCTTGCCGCCATTTTGGTATATCGTCATCCTTTTTCAGGCGCTCTGCCATATATGCCAGTGAGCGGTACGCCAAAACCATATAACAGTTCAGATCAATGGGCCATAACACGTCCGGAAGTGCTTCGTCCCAGCGTGGAGAAGTATCCCATCCGGATTCAAACTTTACAAAATACGGAGTCTTCCCTTCGTCCGCATCGTAATGGAACAAGCCGCCTTTTTTGCGCCGCGCACACCAAAATGCCTCGTATTTGCTTAAAACCCGATACGCCTTGCAAAGCTCTTGATCGTTCGGATCCTCTTCGTCAATCTCACGGTATGCCCAAAACCATATCGGTGGTTGTGAACGATTATCTATAATAGCACCATTCGGGCAGACCAAATTTGGCAAGCATCCATTTTCATGTTGTGCTTCAAATAAAATATCCGCTTGCTCTCGCGCCCATGCCACGTCCCATTTTGCCAATGCCATGGCACAAAAGGCGCTGTCCCAGTTCCAATGTCCCACGTACCGAGGCATTGCGGGTGCCAGAGAGCGACGCGTTCCCCAGCACGGTAATTTTCCATCAATCGCGGGAATGATATTTCCATACAGTGTTTTTATAGCTCGACGCAGTAAACCTTCATCACGTGCGGTCAATTGTTTCCGACAGCGTCCTTGCAAAATCTTCAACGCGCCTGCTTCATCTATGCTCATATTTTTCCCCTCCAGTCACAGTACTTAAAATCACCTGCCCCGCCGTAGGCACTTTTGATTTTTATTTCCCCGTGGGCGGAATGGGCGCTGCGGTCCAATCCGATATATCCAAGGGGTTGAAAACGACCTTGATACACGAAAGAGAAGCAATATACGCCTTCAATTCCGCTTGCACAAGCTCCTCATTCGGTGCGGTGGTGGCGTCGGCGTTTTCCTCGGTTGCGGTCGTATCTATTTCATCCTCTCCGCGTGCAAAATCGCATGCGGCGGCAGAGCAAGCAATGGTTGAAGCAAGCAAAAGCGAAATGATTTTTTTCATTCAACGTCCTCCTTTTTGTTTTCGCAGCTTCAGTATAACATATCAAAAACTGCTTGTCAAGTGGGTATGAAAAAGTGGAGCGAAAAACCTTTTTTGCCCCCCTTTTGCGCCAAAAGTGGAGCGTGGGTGGGGAAATTTCGCAATTTACATCAATGCAACAAGAGGCTGATTCAGTTGAATCAGCCTCTTTTCAGTGTTTCTTATTCCGTTTTTTCTTTTGCCAACAGCTCTGCGGTATGAGCGTGGAAGTATGGAAAATGCTGATTTCCACGCTCGAATTGGTAGAGACTGACGTGCTTGTTGTGCGCGCCGAAATCATAGAACGGACGCACAATGGTTTCGCCTTTACCCGTCAAAAGAGAGAGGATGCACTCCATCAGATTATGCGCGTGCACAAAGCATGCAAGGTACTCGTGCTTATACCACACCTGCCACTTGACGCTCTCCACCAAATGGAAGCCCTTGAAGATTTCCTCCATCGCATCGATGGCGGCTTGCATCTCGGCAATCGCATCCTTCTTTTCTCCCCTCATATACGCCTTGACGGAAAGCCCCTCGTGCTCCATGGCAACGTTGAGGAAGTGGATGGCGCGAATGGGAGTGACCACGTTCTCCAAAAACAGATCCTTGGAGCGCGCCGGAATTTCATCTATGAGAGCCTGCGATTCCTTCCAAAGTGCGGGCAGATATGCCGTATCCTCATGAGGGACGCTGTTAAAATCGTCCACGGTCTTTGCCCAGATCTCGGAGAACTCCTCCTCACCCTTGAGCACGCGAATGTATTTTCTTGCAAGCTCGTGCATGTAAAGGGATTGACGGAACTCGGTCAGCACCTGATTGTAATCGGCTCTCCACATGGTTTTGTACATACCAAGGCATTCAAAGCCATACCCAAAGGGCGCCTTGTCCTTTTGCGGATAGCGGAAGTTGGAGGTGTCAAAAAGGCGAACGTAGATAGAGGCAACCTTGGCTGCAATTTCGGGATCGTCATAATGGCTTTGCGCATACTCGGCAATCGTTTGCTCCATCTGCGCGTGCGGCTCCTTTTGGAGATATCGCTCCGCGTCGTATGCAAACTTCATGGCAGAGCCGAGGCTTACGGGGAACGGACGAATGTTACCGACGTTGATGATCAAACAGCCATCCCCACCCTTTTTGCGCAGACGCCCGATCTCTTGGTAGCAGGTAGCGGGAGAGACCGCCTCGGTGATACGATTGCGGCATGCGGAAACGTGAAAATACACGCCGTCGCCCACCTCGGAGCGTCCCGCATCGGTGAGATAGCCTGCACCGTCGTTGGACCAGACACGAATGACCCCCTCCGGAATTTGCAGATGTCCTTCCTTATACAACTCGGCTTGCTCCTCGTACATGTTAAAGATGATATCTGCGTCGGGTTGTACGGCACGGATCATTTCTACCTGCTTTGCAATGGCGCGGCTGATAACGGCACCGCGACCTGCGTTGTCGGCAGGCGCGTTCTGATCCATGTGCCAGAAGGGCCCGTCTCCCTTGCCGCGGAAGGTGACCGTCCACAGCATTTTTCGATGCTTTTGCGCGTCGATGCATTTTTTCCAAAGATCCTCAAAAACCTCCGGATTGGTGATGTAAGAGAAGGGCAGATCCTTGGGCCAGGTGTATACGTTCAGCCCCAAGGGAGTGACGTGGTGATCGTTGACGTACAAGCCGCGAGCACTGATAAAATCGCGTGCGGTTTCGTCGGGATAGATACGAGTTCCGGGCGCTATGGTGTTGCCGTACAAGCGCAGGATCAATTCACAGATCTTGTTGAAATAATATGGATCGATCTGATTTTCCCCATAGGGATCGCGATAGGAGCCGGTCAGGAGATCCTCATTGTTGATAAAAAATCCACGGTAGCGGAAGGAAGGCTCCTTGCCGATCAGTTCAAAGTCTTCGGGAAGTGTGATCACGTCCTGCTTTTTGGGCAGAAAATCGTTCCAAAAATACCATGGGTCAACACCAAGAACGTCTTCGCTAAAGCGGTAAATGGCAAAAATCAAGCCAAGCTCATCGGATCCGCGCAAGGTCAATGCGTTGCCGTTTCGCTCCACGCGGTAGCATTCTCTACCAATCACGCGGTCGGTTTTTGCATGCTCCTCGGCTGCCTCTCCCACGTAAATGGCAGGGCCATGGTAAAACTGCGGCAGTTCCTCCAATACGTGCGGCTCCATACCAAACACCGTGTACCAGTCGTTGGCAAGATCGTCCAGAGCCTTTTGGACGCCTACCGTTTCACCCTTCCACATTACGATCGGCGTATGCCGATCGATCGCAAATGCAGCACCCATGTCTTTATCTCCTTTTGTAAAAAGACAAACCTGTCTTTTTTGTGGTGAAAAAACCGCTTCTCGAATGCGCTTTTTCAGGACTATTATAGCAGACTCCCATGCGTTTGTCAAGCAAATGTGACTCTTTTTCACCTGTCTATTATTTCACAAAAAAGCACCGTGAAGCAGACACAAAAAAGAACGCACGACCGAGGGATCAGCCACGGGCATGCGCTCTTCATTTAGGTAAATTCACTTTTCAATCGGTTGGTTCAGAGTATCAAAATCGGTAGTATCCGAGTGCGGAATGGGCTTCCAGCCGACGTTCTTCATAAACAGTGCCGCGATCTCGGCAGGCGAGGACACCAAAAGGAAAAACGGCCATACGAACGCAGACACGATTTTGATCCACAAAGGAATCTTCGGGAATCTCTTGCGCTCCATCCAATAAAGGAGGAGGGAGGCGAAGACCATCAGCGCGTAGGAGGCGAGGAAGCTGATCAGCCATCCCATCCAGCTCTCCTTGAAATAAACGATCAGATCCGCACCAAACAGCGGCGAGATGGCAACGAGGATTGCCTGCAACAGCCAGATGCACGCACCGATGACGCACACGGGCAGAATGTTGACGGAAATATCAAAAATGGAGATCTTATGCTTGGCACCGCCCTTTTTGGGAGAGGTGAAAAGCGCCTTGATCAGATCCTTCAGGCGCGTAACGCAAACCAGAAGGTGCCCCTTTGCCCAACGCACGCGCTGACGCCACATAACGTGCGCATCGGTGGGCTGCTCATCGTAAAACATTGCCTCGTCGCAAAATACGATCTTGTTGTTTTGCAGAAGCTGATCGGCGGTGAACTCCCAGTCCTCGGTAAGAGTCACGTAGTTCCAGCCGTCCTTGACGATATTGGAGTTGATGACGTAGCCCGTGCCCTGCACACGCGTGGAGCATCCAAGCACCGTACGTCCGCGGCTCTCAAAGCGGCATCCGTACGCAAAGTACAAGCCGTACATGGCAGAGAGGAGATTAGATCCGAAGTTTTTGGAATTGCGGAAGGATGTAATCACGCACTTGCGGTCGCATGCCACGAATGCGTCGTTCATTTTTTCAAAGTACTGCTTATCAAGAATATTATCGGCGTTGAATAAAAAGAAACCGTCGTAATTTTCGATACCATAGTCGCGTTTGATCTGTTTGAACAGATAGCGGAACGCATAACCCATGGTGCATTCCTCGGGGTTGTTGTACTCGTAAACGTACGCCCCGTTGGTTGCGCGCGCCACCTCGGCGGTGCGGTCGGTGCAGTTGTGTGCAATAACAAATACATCCAACTTGTCCTGCGGATAGTTGCATTTGCGCACGCTTTCAATCAAGCCTGCAACCACGTTCTCCTCGTTGCGTGCGGGAATGATGATGCCGTAGCGAAGCTTTTCCTCGCTTTTGGGGAAGGTCTTTCTTTTAAACACTCCTACGATTGCAAAGAACACGAAATGCACCGTCAGGAGTGACATGATAAAATACAATACGGACGTGACGATATTAACAACAGATAAATACTCCATGAAAACCTCCGTTCCTGTTTTGTGCATAGGCGAATAAAAAACAGCACCGAGGCTGTTGGCATGCCGTAAGGACACGCTTCCGTTATGTTGACCGCTTAATGCACTTTGCTTGATCGGTAAACGAACTACTACATTATATCACACATTTGTCGTATTATCAAGCCTTTTCTTCACATTTGTCCATTTTTAAAGAAGAAATGATCGGAAAATTTATCAAAAAAAGCATTTTTGATGAATTTATCCCTCTACAGCGCGCAGTGCGGCAGCTTTCAACACCTCTGCAACCTCGCAAGGCAACGCGCCGTCGTAAGGGACGGCAGTCGGATCGACACCGAAAATCCTTGCCAGCATGGTCAGTGCCGCCAGGTAACTGCCCGCATACGAGGGGTGGGTCTTGTCGGGATCGTACAATTCGATTTCGGGATGATTTTGATAAACGTCGTAAAAGGCGAGCCCTACGTGCGCAACGGGAACATCCAGCTCCGCGCCGATTCTACCGTAAGCATCGGCAAGGCGTTGCGTCATTTCGGCATTGGTCCAGCCGTACTGCGCCAGCGTCTCATTTCCCGTTTTGCGCCCCCAGGTGGCATACAGCGCAGGCTGTGCTCCCAAGGCGCGAATCCGTGCGGTCAGATCCCTTACCGCCGAGAAGAACTCCTCTTGGCGCTCGGCGGCAGGCAAAACGCTCTGCTCCTGCAAAATGACGACGTCCCATGCGCCCTTCCCTGCTCCCTCCAGCGCCGCAAACACCCGTGCACCGTGCTCATCTTGTGCATTGGAAAACTTTTTGAGTGTATAGCCCCCCTTTGTAATGGCAGTCACCTTGACGCGAACTCCTGCCGCCTGTGCGAGCGGCTCAAAGATTGCCTTTGGCATATCGTGAAAAAAGGTATAGCTATTGCCGATAAAGAGAACGGAATATTCCTTTTTCGTGTCAAACGGTTGCATGGTGCTCATATCAACACTCCTTTGTTTTTGTTATCTCCATTATACCACCGAAATACGAATTTGTCAAATACAAAAAGGAGCACGAACCGAAATTCGTACTCCTTTGATTCTTTTTATGGGATCAAACGATCTGCTTGCCTCTGACGAATACGTACTGCATGTCAACGTTTTCGTTGAAGATGACAATATCTGCGTCCTTGCCTGCATCCAGAGTTCCCTTGGAGGCACAGCCTGCCAATTTTGCAGGGGTCTCGCTTGCCATTTTGACAGCATCAACCAGCGGAATGCCTGCCGCTACCATAGTACGAACCAAACGGTCGGTAGTTGCAACGCTACCTGCAAAGGCTTGACCATCCAGCATCCACGCTACACCGCGCTCAATGCGGCACGGAAGTCCGTTATCCAGCTTGCCGAGAACGGTTTCAATGCCCTCGGGCATGCCCGCTCCGCGCATCGCGTCGGTGACCAGTGCCGTGCGGTCGGGGCCTTTGATCTTATAGACCATTTGCAACAGCTCATACGGCAGATGCATGCCGTCGGCAATGATCTCCACCGTAATATCGTCCGAGAGATACCCTGCCTCAATGGCACCCGCAATGCGCATGCCGTTGACTCTTTCCACACTCTTCATGCAGGAGTAGAAATGTGTCATATGGGTATATCCGTTCTCTGCTGCCTCCAGCATCTGACGGCAGTTTGCATCGGTGTGTGCTGCCGCAACCGAAATGCCGCGCGCAGTCAGCGCCTTCGCAAAAGCATAGTCGCGGTCACGCTCGGGAGCTACACTCCAACGCACGATGTCGTCGGTGGCATCAAGAAATCTTTCATACTCGGCAGGATCGGGATCACGCACGTAGCGAGGATCCTGTGCACCCTTTTGAGAGAGCGCAAAGTACGGTCCCTCCATGTGCAGACCGATAAAATCCGATCCCATGCGATCCTTTTCCTTGACTGCCTTGTAGGAACGGAACATTTCAAGCGTGGATTCAAACTCTCCTGAGGTCGCCGTAGGACACATTGCCGTAGTTCCGTGCTTGGCGTGGAACGCTGCTGCACCCTCAAACGCCTCCTCCGTGCCGTCCAAAAAATCATATCCGCCGCCACCGTGCAGATGCAGGTCAATAAAGCCTGCCGACACGTAATTGCCCTTGGCGTCGATCACACGGTCAGCCTTGCCATACTTTGCGGCATCTGCCTCGGAAAGGATCTTGCCGTCGGCAAAATACAGATTCCCTTCAATGATCTTGCCGTCCTTGATGATACGGCCGTTGATAATTTGCGTCATCATAACAGTTTTGCTCCGCTATCGGGATCGCAGTACATCACCGCATTGTCATGCAGACGCATGATGGTTGCGGGAACATCAGCGGAGATCGCTGCGTTGACGGTATCGTAAACGGCATTTGCCTTGGTTGCCGCAGGAACGGTGCAGATCATCACCTTTGCGGCGGTCAGAGACGGAATGGTCAGCGTAAATGCATGCGTGGGAACGTCATCGATGGTTGCAAAGCACCCATCGTGTACCTGCTGATTGCGGCAGGTTTCGTCCAGGGGAACGAGCTTGACCTTTTTGGGATCGTTGAAATCAGCTACCCAAGGATCGTTGAACGCGATGTGTGCGTTCTCGCCGATGCCGAGGAATACGATATCGGTAGGATACTTGGTCAGGAGCTCACCGTATCTTTGGCACTCTGCCTCGGGATCCGGGTTATCACCGCCAACGTAGTACACCTCGCCAAAGGGAAGCTTGCCAAACACGTGCTCGTAGAGGTAGTAACCAAAGCTCTCCTTCTTCTCCTTGGGGAAGCCTACGTACTCGTCCATGTGGAACGCGCGGCAACGGCTCCAATCGATATCGGGCTCCTGAAACAAAGCTGCAAGGGTATCGTTTTGCGAGGGGGCTGCAGCAAAAATGATGTTGACCCATTCCTGCTTTGCAAGCAGTTCACGAATGGCGTTTGCACCATCGCGAGCCGCGTCCTTACCGGCCTCTGCGCGGTTTTCAAAAATCTTAACTGTCAGTTTATCCTTAATAATCTTCTTTAACATATATCTAGTCCTCTCTTATTTTTGAAATCGATCAAACGGGAATGATCTGAACCTTTTCGCTCTTGCCGGACTTCATGGAAGCCTCAAGCGCGTTGAGAATGAATACGGAGCGAATGAACTCGTCATAGCTCTCCTTCATTTCCTTGCCGCAAAGCAGGTCGTACATGTCGTCCAGCTCCTGCTCAAAGGGATAGGAGGTGAACTCGCACTTTTCTGCCTTGAGTGCCTTGCCGCCGTAAACAACAGCGTGATAATACCAGCCCTCACTGGTGTAGGAGCCCGTTACGGGATAATCCTTGTATTTAGCTACAAATGCCGCCTCGTTATTGCAAGCGATTGCCGAGACCTCCTCCACGTCATTACCGAAAATGGTGGTCATCATTTGTACCAAGTGCTGGGAATAGAAGTAGAAGCCGCCGTAGGGGCTGGTCATTGCCAGCGGTGCACAAACGTTACCGCCGCGAACTACACCAAAAGCCCCCTCCTTGACCTGCTTTGCCAGCTCGGTTACACCGGGGAGGTACTTGCAGGAGGAGCCGCCGCAAAGACGTACGCCGTACTTCTTTGCCTCGCGCATAAATTCAACCGCCTCTGCGCCATCACAGGTGATGGGCTTATCGATGAACATCGGAATGCCGGATGCAAGGTAGGGCTTTGCATACTTGTAGTGGTTGTCGCCGTGACGTGCGGTGACCATGATGCCGTCTACCTGACCGACCAGCTCGTCAAAGCTCTTCATCACGTAAACACCAAACTCATCGTGCAGCTTTTGGCAGGGTGCTTCCTCGTCGGAGTAAACTCCAACAACGGTCACGTCGTCGTGTCTTCCGTTTTTGAGTTGGTTGAGAAAACTGTTGGCGTGGGAATTTTCACAGCCCAGAATTGCGATCTTGAACATATCTGTATTCTCCTTTTATCAATATTTGAGCGGCAGAGGATTCTCTGCGTGAACGGCTTCGATGATCTCGATCGCCTTCATCGCCTTTTCGGCAGTGATATAAAGAGGCGCACCGTTCATAATGGTATCGTAAAGCTTTTCGTAGTAAATATGGGATGCACCGTTAAACGCATCGCCGTTGGTTGGGAAGACCTCCTCGTGAATGGGAAGCTTTTCGCTGCAGTACGCAGCCTTGCCCGTTTCGGGATTGGTCAGAGGAATATCGGTGACCGTGCGAGGCTCCAGCTCCTCATCCACGATATACTTGACATTGACATCCCCTGAAACTCCCGCATAAATGGTTCCGCGATCGCCGAGAATCTTGATCTGCTTGGGTGCATACGCGTCGGCAGAATTGACCTCGATATCGATCACGGGTTTGCCGGGAGCAGCAATGATGATTTTTGCCATGTCATTGGCATCGCCGCAGGTCAGTGCCATGTCAAGATGGGAATACGCAACCTTTGCGGCAGGATCCCAACCGATCAGATCGAGCGCGATACCAATGGGGTGGGGGGCGGTATTATAAACGCCGCCTGCGCAGTGGTTTTGCAGGGTTTGCCAGTCCCAACGGCGGCCGAAACCGTTGTAGCGCATGTTGATCTGCTTAACGTTACCGATCTTGCCGGACTCGATGACCTCTTTTACCTTGAGTACGGTGGGACCGTAGAGGGATTGATGGAACGCGGTGACCAATACGCCGTTTTTCTCGGCAGTCTTGATCAGATCCATGCACTCGTATACGGTTTTTGCAAAGGGCTTTTCGTTGAGCACGTTGTAGCCGTGCTCCAAGCAATCCTTAGCGATGGAATAGTGCATGTGGGAGAAGGAGGCATTTACGATAAGGTCAATGTCCTTACGACCGAACAGCTCGCGATAATCGGCATAACCGTCGCATCCGAATTCCTTCATACTCTTTTCACGGCGGACGTCGATCTCGTCCACAATGGCAACGACCTCAATATTTTGATTGGCTTCGGACAAAAAGTACTCGCCGTGAATGTTGCGGCCACTTCTTCCCTGGCCAATAATAGCGACTCTCATTTTTTTCATGATGCAAAAGTTCCTTTCGTGGTTGTGTATCCTACCGCATCAATAGCGAAGCGGCAACGGATTTTGTGCATGAACAGCCTCAATGATCTCGATGACCTTTGCCGCCTTTTCCGCGGTGACGTAGAGGGGTGCTCCGTTGACCATCGTGTCGTACAAGCGCTCATAATAGTAGCGGGTGTGAGAAACCAGAAGATCTCCTTCGGTGGAAATGACCTCCTCATGGATGGGAAGCTTTTCACCGCAATACATGGGATAACCGGTCTCGGGCTGCCGCAAGGGCTCCGCGGTCACGGGACGGGGCTCCAGCTCCTCGTCAACGATGTACTTGATAGTGACGTCACCCGTGGTACCGCAGATCAAAGATCCGCGATCGCCGAGGATCTTGATATTTCTGTTGGGGAATGCGTCGGCAGAGTTGACCTCGATATCGATGATCGGCTTGCCGGGAGCAGTGATGATGATCTTTGCCATATCGTTTGCGTCACCGCTGGTCAGCGCAGTATCAAGGTGGGAATATGCAACCTTTGCGGCGGGATCCCAATCGATCAGATCCAATGCAATACCAATGGGATGAGGTGCAGTGTTATACACGCCGCCGGCGCAATGATTTTGCAATGTTTGCCAGTCCCAACGACGGGAAAATCCGCTCCAGGACATGTTGATCTGCTTGATGTTGCCAAGCTTGCCGGAAGCCAATACATCCTTGATCGCAAAGATCGTAGGACCGTAGAGCGACTGATGGAACGCGGTGATCAGAACTCCGTTCTTCTCGGCGGTCTTGATCAGATCCATCGACTCGTAATAGGTCTTTGCAAAGGGCTTTTCGTTGAGCACGTTATAGCCGTGCTCCAGGCAATCCTTTGCGATGCAGTAGTGCTGCTGGGAGAAAGAGGCGTTAACAATCAGGTCGATGTCCTTTCTATTGAACAGTTCTCTGTAATCCTCGTACACATCGCAGCCAAAGTCCTTTTTTGCTCTTTCACGTCTGTCTGCAATGGCATCGACAACGGCAACGACCTCAATAATATCGTTTTCGGGCGTGAGGAAGTAGTTACCGTGAATGTCACGACCGCTGCGTCCCTGACCGATGATAGCAATTCTCAGTTTTTTCATGATGAGATTCTCATTGGTATATGGTGGATGGAAAATATTTTTATGAAAGGCCGAATGGTTTAGGCACTCATCCGTAAGCCTTGACTCGAGGGACAAGGTGCTTACAATCGGCGTTTTCTGCGGAAGTCGCAGATATGCTTATGCCTTTACAACCGGCAGCTCCGAGATTTTTTTCATGTATTTAAAGGATGCTTCAATGGCTCCCAAGCAATCCTCAGCGCCCTCAAACTCGAGGGTAAAGCTGCCCTCATATCCCGCTGCACGAAGCTTACGGATTGCTTCGATTACGGGAACGACACCGTGACCTAAGATCGTGCCGCGCAGACCGTTGCCAAAGCGATTGAAGAACAGCCCCTCGGGAGTGATCTCCTTTTCTCCCTTTTTAAAATAAAGGAAGTCCTTTACGTGTACATGCATAACATAGGGCAGCGCGCGGTCAATTGCTTTCAAAGGATCGACGTCTGCACAGTAGAAGTTTCCAATATCAACAAGCCAACCGTAGTTGCTGTCTCCAACGGCATTGAATACCGCCTCCATACGCTCGGGCTCCTGAAAAACCATTCCATGGTTTTCTGAGCAGGTGCGGATCCCTTTTGCCTTTGCATAAAGCGTGACCTCGCGGATGATGGGGGCGACGTGGGGGATAGACTCCTCCCAGGTTCTTCCCTCGGGAATAGAGAAGCCGACATCGTGGCGCATGATCGTTACGCCGTATGCCTCTGCCACGTCGACTTGGCCCTTCAGCTCCTCGATCCATTTATTCTGCTCCTCCTCGTTCCACTCACCCGCCGTCAGATTTGCTCCGACAGTGTACGCTCCAATCGGAAGTCCGATCTTTTCACAATACGCGCGCAACTCGCGTGCTCTTGCCACGGGATCGTCATATCCCTTGACCGAATCCTGTGTAAAGTCAATGCTGTCAAAGCCAATCTTCTTCGTCAGATCGCAAACCTCTTCCAGTGTGCAACCGGTTGCACGCATATGCTTGCCAAAGCTGTAATTGCTGATACCAAGCTTCATGGTTGATCTCCTTTCATTCTTCCCATGTGCGAAATGTCTGATCAATATTTGACGGGCAGCGGATTCTGTGCGTGAACCGTCTCGATGATTTCGATCGCTTTCATCGCCTTTTCAGGAGTGATTTCCAGCGGTGCGCCCTCCATAACGGCACGATACAGCTGCTCGTAGAACATGTGAGAACCTGCGTTGAAATAATCGCTGTCGGTGGGAACGCTCTCCTCGTGAATGGGGAGCTTTTCACCGCAGTATATGGGATCACCGTTCTCGGGATTTGCAAGCGGTTGTTCGATTAAGGGGCGAGGCTCAAGCTCCTCGTCCACAATGTATTTGATTTGTACCTCGCCCGTGGTAGCACAAAGCAGCGAGCCACGGTCACCAAGGATCTTGATATTCTTTGCAGGGTAAGCGTCGGCAGAGTTGACCTCAATGTCAAGCACGGGCTTTCCGGGTGCCTGAATGATGATCTTTGCCATGTCGTTGGCATCTCCCGAGGTCAGCGCCGTGCCAAGACGGGAATATACCACCTTTGCATCGGGCGCCCAATCAAGCAGGTCCATACCGATACCGATGGGGTGAGGTGCGGTGTTGTACACACCACCCGCGCAACGCTTTTGCAGAGTCTGCCAATCCCAACGGCGGCTGAAGCCACTCCAGCACAGATTGATCTGGTGGATCTTTCCAAGCTTGCCCGTAGCAAGGATCTCCTTTGCCTTGAGTAACGTTGGCATATAAAGTGATTGATGGAATGCCGTAATCAAAACGCCGTTGTCGCGCGCGGTCTTGATCAGATCCATGCACTCGTACACAGTCTTTGCAAAGGGCTTTTCGTTGAGCACGTTGTAGCCGTGCATCAGGCAATCCTTTGCGATCGCGTAGTGCTGATCCGAGAAGGAGGCGTTGACGATGAGATCAATGTCCTTACGGTCAAACAACTCACGGTAATCGCTGTAGCCGTCACAGCCAAACTCGCGCATTCCCTTTTGTCTGCGCTCCTCGATCTCATCGACGATAGCAACGACCTCAATTTTTGTATTGTTTTCGGACAGGAAGTACTTGCCGTGAATATTTCGACCGCTGCGTCCCTGACCAATGATGGCAACTCTCATTTTTTTCATGGTTCAAATCTCCTTTGAATTCGAAATCCCCTCTTGGATCAATAAATCACCGGCAGAGGATTCTGCGCGTGCACAGCCTCGATGATCTCGATGACCTTGCCTGCCTTTTCGGGCGTGACGTCAAGGGGCTTGCCCTCCATGATGGAAGCATAAAGCATGTGGTAGAAGGTGGAAGTACCGGTGCTGAATACGTCACCCTCTGCATCAAACTCCTCCTCGTGGAAGTTAAGCTTTTCAGAGCAGTATGCGGGATAGCCGTTTTCGGGCTTGCGAAGCGCCTCCTCTACAACGGGGCGAGCCTCAAGCTCCTCGGGAACGATGTATTTGACCTTGACGGATTTTGCAAAAGGACCGGTAGCAATGGTGCCCTTGGTACCAAAGATCTTAAAGGGCTCGGGCTTGTAGCCGTCATTGTTGTTGCACTCGATGTCGATGGTGGGCTTGCCGGGAGCAGTGATGATGATCTTTGCAAAGTCGTTTGCGTCACCGCTGTTGAACTCGGTTCTGTCAAGGTAGCTGTAGGTCACCTTTGCGGCGGGATCCCAGCCGATCAGATCCAAGCCGACACCAATGGCGTGAGGCGTGGTGTTGTAAACACCGCCTGCGCAGCACTTTTGCAACGTCTGCCAGTCCCAGCGGCGGCTAAAGCCGGAGTAGTTCATATTGATCTGCAATACCTTGCCGATCTTACCGGTTGCCAGAACCTCCTTGAGCTTGAGCACGGGAGGTGCGTAGAGGGATTGGTGGAAAGCGGTGATGATAACGCCCTTATCCTTTGCGAGCTTGGTCAGCTCCATAGCCTCGTAAGAGGTTTTTGCAAAGGGCTTTTCGTTAAGCACGTTGTAGCCGTGCTCCAGGCAATCCTTTGCAATGGCATAGTGCATGTGAGAGAAGGATGCGTTGACGATTACGTCAATGTCCTTGCGATTAAAGAGCTCGCGGTAGTCGGCGTAAACGTCACAGCCAAACTCTGCCTTTGCTCTCTCGCGGCGATCCTCCAGCGCATCTACAATCGCAACGACCTCGCAAATGTCGTTGAGCTCGGAAAGCATAAACGCGCCGTGAATATCACGTCCGCTACGTCCCTGACCGATAATGGCAACTCTCATTTTTTTCATCGTACAAATCCTCCTTGTATTTTCAATAAAAAGAATTTCAAATTTGTGTGCAAACACTCTCGCACAAGTTTAGTATAGCACAATAAAATAAAAAAAGAAATAGCATTTTTTATTTTTTATATTGCATTTTTTACTTTTTTGTGTTAGTATATAAGTATAATAGGATTTGAAAGAAGGTAACACGCAATGTTCGAGGTCAAATCGGGGCATCCGATCTTTGAAATCTCACACAAATACGTAGACGTTCCCATTGCCACGCAGTACGCACAGCACACGCACAGCTATTGCGAGATCCTCCTGTTTATCAGAGGCGACGCAAGCTACAACGTTGACGGCATTTTACATAATGCCAAGCCCTATGACATGTTCATCATTCCAAAGGCGACCTACCACTACGTGATCCCCAGGGCGTCCGCCCCCTACGAAAACTACGTGCTGGATTTTGCCCCCACGCTCATCCCCCCCACGCACGCCAAAAAGCTGTTTGCCGCTCCCACCATCATCAACATCAAGGACGATGCCGACTTCTGTCGCTTTTTTCATACGTTCGACGCTTATCACGACACCTACACACAAGAGGATTTTGCCATTTGTGCCAAGGCGCTTTTGCGCGAATTGTTGATTTTTTGCAGCTACCGCATGGAAAGCTCGGTACACGTAGAACCCGAGCGCAATCCCTTGGTGGAAACGATGCTCCAACTGATTGCCGAAAATCTGGAGCAACCGCTGGACGCCGAATTTCTGGCACGCGAAATGATGCTTTCCAAATCTTACATTCAAAACGTCTTTTCGCAATCCATGCATATTGGGCTCAAGCAATACATTACGCAAAAAAAGATCTTTGCCGCACAAAACGACCTGATGAACGGTATGTCGGCGGCAGACGCCTGCGCAAAATATGAATTCAGCGACTACTCCTCGTTCTTCCGCCTTTACAAAAAGATCCTGGGCTATTCGCCAAGGCAGACCAAAGCCTTGGGATCATAAAACAAAAGCTCCTTGTTTTTTACATGTGGATGCGATAACTCGTTTGCAGTACGTCAAGGGGTTATCCGAATTCAAATGGGAAAGTGCCGAATTTCTATTGCTTTTTATTTTGGACCGTGCTATAATGAGAGCACAAGCCGTTACCACTTTATGAAATCAGGAGGATACTTCAATGCTTTTACCAAGAGTCAAGCAGCAAGTCAATCTGAACCGGGAACAACAGCTGTGCTTTCCGCTCCGCATCCGTTGTGCCGACGCCCAAAGCCGCCGCATTCCCTTCGTTTTGCAGGAAATGATGCCCTACGCCTCCTTTGAGGTCTGTGACAAGGAGGCAGATCTCACGCTTGCCATCGTTCCCGGAGTTTCCAACCTCTCCGAGGCATATGAGCTTTCGGTGGACGAAGGAAAGATCACAATTCGCGCCAAGGACTATTGCGGTCTTGTGCACGCCGCGGCAACCGTGGCGCAATCCGTCCGTTATAAGGACGGCGCTTTTTGGATTCCGCAAATGAAGATCTTCGACCATCCCGACACCGCCTTTCGTTCCGTGATGCTTGACCCCGCGCGCAACGTCATTCCCGTAGAGGAGGTGCGCGCCACCATTCTCGGTATGGCAAAAGCAAAATACAACAAATTGCACCTTCACCTTTCCGATTCCACAGGTTTTTCTTACAAGTCAGAGGTCTGCCCCGATCTTCCGCGCTCTCCCGGCAAGCTCTATACCAAGGCACAGCTTCGTTCATTTATTGATTATGCGGAGGCGTTTGGTATTGACGTCATTCCCGAAATCGACGTCCCCGCCCACAGCTTTTCACTGACACAGTGCTTCCCAAGCCTGAAATGTCAACCCGACGAGGGCGTTTCCGCAGAGGAGATGAGCGGCTGGAATATCTGCCTTGGGAACGAGGAAAGCTATACGTTTATTCAAAAGATCCTTTCCGAGATCGCCGAGATCTTCCCTTACGAATACGTTCACGTGGGAACGGACGAAATGGATATGCAGGACATTCCGACCACGCCGCCCCCAACCGCCGATACCTGCCGCTGTCGCGTATGCAACAGCCGCTTTATACCCATGGGCTACGACACCATCCGCCCTCGCTTTTATTACTTTGTCCGCCGTGTATACGACATCCTTCACTCCCTTGGCAAAAAAATGATGATGTGGAACGACGACGTGGATATTTCCAAAAGCCCCGACATTCCGCGCGATATTCTGATCGAGTTCTGGCGCGTTGCCGCCGAAGGACGCGGTCCCGTAGAAGGTTGCTCCATGAAGCGCTTTTTGGAGGAGGGGTTTGAGGTGGTCAACGCCGATTTTCCAAACGCTTACGTGGATAAATATGTGGTTTGGGAAAAGCTGGTAACATGGAACCTCAAAAAGGAACCCGAAAGTTCCCCCGAGCACGCACACCTGATCCTTGGAACCGATATCTGCGCCTGGGAGGGACAAAACTATCCGCACTATCAATATGCGCTCCCATTTGCCCTGCCCGTGTTTGGGGACAGAGCGTGGAATCTCGATCCCCTGCCCAACAACGCAAGCTCTACGCAAGCCCTGACACGCGCTTGCCTTGGCTGTGACGTAAAGGAGGACTTTGATCTTTTCACCTTCCTGGACGGCGTTCCCTTGGGAGATGCCCAGGACAAAAACGGCGAGATCTTTGCAAAGGATGCCGACCGTACGTATTTGCGCAACACTCTCTCCGATTTATCGCATCTTGCCGCCAACGAGGCACACCCGGTGCGAGCGTTGTTGGAACTGCTTTGATTTTTTCGACGGTTCCCTGCAAAAATATTTTCAATAATTTTTCAAAACCCCTTGATTTTTGAGTTTGGATATGATATAATATCCTCTGTCATACGCCGGTATGATGGAATTGGCAGACGTGCTGGACTCAAAATCCAGTGGTAGCGATACCGTGTCGGTTCGACCCCGACTACCGGCACCAAAGCCCGACCTTTTGCAAAAGGTCGGGCTTTTTTGTTCGCTTCCTTTCATGTATTTCGAAAACCTCAAAAAGTGCTTTGTGTTTTCACGTTCCAAACTTGACAAATCCGCTCTTTTCTGCTATACTGAACGTATCCGCTTGGATGCATACAGAAAGGAGCTTTTTATGCACGCTACACTTTACAATTACGATATTTACCCCAAGGTCTTTTTGGGGGATCGCGAGCAGAGCGTGACCGTTCAACCGCTTGGAGATCACGTTGCCTTTCAAAAGGATCACGCCTATACCGTCAAGATCACAAAGTACAATCAGTCTAACCCGGGCGTTTATCCCGAACGGAGCGGGCGCACCACGCTGACCGTTACGCCGGACGGTGACGGTTGTATGCGTCTTTGCGCGTATTTTGAGGACGAGGGCGAGCACGCCGTGCGCATTTTTGAAGCCGCAGAGGACAAAAATCCGATCTGCTCCCTTTCGGTCTACAGTCTGCGCGCCGATATGGCAGGCAGAATCCCGTTGCGCGGTGACCTGCACATGCACACAAGAAGATCGGACGGGCGCGAATCTCCCACCACCGTTGCCGCCAATTACCGCGGTCACGGCTATGACTTTTTTACCATTTCCGATCACCGACGCTACTATCCTTCTCTTGAGGCGATTGAGGTGTTTGGAGATCTGACCGACTTTACCATCGTCCCCGGCGAGGAGATACACCTCCCGCTCAACAACGTTCACTACGTCAATTTTGGCGGCACGTACAGCATCAACGCACTGGTGACGCCAAGCTGTAACCAGGAGGCAGGTACCGACCTCAAATACCGCAGTCTTGACGGAAATGCCCCCGACACCATGACGGAGGAAGCGTTTATCGCCATGATCGAGGAACGCGCACAGCACGTAGATCGCGAAAATGCATCCGAGCGCAAGAGCTTTGCTGTAATGGAATGGATCTACGAGCACATGCAAAAAAACGGTGGTCTTGGCATCTTCCCTCACCCGTATTGGATCTGCCCCATGATGCAGCTCCCCGAGGACTACACCGAATACATATACAAAAAGAAGCCCTTTGACGCCTTTGAGGTGCTGGGCGGCGAGAATATCTTTTCTCACAACGGCTTCCAGACGGCACTTTACTACGAAATGCGTGAAAAAGGTTACGATCCCCCCGTGGTGGGAAGCACCGACAGTCACGGCTCCACCGAGCACAACCGCAACGCGCTGATCTGCTCGACCATCGTCTTTGCGCGCGAAAACACGCGCGAGGAGCTGATCGATTCCATTAAGAAAAAGTATTCGGTAGCCGTGGATACCATCAGCAAGGAGTACCGTTTGGTGGGAGAGTTCCGTTTGATCAAATACGGTTGCTTTTTGATGGAGCACTACTTCCCGCTTCATGACCTTGCCTGCCGTGCCGAGGGCTACTACATGCGTCGCTATCTTGCAGGGGATGCGCGCGCCAAGGACGTGCTCGCAGCAATGAAGGGGCAAATTCCCGAGCTGCAGAAAAAATATTTTCGGCTTTGATCAAACCAAAAACAAGTTGAAAACATCAAAGCTAATACCAACGGAGTCAAAACAGATGAAAACACATCGCTTTAAAATTTTAGTAAATTGCTTTTTACCAAACGACGATCTTTCTTCAGATCAGCTGCAGGACACAGAAGAATTGTACGAGGACAACGGCTTTATCGTTTTGCCGGAACAATATTCGGAGAGTGGGACGCCGACAAGATTGGTCATCAGCTGTCACGGTGCGGGAGGAACGGTCACCACCGATGACTCACAGGTAGAACGCCAAACGCTCACACAGTATTTGGTTTCAAACGGCTATGCCGTAATGGACGTCAACGGCATTCCGGAGGCTTACGCAACAAAATACGGGGTCGATATTCGTAACAACATCGGCTCTCCCATTGCGATCAGAAGCTACGTAAAAGCCTATCACTATTGCATGGAGCATTTTAATTTAAAGCCGGAGGTGTTTGTTCACGGCGCTTCGATGGGAGGCATCAGCAGTACGAATTTGGTATTGTGCGGTTGCATCCCGGTCATCGCGCACAGCGCTCTCTGCCCTGTTTTGGACACCTATAACGAGATCTTCCTGCACCCATGGAGCGATGGACTTCCCAAGGTGGCAATGGGAAAAATATACGGCTTTGAGATTGACGAAAACGGCGAATATATCTACGATGAAAGCAAGCTTGCGGGATATAATCCCTTCAAAAACGGAAAAGCAAGCTGCTATCCCGTTCCCGTCAAATTCTGGCACTGTCAGGATGACCCGATCGTTTCTTATCGGGTTACCAAGCAATTTATCGATCGCATCAAGGAACACGGCGGAATTGCAAGCCTGCGATCCTTTGCCTACGGTGGGCACCAGCCACAGCTTGTCGGCGCTCCGATCGAGCATCCCTGCGGGAAGTCGCTCTTTTGTGACGCCGAGCTGCAGATCACGCCGGCGGTGGAAGAAGTCTTTGTATGGATCCGAAGCTTTGATTGATAACGGATCGTCCCAAGGAAGCGTTATGGGGTGAGTCAAATGCAAAACGCATTTGACTCACCCCATATTTTTATTGTTTCTTTTTATTGTTTCTTTTTGGGACGCTCCTGATAAAAATACACACCGTATTGCGCTTTGATCTCACGACCTCTGCAAAATTCGTTATACTCACCGTCAAGTCCCGCGCGTTCAATCCGCTCAACCTCCTCCCAGCTGTTGAGTGGGAAGGCAATGTCAAAGTTGTCCAGGAATTTTGGATGCTTCTTTTCAATGCCGCGGCGAATGTTGGGAGTAACGTCATGTGCCTCCAGGCGAACGCCTTTGGCAAGGATCATAAAGTCCACGATATGCATCATAAATCTGCGTTCGATCTCCGCATATTCGGGTCTGCCCGAAATATTGACGGTCTCCTCGGGATCCGCCACGCGGTCAAACATGCAGGTTTTTTCGGTAAAGGGATAGTAGGTAAAGGTGTAACGCTTATCCACCAGCGTTTTGCATCCGTCGCAGAACTCACTCAAATTGACTTCGCGCTCGGGCGTTGTGCCTGCGGCAAGACCGATCATCGAACGGGAAAGACCAAATGCGCGCGTATCCCCTGCCAGCTCCAAAGCCGTGGCGCCGATATCCAAGCTTCCGCACAGCGCATCGCAATGCGTTCCCTTTTTCAGTTCGGGTGCGTTGGAAATGATCATGGGAATAAAGAGTTGTGAATGGTATGCCCAAGGACCTTTCGTGACCACGTTGTAATCGTGCCCCACGCTACCGTGGTCAGAGGTGAATAGGATGGTCGTATTCTCGTAAATACCGGCATCCTTCAAACTCTGCACGATCCGTCCTACAAGGGTGTCGATCTCTACGATCAGCTCGCAGTAGCGCGTGCGCTCCTCCATGCGTGCCTCGTCCGCTACGTGGGGATTTTCATTCACCTCGGTCGGGTTGAGGAAGGCGCGACGGTATAGCTCAATGTCGGGAATATCCTCGTCGGGTCTTGGTTGAACGCGCACTGCGGGAATCCTCGCAGGGTCGACGGTCCCCTTTACCTCACGCGGCGGAATGATGGGCCCGTGAGGAGAGAGAAATCCGCAGTACAAAAAGAAGGGGGCGTCCTTGGTTTGCGGTGCGGTTCCGTCGGGAGCCGTTCCGTTTTTGGCATAGCACGTAATAAATTCGGTGGCACGGTCTGCACTCCAGCGATCGTAAAAATCCTCCTCGGAGTAGAGGAATCTGTTGTCGTCATCTTTTGGATAAATGGTCGTTGTCTCGGGGTGTTTTCCCATAAGATACTTTCTGTATCCACAAATCTTGTCATCACCGGTCATCACGTTTCTGTATTGATAACCAAAGTTGTTCTCAAGGGGAAAATGATCATAGCACCCCACCGCCGCGGTCATATATCCTGCCGCAGTCAAGCGTTCGGGCAAGAACTCCGTTCCCTCACGCGCAGGTTGCTCGTTGGTCCAGGTATCGTGTCCCGAAACGGGCAGACCCGTCAAAAAGGACATACGCGCAGGTCCGCAAACAGTTGAAGCCGTGATGGCGTTGTCGAAAACGACACCCTCGGAAGCGAGCGCGTCAATGTTGGGCGTGGGAATGAAATCTGCACCGTAGGCATGTAAAAAATCGGGGCGAAGCTGATCACACATAATCATGACCACGTTTCTTCTTTGTTGTGTTCCCATGTTGTTATTCCTTTCGTATAATCTTATCCTCTTGACTTGCGCACCTGCTCCGCAAGCGCGAAGAGCGCAGGTCCGCATTGATCCAAAAAGTCGCGGTAACCACAGACAGAATCTGCCGCGTCACAACAGATCTCCCGTCGCATCCGCTTACAGTTTCCACCGCAGAAGCGCCGATACCGACACGTGTCGCACAGCGTGGGAAGCGTGGGAGTATGTGCCAAAAAGTCCTTGAGTGCTTGCGTGGCAAGCAGCCGGGATACCGTATGCTCGGTCAGATTCCCCATACAGTACGCATCCAAGCAATAAAAATCGCAGGGATAGGTGCTACCGTCCGCCTCGACGACCAGCTGTGGCTGACAGTATCCACTCATGCCGCATGAAGTGGGAAAACCCAGCACCGCCAGATTGACCACGTCATCAAAGAACTTAACGCTACGGTATTTACCGGCACAATAATCCCGATACCACAGCGCAAACAGCCGCGAATAAAAGAAGGCAAAGCGCTTGGGTGTCAGGGCGTAGGCGTCACCGCTCGCAGGTGCGTCCAATTCTCCAAGGCAGGGGGTAAATTGCACGTAGCCGATATCCAGCTTGACCAGCTGATTCCACACGCGCTCGGGGTGTCTTGCAATTTCGCTCGTCAGAGTGCAAAGCACGTTAAAACGGACGCCGTAACGCCGCAAAAGCTTGATTGCACCCAACACTTTCTCGTACGTTCCCTTTTGGTCTGCTCCCAAGCGCGTGCGGTCGTGCACGTCGGGCAACAGATCAAAGGAAACTCCCACCAAAAAGTCGTATTTTTTGAGAAAGGTGCACCACGCCTCGTCGATCAGAATGCCGTTGGTCTGCAGAGCATAGGAGCGTTGAATGCCACCCCATTGTGCGGTCTGCTCCACAAAATGAGCAAAGAACGAAAGCTCCGCCAACATGGGCTCTCCCCCTTGAAAGGTAAAGCAGACGCGATCCCCTTCATTCAATTCGGCGCGCAGATTGGCAAGAATGCGGTCGACCGTTTCCTCGCTCATCACGCCATGGGAGCGAATCTCGCGGTGGCTTGCCACGTCGGCGTAAAAGCAATATTTGCACCGCATATTGCAAAGTGACGACGCAGGCTTGATCATCACGTTTAAGTTGTTCATACCGTCGCCACCTCCGTTCCATTATGTTTCATCTTTCAAAAATATGATAACACAAGCATGTTGGAAAGTCAAGCCCAAACTCTCAAAAAAGCAAGAAATACATATGCCGTGCACAAAGAAAAAAGGCTGCTTTGTATGCACGCAGCATACAAAGCAGCCTTTTGAATGGATTAACCGAAGATCGCGCCGAGTCCGCAATAGGAAAGCACGGTCATAATGGCAGTCGCACCAAGAACGCCCAGGATCGCCGCAAGGAAGGATCTTTTCGGCTCCAATCCAAGCACCGAGGCAATCAACGTCCCCGTCCACGCACCCGTTCCGGGCAGAGGCACCGCCACAAAAATGACGATTCCCCAATAAGAGTACTTTTCGATCGTTCCCTTATGCTTTTCCACTTTGCGATTCAGCCACGCGGCAATGCCGGAAAAGAACTTGAACCGACTGCCTGCCATCCAACGCAGAATAGCGCGGATAAACAAAAGGATAAAGGGCACGGGCAACAGATTTCCGCCAATGCTGAACAGCGCGGTCTGCCACCACGGCAAGCCGAGCCCCCAGCCAAGCGGAATCGCGCCGCGGCACTCGATGATGGGAAGCATGGAGCAAAAGAACACACACAGCTCCCGTCCTACGGTCTCCAGAAAAAATTGCTCTATCGCTTCTGTCATAGCGTCAGCCCGTAACCGAAATTACAGAGCCTTTACAAGCTCCTCGGTATCCTTTGCAATCATCAATTCCTCGTTGGTGGGGATGACGAGCATGCGAACCTTGGAATCGGGAGCGGAAATATCCACCTCTGCTGCACCGCGGATCGCCTTTTGGTTGAGCTCTTCGTCGATCTTAACGCCCATGAACGCCAAGTTCTTAGCTACTGCCGAGCGGTAGTTGGGGTTGTTTTCGCCAATGCCGCCTGCAAAGGTGATGGCATCAACACCGCCCATTGCTGCTGCAAAGGAGCCAATGTACTTGGTGAGCTGGTGAACGACCATCTTTTCAACGAGTTGGCAACGAGCATCGCCATTCTTTGCGCCCTCGCCAATGTCACGGTTGTCGCTAGTCTTTTGCGTAACGCCCAGCATACCGGACTTCTTGTTCATAATGGTGTCGATCTCGTCGGCGGTGAGGTTCTCCTTCTTCATCAGAAGAGGAACGATTGCAGGGTCGATGGAACCGCAACGGGTACCCATCATAATGCCTTCCAGAGGCGTCAGACCCATGGTGGTATCGTAGCACTTGCCGTCCTTAACAGCCGCGATGGAAGAACCGTTGCCCAGGTGGCAGGTAACGACCTTGAGACCCTCTGCATGTGCGGGATCCTTGCCCAGCATTGCAGCTGCACGCATGGAAACGTAGCGGTGGCTGGTACCGTGGAAGCCGTAGCGACGGATGCGGTACTTTTCGTAGTACTCGTAAGGAAGCGCATACATGTATGCGTAATCGGGCATGGTTTGATGGAAGCCGGTATCAAATACGGCTACCTGAGGTACGCCGGGCATGGTCTTTTCGCATGCGCGGATACCCGTGAGGTTGTGGGGGTTATGCAAGGGGCCAAGCTCGCAGCACTCTTCGATTGCCGCGATGACCTTTTCGTCAATGATTACAGAGCCGGAGAACTTCTCGCCGCCGTGAAGCACGCGGTGACCGACTGCGGTGATTTCGGAAAGAGATGCGATAACGCCGTTCTCCTTGGAGGTCAGGGTCTCCAGAACGAGCTTTACGGCTGCGGCGTGATCCTGCATGAAGATATCGATCTTGTAATCCTCTCTGCCCTCTACCTTCTGCTTAAAGTTACCGCCCTCGATACCGATGCGGTCAGCCTGTCCCTTTGCAAGAACGTTGTCGCTCTCCATATCGATCAGCTGATACTTGATGGAAGAGCTACCTGCGTTGATAACCAGAATTTTCATGTAAATTTCCTCCTATTGCGTTTTGTAATGCACACAAAACAATATTTTAGACCCGTCCGTTTTCGGACATTTTCTGTCATCCTATATTATAAATGAAAATTCTTTGCAATGCAAGAGAAAAAAGAAAATTTCTTTCATTCTTTTTTACTTTTTTTCATTTTTTCCGTTTTTTGAGGCAAAACATCTTTCATTTTCGCTCCATTATATTTCAATTTCGACATTTTTGCAAAATAGCTCTTGCATTTTTTTAAAAACCCGTTATAATAAAATCAATAATTCTCGGAGGAACTGATTTATGAGTACCAAGCAAAAATGTAACGCCTCGCACATTCAATTCGGAACGGGCGGTTGGCGCGGAATCATCGGCGATGATTTCATCAAGAGCAACATCCACCGCGTAGCCCTTGGAGTGTGCCACTTGGCACGCGAGGAAAACAAAGCCGACAAGCCCATTGTCATCGGCTACGACCGCCGTTTTTTGTCGGAGGTCTCCTCCCGTTGGATCGCCGAGGTCATGACCGCACAAGGGATGAAGGTGATTTTGATTGAACGCAGTACCCCTACGCCGCTGATCATGTTTTTGGTCCAGCACATGGAGCTGTACTATGGCTTGGAGGTCACCGCCAGCCACAACCCCGCCTCCTACAACGGTATTAAGCTGATTGTGGAGGAAGGCAGAGACGCGCCCGTGGAAACCACCGCGCGCCTGGAGGCATTGATTGACGAAAACGCCGATGCGGAGATCGATTCGCTTTCCATTGAGGAGGGCGAGCGCCGCGGACTGATCTCTTACCTGCATGCCCCCTTCAACGACTTTATCGATCACATTCTGGAAAAGCTGAATCAGCCCCTGATCAAAAAGCGCGCACTCCGCATTTTGTTCGACCCCATGCACGGCTCGGGCACGTATCCTCTCATGGTCATTCTGCAGTCGCTTCGTTGCACCGTGGACCTGATCAACGATAACAAGGACGCTTACTTTGGCGGCGGCATCCCCGCCCCCACGGCAAGCCGCCTGAAGGATCTGCGCAACCGCGTGGTAGACGGCGGCTATGACCTTGGCATTGCCTTTGACGGCGACGGTGACCGCTTGGGCGTGGTGGACGAAAACGGCGAATACATCGACGCCAATCAGATCCTTTGTCTGCTTTACTACTACCTGCACGCACACAAGGGCTGGAGCGGCCCCGTGGTGCGCAACCTTGCAACTACGCACATGCTGGATAAGATTGCGGAATCCTTTGGTGAGGTCTGCCATGAGGTCCCCATTGGATTTAAGTACATCTCCGCCGGCATTGACAAATACGATGCGGTGCTTGGCGGTGAATCCTCGGGCGGCTTGACCGTGCGCGGACATATTCACGGCAAGGACTCCATCTACGCCGCGTCGCTCTTTATCGAGATGGTATGCGCGGTCGGATCTCCCACGCAAATGCTCCAAAAGCTGGAGAAAGAATTCGGCAAACATGAGATGGTGGAAGCGAACCTTGAATTCCCTGCCGCTCGCAAGCCCGAGATCCACAAAGCGCTGATGATTGACAAGCAGCTGCCGCACTTTGCAGATGCCGAGGTCGTACGCGTGAATTATGAGGACGGCTGCAAGGTCTATTTTGCCGACGGTTCCTTTGTCATCTGCCGCTTCTCCGGCACCGAGCCTCTGCTCCGCATCTTTGCTGAGGCATCTAACGCCTCCCGCGCCGCAGAGTATATTACACCTTTTAGAAAGCTATTGGATATTTAATGATTTGAGGGGGAGCTTCCTGCAAGAAGCTCCCCCTCAAAAAAGTCCTATGAAAAACGTTTCGAAAAAGAAGAAAGGTTCGCAAAAAACTCCGCACCTAATGCAAATCTCGATAAAATCCTCGTTAAGTGAGGCACAAAGGTTATGTCTCTTCCATATCCAAATTACGTCTAATAATATATAATACCATATCTTTTTCCTTAGATGAAATAAAATACGTGACGCCATAAAAGATTAAGCCAATAATAATTGAGAAAATCAAAGATAAAGAGTTTATATATACACCACAAAACACCAACAAAGAAAACAAAGAACAGTAAAAATAATTATAAATAGATATCCCATGAAGACACAAACCATTTTTGTTTTGTCGACAAGAACTTATAATTAACATGTGATTACGAATAATAGTTTCTCCGCCTTTTGATGTGTTTTCTATTTGAGCAGGACCACAATAGTGTACAATTAAAAATCGCCATATAAAAACAAATTTGAAACATGAATTTTTAAACATTTTGCTTTTTAATAAGAGATTTTTTTTATAATTGACAAAATCACTATTTGTATGCCAGGAAAAAAACATAATCCCTCACCTCTGCAAAATTATACAAAATTAAATTAATGCCCCAACAATTTTGGGTATAGCAGGAACTAGTACAGGAATCATTGCGCGAGCAGTCGATCTAATACCTGCAATGAGCTTTGCTATATAAGCAGCTATAGCTGGCGAGTAAATACTAACTACCGCAACAGCAGTTGTCACAACTGCTAACAACCACGTCGCAATAGATAATTCGACCTATTTCTGTTTGCACATCTATTATATCATACCATTCACTCTTTGTCAAGAAAAAACTCCGCACCCGAAAGTGCGGAGGAAAGTTTTTAACTTTTTAGTTTAACAAATGTATAATCAAAACTATAGTATAACATTTGCAAAAATACGGAAAATACTAAACGGAGCTTAAAATGCCCATAACGTTTCCTATCATCATGCCTAATAATAACACCGCAATTACAATTCCGCAAAGAAGCAAAATAAGTTGTTTTCGCATGTCTGGAGATAACTCTTTTATAACCATACAATATTTTATAAAAAAAGTCACACAACTTACTAAACAACATAGTGCCATTAGTATATACATGAACGTAATTATGTCAAAATCCATAAGCCATTGCATTTTACACCCTCCCATTAGGCAACAAGATAGTTTTTCTTTAGAATTTTTTTACCACAGTACACATCATAAACCAGTTTAAGTAGCATCAATGCCCTATTTCTACCGGTTTTTTTGTAAATTTGCTCAATTCTTTTTCCCCGATCAACTTAACAATTTTAGATGCAATTTTCATTGCAACTTTTTTAAAATCTTCATAAACCGACCAAATGTCATTATATCCTCTAGGTTCATTTTTATTTATCCCAAAATAGGAAGGCAAGTACCATTTCCGAGACATATTAAAATTCAATCCCTTATTATTCCCCAATAAGTTCATAAAACTAAGTGCCGAGAAAACTACTCCTGTCACGCCCAAACCAGCTAGGGGAATAGCAATAACGTCGCCCTGCAGGTTCTTATAGAAATAATATGCAGTGCCGAGATCATTCGACGTATTTCTGTTTTCACATCCATTATATCATACCATTCACTCTTTGTCAAGAAAAAATTTCGCCCTCAGCGTAGATTCCAAAGAATCTACGCTGAGTGCAGAAAAAATATTTTATATGTCTATTTGTTTTTTATGTTTATTATTCCCTTTTTACCCATAACAAAAAATACAATACCGGACACAACGAATATAGCAAACTTAACTGCAATAAAACCAAGCGCATTTTCTTCTCCATTAAATCTTTTAAGTATAAGCAAGCATCCAGTAATTGCATATGGAATAAAAAGAAAGGTGGACCAAGTATTATGCAATTTGATTTTTTCCATCACCACGCAATATACACTCGTTAAGAAACTAAATCCAATAACAACCAAACACTCAAAAAAAAACATATAACATATTCTCCTTTATAGAAATAATATGTAGTGCCGAGATCATTCGACGCATTTCTGTTTGCACATCCATTATATCATACCAACCACTTTTTGTCAAGAAAAACTCCGCCCTCAACGCAGATTCCGAAGAATCTACGCTGAGGGCGGAGAAATTTATTCTAGATTATAAAAAAATTGTTCCTTTAAAACATCTATTCTTAAAATCATAGGATTGTTTGGAAGATCATAATACCATATTTTTACATACTGCCCATTGCCTTTAATAACTCCACCAGACTGTTTTCGCGTGGAATAAATTGTAGAGGAACAGGAACGGTTATCGGAATAGTTAAATTCCTTTCCATTGACAACAAAGCTCTCAGCCTCACGACTATAGCCTTCACCAGCCAATGTAAATTCGCTAATATATCCTTCAATGATATCAGCTTCACCGTTAATATAGGATTCGTATGCTTCTATAATAGCCAAATCATTCGATTGAAAGGAGGCAAAACTAAGACATCCCAAAATAAACATCAATGCAGAGAACGCTAAAAGTGGAATATAAGAAGTAAAAGGTGATTCCTTATCAGCAATCGATTCACAAATAATGTAGTTAATCCCATCACAAGCTATCATAAATAATCCAGTCACAATAAAAACGCCTATTCCCGTAAGATTCATCTTTCTAACAATTTCAACATAAACCAAAATCACTATTTCAACAAATGTTAGAATTGACAAGACAATCGGGATGATCCATAAAATTTTTGATGCAGAACGAGCTTGGTTTTTTTCAACATCCTATTTGTAAAAAATATCAATATACCGATGGATAAAATCAATTCCCAATTTAAGTTGTGTTTTAATTCCGTTTCAAAAACTGTAATCACGCTATAATTCTCCTCATTTGATTAAGAATTTTTTCGGTCATAATTTGTCAGCAATTTATAATTAGAAGCACCGGCACCGAATCCGAAAGTAAGAAGTCCAAAATGTAGCGCAGGGAAAGAAACCGTCCCGGTTAAATTATATCATACCAACCACTTTTTGTCAAGAAAAACTCCGCACTCAACGAGCCCCCTCATTGCGCGAAAGTTTTTGAGGGGGTGCAGGGGGAACTTTTTTCAAAAAGTCCCCCCTGCATTCTCCTAAAAGCCTTTAATCCATGCTCTCAATGACCCAAACGCCGCCGCGTTTGATTTCGATAAGGGCGCAGTTGCCTACGATCTCATTGGAAACCGCCCATTGGTGCGTGCGCAGGATCTGCCCGTTTTTGAGCGGATATTTGCAGCCCTCTAAGGTGATGCCCTTGACCTTTTCGTCGGCGGCGATCAAGGAAAAATAGCGGTAATGCTCGTGCGGCAGGATCACGCCGCTGTTGCGGATAAAGCGCGCGCGATTCTTTCCGTCGGTAAAGATCGCGTACACGCGCCGCTCCTTGCGTTCCCAAAGCATTTCGAGAATTGCCAAGGACGAGAGCGTATGATCCACTCTGCCGCCAAGGCCTCCGACAAAGACGATCTCGGTAGCGCCACGCGTCAAAGCCAGGGAGGCTGCGTACTGTGTATCGGTGACGCCTTTTTCGGCAGGCAAAACTTGCAATTCTATTCCCTCGCCCACATCCGGTGGCGCTCCGAGCGTATCAAAATCGCCGAGGACGATATCAGGAGTAATACCCATACGCGTTGCGGTCAGATACCCCGCGTCGGCACATATGATCAGATCCGTCGCCTCGGGGCGCTCGATCACGTATTCGTCAAACACGGTTCCACCCGTGTAGATAAACGCTTTTTTTCGTTCCATTGTTTGTGTTTGCTCCTTTCAAAAAGGCTACGTCAAAGCGGGGAGGAAGCGCATGTCCTCCTCCCCACTCTTTTATGCTTGCAGTTCTTGTACGAGGTCGCCCATGGCGATCTCTTTTTCTTCTCTCGTATTCAAATTCTTCAAGCGAACCACGCCGCGCGCGTACTCGTCACCGCCCATGATGACCGCGTGAGAATACTCACCCTTGACGGCGTACTCCAGCTGCTTACCGAACTTCTTTTGCCCCAGATACACCGAGGAAACGATGCCCGCATCACGCAGACGCTCTACCAAAGAGGTGTACGCCTCGTAGGGGACGTCCTCAAAACGCGTGACCAGCACCTTGACCGCAGAGCCAAAGGTTTCGGGGATCAGCTTGTGCGTGACAAGGAAGTTCTCCAGCGTTACGTCACCCATGCCGTAGCCCACGCCCGAGATACGCGCGTTCTTGACGAACAGATCGACCAGATTGTCGTATCTGCCGCCGCCAAACATGGCGCGGTTGTTTTCGGGGGCGTTGTCAAACACCTCAAATACCGTACCCGTGTAGTAATCCAAGCCGCGAATGATGCCAAAATCAAATAGGCAGTACTTGGCAAGTCCCATTTTTTCTAACGCCGCAAACAGATCGCGCAGCTCCTCGGAGCCCTGCGATTCGGGGCAGAGTGCGGTGGCTTCCTCCACACTCATGGAATAAAGTGCATCGATCTTTGCGATCTGCTCTTCGGAAAGACCAAGGTCGAGCAGATCCTTTTCGTAGCTTTCACGCGTCACCTTGTTCTTGCGGTCGATGACCTTGGACACCTGACGACTACCCTCGGTATCCTTGCCCGTAATTGCCGCCACGACGTCGTTGAAGAAACGGCGGTTGTTGATGCGGACGGTGAACATGCTCTCGTCCGCGCCGTACGCGCACAGAATGCGAATGGCGCTGGTGATGACCTCCAGATCTGCCTCGTAGGTGTTACAGCCGAAAATATCGACGTTGAGCTGCCAGAACTCGCGCAGACGACCTCGTTGCGTTGCCTCGTAGCGATACATATTGGGAATGGAGAACCACTTGAGTGGGAAGCTCAATTCTCCCATCTTTGCCGCCACCATACGCGCCACGGTAGGCGTCATTTCGGGGCGGATGGCAAGATGACGGTCGCCTCTGTCCGTAAAGTTGTAGGTCTGCTTGTTGGCGATCTCTTCACCGCTCTTGGCGGCGTAAAGCTCTAAGGACTCCAGCATCGGACCGTTGTATTCGTCAAACGCCGCGTTCTCAAGCTCCTTGCGAATGACGCCGAAGAACCAATTGCGCAGCTTCATTTCCTGCGGATAAAAATCTCTTGTGCCCTTGTAAGGCTGCATAGAAAGCTTTTCAGCCATGTTGATACCTCTTTTAACTTTTGTTTCGTTACCCCTTATTATACCAAATCCTTTTGCCGTTTGCAAGGGGTTTTGCAAAAAAGGAAGGGAGAACGGCGGAGAAATTGCCGCTTCTGTCCCGACATCGTTCTCAATCGAGCAATTCGCCACCCGAAAAGCGGAGAAAGCGCGTGTTTTTTTCAAGAGAGCGGATCACGCTCGTGTTTTGATAGCATTGCACGCAGAATTCCCCGGAAAATCTTTTTTCGATACCGGAAATTGTGCATGCCATCTTTTCCCTGGAAAGCAGTGCAGGTTCGCGCAGAACGTAAGCGTACTGCTTTCGATCTGCTCCCTCAAGCACGAGCCCAATCAAGGTCTTTGAGAAGGAATAACCCCCTGTTGATGCAAACAAGAGCTCTACCTTGGGGTCCTTCAAGGTCACCGTTTCTGTCAAAAGGGTATTTTGAATGCTTGCGTATTGCCGATGCAAGGTTTGATATTTGCGCAGATCGAAAAAATCAAAAATGAAAAGCCCAATTGGAAAAGCAACGATCAGCCAAAGAAGCGGCTGCATGATTGCCGCCGCCACAAACAGTGCAAACACAAACCCTGCAAACACCAGCAGCATGATATCCTTTTTGATCTCGCGGCGGATCAGTTGAATTTCTTTTTCAAAAACATTCATTCAAAAAACCTCCTATTCGTCCACGCCCACGCTTGCAAGGCTCTTATCAACTATCATTTAAATTTTTCACAACAAATTGAAGTTTTACTTAATTTATCTTGGGTTCAATATAATTCCTTAGAGCATATTGAATCAAATTATCAATTTGTTCCACGGTCATTAACTGCCAATTATATATATCGCTACCATACATCACAACACGTTCATAAGAATGTGTTGCATATAAGTTTGATATCTCGTGTACGGTAACATTGAAATAATACTGATCGGAAAATGCCGATTTTTGAGCATCAAATGTAAGTGCTCTTCTATTATCCAATGCCCTTGTCCACTTTGTTCCTTTTTTCTTGAATCCAAGCGGTTTAAGAGCACGAGCAAAATGAGCGAGAAATTCTTTTTGTCTTTCTTTTTTTACAGCAAGAATCTCTTCCTTGGTGTGATTTTTGTATTGCTCATAAAAATCTGAAATACTTGTTCTTGCGTTGGCTTCACTTTCTTCATCCCAAACACAAAGTATATTTCGAACTTGGCAATCGTCTATATCAGCGCCATGATTTCCAAACCATTCTTCGTCGCCCGCCATGTATGCAGTAGAGGCAAAGCCATACAATATGGTAATGCAACTTTCTTCGTCATTTTCAAAATTAACAACAAAAGCGGTTTGTTCCGTGGCTTGACGAAAAAAATGACCCGCTTTTTGTTTGGCTTCTGAAAAACTATTTGAAAACAGTATTTCGCTGTATTTTATATAGCGTTCGCTTTTTTGCGGATGAGTCATTTTTCTTCCCTCACTTTTGTCTTTTCATATGCTCGCATTTCTATTATAGCACAAAAACCGCAGAAAATCAATCTGCGGTTTCTGCTTTTTTCTGTCGGTAGGTAGTATACTTTCAAAACTGTCCTTAAGAGTATCCACCATTCGAAAGCGGATTTTGTTTGGCACACCATGGCGGATTCGAACCGTCGACACCAAGCGTCGGAGGCTTGTGCTCTATCCAGCTGAGCTAATGGTGCGTATGCTCAACGTAGATATTATATCACAGTTTCCCCTTGATTGCAAGCCGTTTTGCGCAAAAACTTCTCCCTTTGTCGGCTTTTTCGTCTGCTTTTTTCAACAAAAAGTTTTGTACAAAATTGGGATTTGCCTTGCAAAAAGCGTGGATTGGTGATATAATGATGTGTAGCAAATCCATATTCCCCTTTTGAAAGGAAGAACAACCATGAACGAGCGCATTGAGCACGACTCTATGGGTGAGGTTCGGGTACCCGCGGACCGCTACTGGGGCGCGCAGACCGAACGAAGCCGACAGAACTTTATGATTGGAAAAGGCCACGAGCAAATGCCGGGCGAGATCGTTCGCGCCTTTGGTATTTTAAAAAAAGCCGCCGCGCTTGCCAACCGCACTCTTCGTCCCGAAAAAATGACTGAGGAGAAGTGCAACGCGATCTGTGCCGCCTGCGACGAGGTGATCGCGGGAAAGCTGGATGACCATTTCCCGTTGGTCGTGTTTCAAACAGGTTCGGGCACACAATCCAATATGAACGCCAATGAGGTCATTGCCAATCGCGCAAACGAGATCGTCGGGAAGCCCTTGTTGCACCCCAACGACGACGTGAACATGTCGCAATCCTCCAACGATACCTTCCCCACCGCCATGCACGTGGCGGCATGTCTGGCGCTCAAGCAGTCGCTCTTGCCCGCTCTTGATTCCCTGATCGTCGCATTCCGCAAGCTGGAGCGCGAAAACGAGGGAATCATCAAGTGCGGACGCACGCATTTGCAGGATGCGACTCCCATCACCTTTTCGCAAGAGATCTCGGGCTGGCGTGCGTCCCTAGGGCGTGACCGCGAAATGATCGACAACGCTCCTCTGTTCGAGCTCGCCCTTGGCGGCACTGCAGTGGGAACGGGACTCAACGCGCCCCACGGCTTTGACGTTGAGGCAGCAGCAGAGATCGCTCGCTTGACGAACACTCCGTTTTGCACCGCAGAAAACAAATTCCATGCGCTGACCTCGCGCGACGAGCTCGTTTGGGTACACGGTGCATTAAAAGCGCTTGCCGCCGACCTTTGGAAGATCGCAAACGACATCCGCTGGTTGGCATCGGGTCCAAGACTTGGTCTTGGGGAAATCTTCATTCCCGAAAATGAGCCCGGCTCCTCTATTATGCCCGGCAAGGTCAATCCCACGCAATGCGAGGCTGTGACCATGGTTGCCGCGCAGGTCATGGGCAATGATGCCACCATCGGTATTGCCGCCTCACAGGGCAACTTTGAATTGAACGTTTTTATGCCCGTCATCGCGTATAACTTCCTCCAATCGGTACGCCTGCTATCGGAGGTCATGCGCTCCTTTGAGGTGCATTGTGTGCGCGGCATTGTGGCAAACCGCAAAAAAATGCAGCAAAACCTGACCGACTCCCTGATGCTGGTGACCTGCCTCAATCCCCACATCGGCTATGAGAACGCCGCAAAAACCGCAAAGCTCGCGCATGCGGAAAACATCACGCTCCGCGAAGCGTGCGTGCGTTTGGGCTTTTTGACCGCTGAGCAATTTGACGCGGTCTTTCATCCGGAGGAAATGGTATAATGTCTCGCAAAGTAAAAAATCTGACGGAAGGTCCTCTGTTTTCCAAGATCGTTCTTTACACCCTGCCGCTTGTCGCAACCGCGATTTTGCAGCTGCTCTTTAATACTGCCGATATCATTGTCGTCGGTCGATGGGGCGGAGATACCGCCGAGGCTTGTGCCAACTCCCTGGCGGCAGTAGGCTATTGCTCCAATCTTTGTGCCCTTTTGATCACTTTCTTTTTCGGCCTTTCGGTCGGCTCCGGTGTGTGCGTAGCGCATGACATCGGAGCGGGGCACGAGGACGAAGTGCAAAAAACAGTCAGCACGGCTGTGATCACCGCGCTTGCCAGCGGCTTGCTGGTGGGAGTTTGCGGCTTTGTTTCCGCGCGCCCGTTGCTGGTACTGATGGGCACAGACGCCGCGGTATTGGAGGAAGCAACACTTTATATGAAGGCGTACCTGTGCGGCATTCCTGCAAGCATGCTGTATAACTTTTGCGCCGCCATTCTGCGCTCTAAGGGCGATACCGTTCGCCCCTTGCTGTTTTTGAGTATTGCGGGCGTGGCAAACGTCCTGCTCAATCTGGTTGCCGTCATTCTGTTCCGCTGGGGCGCGCTCGGCGTTGGTGTGGCGACCGCCGCCTCACAATGGATCAGTTGTATTGCCACCGTAATCTACATGATGCGCATGAACGATTGCTGTCGCATTGATCCCATGCATTTGACCTTTCACATGGATAAATTCAAACGCATTCTTTACAACGGTGTTCCCTCCGGCATTCAAAGTCTGTTGTTCAGCTTTTCCAACGTGTTGGTACAAACAAATCTGAACACCTTTGGCGCTGTGGTCGTTGCGGGAAACACCGCCGCCGCCAATCTGGACGGCTACATCTACGCTGTGCAAAACACACTTCACATGGCAACCGTGACGTTTGTTGCCCAGCACGACGGCGCGCAAAAATACGGGCGACTCAAGCGTGCGATCCTGTATTGCTCCCTTTCGGTAGTCGTGGTTGGCATTACCCTCTCTTCCGTGGTGTATCTGTTCCGGTATCCGCTTCTGGGCATTTATGCGCCCGGGAACCCCTCCGTAGTGGAAGCAGGATGCGTGCGCATTGGCATTATGTGTGCCACCTACTTTGCCTGCGGCTTGATGGAAGCCGGCAGCGGCGCGTTGCGCGGCATGGGACGCTCCCTGACCGCAATGATCATCTCGCTTTTGGGCGGCATCGGCTTGCGCATCACATGGCTTTATACCGTGTTTGCGTGGTGGCCCAAAACCCCCGACAACACCTTTGAACGCTTGCGCGTGCTGTATTTTGCTTCTCCGCTTGCCTGGGTGCTGACCACCGTCATGCTCTTTCTCTTTACATTCATCACGCTCAACAAAAAGGTCAAAGCGCAAAAATTACATGCGCAGGATCTTGCCGAAGAATCCCCTGCTCCTGCCGCTCAAAATTAAATTGATGCAAAAAGCCTCTTGCGATGGCACTTTACCTGCCGTTGCAAGAGGCTTCTTGTATGTTTGCATATTTATTCTGTTGCGTCAGTCTTGTAATACGCCTCCAGGATCCGCCCCGCCGTCAATGCGGCATATCCGCCCGTGTAGCCCTTTTCGATCACGACCGAGATCACGATCTCAGGCTCGTTATAGGGCGCGGTGCACACAAAGAGCGCGTTGTCGCAATCGGTACTGTTTTGCGCAGTACCCGTTTTTCCGCCCACTTCTACGGGGACGGTGCGACTGTTGATCCAGCGTTGAATGGTATTGCTGGAATCCACCACCTTTTTCATTCCCTTGAAAACGGTTGACAGATCCTCCGACGGAATTGGGAGCGTATCGCGCACCACATCCTCGTTTTGTCCGTAGACGTAGCTCGGCTCGTCGCTTCCAAAGCGATAAACGCTATGTAACAGATGCGCGGTGTAGCGCGTGCCACCGTTGGCAAGCGTACCCATGTAGCAGGCGAGCTGCATGGGCGAGAGCTGATGGTCGGACTGTCCGATCGCCGCCTGCCAGGTCATACCCGGTTGCCATTGCTCCTCACTTTGAATCTCACCGCGATAGGTCGGACCTGCAAGAATGCCGCTCGTGCCGCCAAGCTCCAAGCCGGTTGATTCTCCCAAACCGAATTTCTTGAGGTACTCCTCCATTTTTTGAATGCCAAGACGTTGTCCCATCTCACAGAAGAAGCTGTTGCAGGAATAGGCAATACCGTCCACCACGTTAACACCGCCCCAATGGTTGGTGCCATAGGTAGAACATCCCACACCGCCAAGCATGGAGGAGTTGGGGTATCTTCCCGTGCAAGAGACAACCGTGGAGGGATTGATCTGCCCCTCCATCAGCGCAATTGCCGCCATACCAAGCTTTAAGGTTGAACCGGGGGCATACGCACCGTTGAGGGCACGGTTCAACAGCGGCTTTGCCTCGTTGGAGGCAAGCGCGTTATAGTCAAGATTGTAGGTGGTAAGATCATAGGTCGGATAAGACGCAAGCGCCAGAACCTCGAAGGTGTCGGGATCGATCGCTACCGCCGCACCCGCATTGCACCCCAGTCCCGTGGAGCTTCCCGTTGCATGCTCCACAACGTACGCCACGTTTTCGGCAAGTCCGTCCTCGGCGGCAATCTGCAGCTTGATATCAATGGTCAGGTAAACGTCGCTCCCCGCAATCGGCTTTGTCAGTACTGTGGAGCTGACCACGTTTCCGTTGACATCCTCCTCGATGCGAACGGTACCGTCCGTGCCGCGCAAATAGCTTTCAAACGCCGCCTCACAGCCGGATTTTCCAACAATGGCGTTCATCTGATAGCCCAGCTCGTTGTAGTATTCCCACTCCTCGTTATAGATCGGCCCTACCAGACCGAGAATGTGCGATGCATATCCGGGGTAACAATACTCGCGCGCTACGTCTACCGTAAAGCTGACGGCAGAAAGGTTTTGCTCCTTGACGTAGGTCATCAGCGCCATATCCACCGATTCGCAAAGAACGTATTCGCCGCTGGTATAAAAGCGCACGGCGTCCATATCGTAATAGGTGCGGATGAGAAGATCGATCTCATCGTCGTCGTACAGTCGGTTGCCTGCGTTGTCGGTTTGCAAAAGCTCGTATTTTTCTACGTAGTACGCGCACAGCTCCTCGGCGGTGGTATCCTCCTTCAAGCCGATATCCTTCAGCACGCGCTTTAAGCGATAGTAGCGCAAGGACTCGCCGTCGGTGGCATCCTTGCTGTAGGAATAGTACGGATACGCACTCCCCTCAAACGGAAAGAATCGTTCCTCACGCACGCCCTCTACCGCGCAGGCATTCAACGCCTCCCTGATGCCAAGACATACGTCGTTTTTTTGCCTTGGGTACATGGCGTAAAACTGCGCGTGCACAACGGAGAGCTTGTAGGTGTAGCGATTTGCCACAAGCTTGACGCCGTTGCGGTCATAGATCTCGCCGCGCACGGCTTGTACCGTAACGGTACGGGTGGTGGTACCCGTATCGTAGGAATTCTCCTTGCCCGAGATCTGAATGTAGAACAAGCGTCCCAGATAAATGATGCAGATCAGACAAAAAACACCTACTATGCCCAAATAGCGCATGGTGTAATTTCGGTTTGCCATACGGATACCTCCTTTCTGTCAACGTTTGGTCAATTTATAAAAACAGCAAAATGCAAACCACCAAAAAGATCCACACACCGGGGTTCAGCAGCAGCACACGCACCCATTCGCGTGCCGTGAGCGGTTGCTCGGCGCGACGCAGGGGACGGCGGCAAAAGATCAAAAGCAGGACAAGTGCGATCACCGCACCTGCAATCATGCACATCACAAACGCAAGGTAACCAAAATACATCAGCATGCCCGCAGTGTTTTGCGTCAGCGCCGCCATGGGATCGGAGGCAAGCAGCTCCAGATCCAGCCGCTTCATCATTTCGGTGGTGTAAACGCCGCCCACAAGGTTGATTGCCATGTGGATGGCGATGGTATAGCGGATCTTGCCCGTATTCAGATAAATATACCCAAACAGCATGCCAAGCATTGCCGCATAAAAGAACTGATAAAAATTACCGTGGATCAAGCCGAATGCGATGCCCGAGAGTAGGAGCGCCGGCAGATCTCCGTAACGGCGCAGGCGGTCAATGACCAGCTTGCGATAAAAGAGCTCCTCTAAGATCGGCGCGAGAATCCCGCAAAAGAGCAAATTGACCCAAAACGGCGAGCTCATAGTCAAGTTCTCCAGATCATTGGTCATCTCCTGCCCCGTCAGCATGCTCAGGATCGCATTGACCACGCTTCCCACAAAATTGCCTGCATAGGTCAAGCCGAAGCAAAGCGCAATCAGTCCCACGAACACCAAGGGACGCATGCCTTGCTTTGGCGGTGGCTCGGATTTGCTGAAACGCATAAATATAAATGAGATCGGCATGGCGATGCAGTACATGGGAACCATAGACGCCACCCAGGGGTACCAATCGTTTTCGGCAATGGAGGGCTGCAGGGTCAGCACCAGCGCATGTGCCACCCCCTGCACCACCGATGCAATGAGAAAGACCAAGGCAACGCTGAATGCGGGCATGGCGATCTGCAGTCGCTCTTTTGCAAGGCTGCGCGGCACGGGTGCCTGCATGGGCTCTTGCTCGTATTGAAAATCCATCGTTCTTTCACTCCTTTCAGGATACGAAACAAGGGCGCGGAAAGCTCGCCCTTGCTGTCTTGTGATTATTTGACCTTATATTTTACAAACTCCGAGAAGTCGCCTGCACTCTGCAGCATTCTGCCAAGCCCTGTGCAAACCGCCTCCAAGGGGCGCTTTGTGGAAAGCACGCGAATGCCCGTGCGCTCGCTGATGGCGCGATCGATGCCCGGAAGCAGAGATCCGCCGCCAACCAGCACGATACCAAAATCAAAAATATCGGCAGAAAGCTCGGGAGGGGTCTCCTCCAAAGTCATTTTGACCATTGCGATGATCTCGGAAAGTGGCTCCTTGATCGCCTCGCGCACCTCACCGCAGCTGACCTCAATGGTCACGGCAAGTCCCGTGCGCAGGTCTCTTCCACACACCTCCATTGAGCCGCGGTCGATGTCGCTGACGGCGGTGCCGATCTTCTTTTTTAAGATCTCCGCCGTAACGTCACCGATGAGAATATTGCGCGTTTGCTTTAAGTAGTTGACGATGGCGATATCCAGCTCGTTGCCTGCCACGCGCAGGGAGTTGGATTGCACCACGCCGCCAAGGCTGATCACGGCAGTTTCGGAAACGCCGCCGCCAAGATCAACAACCATGGCGCCTCTCGCCTTGGAGATCTGAATCCCCGCACCGACAGCCGCGGCAATGGGCTCGTCGATCAAACCAACGTTCTTCGCTCCCGCCTCCATGGTAGCATCCTCCACGGCGCGGCGCTCAACGCCGGTGACGCCGTACGGAATGCAAACCAACGCCACGGGGCGATTGAACATAGAGGTCATATCCATGCGCTCGAAAAAGTCATGGAGCATGAGCGAGGTGGTGTGAAGATCGGTAATAACGCCGTCCTTTAAAGGGCGCAACGCCAGAATGTTGCCCGGGGTTTTGCCCACCATACGCTTGGCGGTCGTGCCGGAGGCAATGACCTCTTGCGTGTGACGGTCGATGGCGACCACCGAGGGCGCGCGCAACACGATGCCCTTATCCTTGAGATATATCATTGTGTTTGATGTACCAAGATCGATGCCGATCTGCTTTGCCAACGGTGCTCACCTCCTTCACATAGACTGATCTAAAATAATTATATCATAAAGATTTCCGTTTGCCTACCCCTTTAGAGTAAATTTTCTTTGAAAATTTCGCGATAGAGGCAACACATGCGGTGCACGGGGAGACCGACGACGTTGAAATAGTCACCCTCGATTCCCGTAATGTACGCCGATGCCAAGCCTTGGATGGCGTATGCACCCGCTTTATCGTAAGGCTGTGCGGCGCGCACGTAGCTGCACACCGTCTCCTCGTCCATCTCGTCAAAGGTGACGGTTGTGACCTCGTGGGAGACGGCTTGCCGATCCTCCCCGATCAAACAAATGCCGCTGACCACCTCATGCGATCTGCCCGAATACAAGCGAAGCATGCGGCGAGCGTCCTCCTCGTCACGCGGCTTACCAAGAATCTCGCCGTCAATGGCAACGACGGTATCCGAGGAAATGATGACCGTATCGGAAAGATCACCCCCCTTGGCAATGAAAGCGTCGCGCACGGCAAGCCCCTTACGTAGGGAAAGCTCCTCCACAAGTTGGCGCGGATCGGTGATATCGCTGCTCTCGTCGGCATCTGAGGTGATCACCTCAAAATCGATGCCGAGCATTTCCAATATCTCGCGACGGCGCGGAGATTTGGATGCCAGAATAAATTTCATTTGTTCGTTTCTCTTTCTCTTTTTTGGGCTGTGATCACCCATTGTTTCAGCCGACGTGCGACTTTAATGATATTATAACGCATCTTTTGCAATTTGACAAGTGAATTTCTCAATTTTTGCGAAATTCCACACAATATTTGGGCTTGCAATTTGGGTAAAAATCAAGTATAATAAAAACACTACGAAAAGGAGGATACGCCATGTATCAAATTTCCGTTCCGATCATGAATCAAAATGTCAAGCGCGCCGACAGAGAGCGCACGCTCAAGGAGCTGCGCCGTTTTGACGCCAAACGCGTTTTCCTTGCCTTGGACACCTATGAGACCGATCCCGTCCGTCGCGCCGCCTCTATGGCGGAGCTTGCAGACAACTGCCGCTTTTTTCAGGAGCACGGGTTTGAGGTAGGTGCTTGGATCTGGACCTTTTGGGTCAAAAACAATACCTCATTTGTCAACATGCGCGGTATTAACGGCGAGGAATTCAAGGAGTTCATGTGCCCGAGTGACGAAGCGTTCGTCCGCTTTTCCTGCGATTACATTGCGGACATCGCACGTTGCGGTGTGGATATCATTCAGTTTGACGACGATTTCCGCTACGCCTTTCACGGCTCCTCCCCCGCTTGTCTTTGCGACAACCATATAGCCGAGATCAATCGACTGACGGGAGAAAAATCCACGCGCGAAGAGCTGGAGGCGCATATTACCGGCGGCGGAAAGAACAAATTCCGCGACGCGTACCTGCAAGCAAACGGCGATGCTTTTCGGAGCTTTGCCGCAGCCGTTCGTGCAACGGTTGACCAAATAGATCCCACCATCCGCATCAGCCTTTGCGCCTGCCTCTCCTCCTGGGACATTGACGGCACGGACGCGCGCGAGCTTGCCACGATCCTTGCAGGCGGAACGAAACCGATCCTGCGCCTGATCGGTGCTCCGTATTGGGCGGTCCGCAAAAATTGGGGAAACGAGCTGCAGGACGTCATTGAGTTGGAGCGTATGGAGAGTGCATGGACACGCTGCACCGACCTTGAGATTATGGCAGAGGGCGATGCTTTTCCGCGTCCGCGTACCTCTTGCCCTGCCTCTTATCTGGAGGGCTTTGACACCGCCATTCGCGCCTCGGGCTGTACCGACGGTATTTTAAAATACGGCATCGATTATCATTCCAACGCCGACTACGAAACGGGCTACGCCGACTATCATGAGCGCAACCGTGCGCTGTACGGCGAGATCGACCGCGCCTTTGGAAACAAGGTCGCATGCGGCGTGCTCGTGTACGAATCCATGAAAAAGGTCGCCGACACCGTCACCCCCACCGCCGTCAATGATTCGGTAAACATCGAGCATCTGTTCTTCTCCAAGGCGGCACGCACCTTGGCGTATAATTCGGTGCCCACCGTATACGAGGGAGAGGGCGTGTGCGGCATCGTATTTGACGAAAACGCGCGCAACCTTCCGCTCTCGGCACTCAAAAACGGCTTGATTTTGGATCTTGCAGCCGCAGAGCTCTTGCAATCGCGCGGCGTGGACGTTGGAATTTCCCACATCGGTGCGCGTACAAGCGGACTTTACGAGATCTTTGCCGATACCAACAACCGCATCCTGAGCCACAACGCACAAATGTATGAGTTGACCTTGAAAGAGGGCGCGGAGGTATTGAGTTATTCCGAGATCGAAAACAGCGTCGTTCCGGTTTCCTACCGCTATCAAAACGCCGACGGAAACCGATTTTTGGTGCTCAATCTCAACACACGCTTTGAGAACGAGGGCGCGCTGAAGAATTATGAGCGGAGCCGCCAATACGCCGCACAGATCCCGTGGCTTGGCGGAAAGGAGCTCCCCGCTCACGTTTACGGAGCGCCTGCGCTCTATCTGCAATGCAAAAAGGGAGACGGCAGTATGGCGGTCGGGCTTTGGAATTTCTTTGCCGACCCCGTATTCACCCCATCGGTGACCCTGGACGAAGCCTATGACAAGATCCGCCCAATCAACTGCACCGCTCGGGTAGAAGGCAATCGCGTGACACTGAGCGATATTCCCGCCTTTGGCTTTGCGGGATTTGAGGTTTTGAAATAAAAGCAAGACGGCGAGATGAACGCGCATCTCGCCGTCGATTTTTTACTTATTTCTTCATCGAAATTGCTTTCTTTGCACTCTCGGCGATCTTTGCAGGCGTCAAGCCGTACGCCTCCAGAAGTGCCGGAACGGTGCCCGAATGTCCGTAGGTATCGTTCATACCCACACGGATCACGGGAACGGGACAGCTCTCGCAGATCGCCTCGGTCACAGCCGCGCCAAGTCCGCCGATGATATTGTGTTCCTCCGCGGTGACGAGTGCACCGGTTTCTGCTGCCGCCTTTGCAAGGATCTCCTTGTCGATGGGCTTGATGGTGTGAATGTTGATCACACGTGCGTCAATGCCCTCCTCTGCCAGAAGTGCACGCGCCTCCAGGGCAAGAGAGACCATCAATCCCGTTGCCACGATGGTGACGTCCTTACCGTCTGCCACACACACGCCTTTGCCAAGCTCAAACTTGTAGTCGGGGGTATCGTTGATCACGGGAACTGCAAATCTGCCAAAGCGCAGATAGAACGGGCCGTTGGTGGTCAGCGCCGCCTCAACGGCAGCCTTTGCCTCCACCGCATCCGAAGGATTGACGATGGTCATACCGGGAATGGTGCGCATCAGCGCAATATCCTCGTTGCATTGGTGCGTTGCGCCGTCCTCGCCGACGGTAATACCCGCATGCGTTGCACCGATCTTAACGTTGAGGTGAGGGTAGCCGATGGAGTTGCGCACCTGCTCGAAGGCTCTGCCTGCCGCAAACATAGCAAAGCTGGAGGCAAACACGGTCTTGCCCGTGGTGGCAATGCCTGCCGCTACGCTCATCATATTGCCCTCGGCAATGCCGCAATCAAAAAATCTTTCGGGACATGCCTTTTTGAATTTTACCGTTTTGGTCGCCTCTGCCAGGTCGGCGTCCAGGACCACGAAATCGTATTTGTCGGCAAGCTCTACAAGTGCGTTGCCGTATGCTTCTCTGGTTGCTAATTTTTCTGCCATTGCTCTCTCCCCCTTATGCATTCAGCTCTGCCAACGCCTGCTCACATTGCTCGTCGTTGGGCGCCGCGCCGTGCCAATTGACCTTGTTTTCCATAAAGGATACACCCTTGCCCTTGACCGTTTTGGCGATGATGGCGGTGGGCTTACCCTTAACGGCCTTTGCCTCGGCAAAAGCTGCTTCGATCTGGTCAAAGTCGTGACCGTCGATGGAAATTACGTGGAAGCCGAACGCCTCCAGCTTTTTATCGTGGGGAGTAGGGTTCATAACCTCGGTAACGGGACCGTCGATCTGCAAGCCGTTCCAGTCCAGAATCACGCAAAGGTTATCCAGCTTGTAGTGTGCGGCAAACATGCACGCCTCCCAAACCTGTCCCTCCTCGCTCTCACCGTCGCCGACGGCGGTGTAAACGCGATAGGGCTTTTGGTCGATCTTAGCCGCCAGCGCCATACCTGCGGCGGAGCTGATGCCAAGACCCAAGGACCCCGCGGACATATCAACGCCGGGCGTGAGCGTCATATCGGGGTGTCCCTGCAGACGAGAACCGATCTTGCGGAGCGTAGTCAATTCCTCGGTGGGGAAATATCCGCGCGTTGCAAGCGCTGCGTACAATGCGGGTGCGCAGTGACCCTTGGAGAGCACGAAGCGATCTCTTTCGGGCATGTTGGGATTTGCGGGATCGATATTCATTTCCTCAAAATACAGATACGCCATAACGTCTGCGATGGAAAGGGATCCTCCGGGATGTCCGGATTTTGCCGCGTGTGTACCTTTGACCACTCCGATGCGGATCTGACGTGCCGCCTCACGAAGTGCTTCCAATTTTTTTTGCTCCATTTCGGTCCTCCTGAATGGGTAAAATATAGTTCTCTTTTATTATACAGCAAAACCGAGGATTTGTCAAGTAGTGTAGAAAAAAGAACGGCAGTCTGCTTTGACGCAGACTGCCGTCTTTGATTTACAAATTCTTACGAAATCCCGAATCAACCGAAGATCATCGAAAATTCCGCCGTTTGGGTAGCACCCGGCTCAATGCGGAACATATCGTGCTTGGTCTCCATATCCTCGGTTACGCCGTCAAAGCCGGGCAGACCGCACCAGGGCTCGATGCAAACGTATGGCGCCTCCGTACGCGGCTTGTGCCAAATGCCAAGGTAAGGCATATCGGGATAGTTCAGCGTCACGTAGCGCTCGGTGGTCTTGGACTTGAGCGTTACGGTGCTGTCGATGCGCGACATGAATACGGCATCCACCGAGAAGAGCTCATGCTTCAGGGGAAGGATCTTGCCGTCTACCAGGGGATATGCGCGCTTTTTACCGGTGAGGAAGCAGGTGTCGGACAGCACGATCTCATCAGGGCTACACGCCTTGCCAAACTCCAGATAGTAGTCGGTAAATGCACCGTTGCCCTCCAGGGGGACGTTAAATCCGGGGTGTCCTCCGATGGTTGCGGGAAGAACGACGTCACCGGGATTGGTGATCTCAAAGCGGTTGGTCAACCGATCTCCCTCGAGGATATACCAAACCTTGAGAATGAAATCGAAGGGATAGATCTTTTTGGTCTCTTCATTTTCGGTCAGCTTCAGGCAGATCGAGGTTTCGGTCTGTGCGTCCACCGTGAAAACGGAGGGGCGGATGAATCCGTGTACGCCCATCTCGTAGGTTTTGCCGCGATAGGTGTACTTGCCCCCGAAAAATCTTCCGCAAATGGGGAAAACCAGGGGAGCCTTGAAAGACCAGATGTCGGGGTTTCCGACCCAGATGTACTCGCAATCTCCGCGCTTAACGGAATGCAGCTCCGCACCAACGTCGGACACCTGCACGGTCAATTGCTCGTTTTTCAGCGTGTAAAGCATGAGTGATCTCCTTTGTATTGTTAATTTTTTATATTTTGTCAATAATATGGCGAATTTTTGCGATACGTGCCTCATCCGCACCGTCCGGAACAAAATCGGTACACGCAGCACCAAAATACTTCGCCCAAACGTATGCACCCGCATATCTGCCATAGTCCAGACTCAGGTGAAAGCCGTCGCGGCAAAGCTCGGTGCCGTCGGGTGTCAATTGCTCACGCAACGCTTGTATTGCCTTGCCCGTTTCAATGATGCCGTCCAGCTGTTTTTCGCGCACGGCGCGGTGCGAGCATGCCTCGATCTGCTTCCACATTTGCGCTTGATCCTTGCCGTAGTTTACAAACTCCGGATGCGTGCTATAGGTGGCGTATGCCCAGGTCTGATGCCACAGGATCTTCGCACTTGGACAGAGGCGACGAATATAGCCCAGCACCACGTCAAGATGCGGATCAAAGCTTTCCTGCATCCCCGAAACGCCGCTTGCCTGCTGTACGGTGATAAAATCCCACTCGTCGGCACAAAAGAGTGCGGCGGCGCTGACCGATGCCTCCTGAACGGGTACACCCTGCGCCTGCAGCTGATAGTGCGGCAGACCCTCCAACAGATTTTTTGCATGCCGCTCCAGGCTGCATCCGCCAATGAAAAGATTGCGGACGTACAGATCTTTCCCTATGCGATCCAGATACGTGGTACAGTCCGTGGAAAAGCTGTTTCCCAATGCCAAGATCTTTAACATGGTATTTCTCCTTTATTTCGTTCTCCTCTGTCGGGCTTCCTCGTATAGCGCACGCTCCTCCTCGGTTTCGGGACAGAGCGGAAGGATCGCACGAGGATGTTCGTTTTCGTCCAATGCGACCAAAATAAAGCGCGCGTCGGCAACCAGTGTTCTCACGCCGTCGCAATCCTCCTCCACCTCTGCCCTTACCAACACCTCCATGGAGGTGCGACCCGTATAGACTACCTTTGCCGTGACGGCAAGGATCTGGTTGAGGCGTGCAGGACGAAGAAATCGCACGTTTTCGATGCATGCGGTGGTAACCGGTCCCTTTGCATATCTGCGTGCGCAGACCGCAGAGACCTCATCCATCCAGGTCAGCAGGTGTCCGCCGAACAAACGGTCGGCGCCGTTCATGTTTTCTTTTCTCAGGATCTGCACGAACTCGGAGACCGAGTCCCGTGCATACCCGTACGTGGGTTGTTCCATGCTTTCCTCCGCGATGGTCAGATTCCCTCGATCTCTGCCTGGCGGAAGCCGTTACGGCGCAGAATTCCCTCTGCCGCCTCCAGCTCCTCCGCCTGGATGATCATAAACGCCTTGCCGCTTTCCTTGCCGGCAAATGCGTACATATACTCTACGCTGATGCCGCTTTCCGCCAGCAAACGCAGAACGCCCAGCGTGCCGCCGGGGGCATCCTCCATAGTGAGTGACAGCACGTCGGTAACGCGAACCACGATGCCTGCCTCGTTCAAAATCTTTTTGCCCTCCTCCGGCTTATCAACGATGAGACGGAGAATGCCGAATTCGGAGGTGTCCGCCAGGGAAAGCGCGCGGATGTTGACGTTATTTTGTGCCAGCAGATCGGCTGCCGCACAGATACGTCCTTTTTTATTTTCCAAGAAAACAGATAACTGCTTGATGATCATAGTATTCTTCTCCTCTCTCAAATTTTGCCTGCGCGAAGATCGATCACGCGCTTTGCCTTGCCTTCGCTGCGCACGATGGACTTGGGGTTGACCAGGTGCACCTTTGCGCTGATGCCCAGCATGGAGCGCAGCTGCTCGGTGATGTTTCTTTCCAACGCCTCGATTGCCTTGATGTTATCCGAGAAGAACGCCTCGCTCATCTCTACGTTGACGTCGAAGGTATCGGTATTGTTGACGCGGTCGACCACGATCTGATAGTTGGGCGTGATACGGTCGCCACTGACCTTGAGGAGCACCTCCTCGATCTGCGACGGGAATACGTTGACGCCGCGGATGATAAGCATATCGTCGGTGCGTCCGTTGGGCTTGCGCATACGGATATGGGTTCTGCCGCACTTGCAGGGCTCGGGATTGAGCGAGCAGATGTCTCTGGTGCGGTAACGGATGACGGGAAACGCCTCCTTGGTGATGGAGGTAAATACCAATTCACCGGTCTCTCCCTCGGGAAGAACCTCGCCCGTTTCGGGATCGATGATCTCCACGATGAAGTGGTCCTCCCAAACGTGCATGCCTGCCTGCTCGGTGCATTCACCCGATACACCGGGGCCCAGCACCTCGGAAAGTCCGTAAATATCGTATGCCTTAAGACCGAGCTTTTCCTCGATCTTATGTCTCATATCCTCACTCCAAGGCTCAGCCCCGAAGATACCGATGCGAAGCTTGAGCTGATCCTTCACGCCCATGCGCTCGATCTCCTCACCAAGATACATCGCGTAGGAGGGAGTGCAACAAAGCACGGTGGAACCGAAATCGATCATCGTCTGGATCTGATTTGCGGTATTGCCTGCGGAGATCGGGATAACGGTGGAGCCGATATAATCCGCGCCGCCGTGTGCGCCAAGACCACCGGTAAAGAAGCCGTAGCCAAAGGAGACCTGGACAAAGTCCTCGTCGGTGACGCCTGCCGCGCCCATCACGCGCGCGACGCACTCATCCCAGAGCTTCAGGTCGTTGCGGGTATAACCGACGACGATTCGCTTTCCCGTGGTTCCGGAGGATGCGTGCACACGAACGACGTCCTTCATGGGAGTTGCAAACAATCCGTAGGGGTAATAGTCTCTGAGGTCCTTTTTGTAGGAGAACGGAACGCGGTGAAGATCCTCAATGCCACGGATATCCTCGGGCTTCAGACCTGCCTCGTCCATACGATTGCGGAAGCACTCAACGTTTTCGTAGCAACGCTTGATCTGTGCGCACAGTCGCTCGCTTTGCAGACGCTTGAGCTCTTCCCTTGGCATACATTCGATTTCTTTATTGATGAATCCCATATTTCATACCTTCTTTTCACGTTGGATTGAATTTTTATTTTCCATTTCAAATTTGTTTTTATAAGTGGTAGCCGAGGTCAAACGCCTTGAGGTTTGCCTCCAAAAACTTTGCGGGAACCGTTGCCTTGATTGTTTCAAGCCATTCTTCATAAGGAATCTCGGTGTTCTTTGCCATCACGCCGATGAGAACGACGTTGACAGCCTTTGCATTGCCTGCCTCAAGTGCTAGCTTCAAAGCATCCACGGAGGTCAGATCAATCAGAGCGTCAAGCTTTTCAAGAATTCCCTCGGGATATTCCGCAGCCCCCGTAATGACGGGCATGGGGTTGATTTTTTGGTCGTTGACGATCATCTTGCCGCCTTTTTTGAGCCAAGGGAGCGCGCGGTATGCTTCCAATGCTTCAAACGCGAGAATAATATCCGCCTCGCCCTTATCGATGATGGGAGAATGTACGGCATCGCCAAATTTGACGTAGGTAACAACGCTGCCGCCGCGCTGGCTCATGCCGTGCACCTCGGAGACCTTGACGTCATATCCCTGACGGATGACAGCGTTACCGAGAATACGGCTGGCAAGCAAAGTTCCCTGCCCACCGACACCGACGATCATAATATTCTTTGTGCTCATACCGTCAATCCTCCTTTTCAATTGCACCAAAGGGACAAACACCCGTGCAAAGTCCACAGCCGTTGCATTGCGTGGTATCAATGCGCACCGCGCCCGTTTCCTTATCCAGGCTAATGGCGGGGCAGCCGAGCTTCATACAAAGCTTGCACTTGCGGCATTTTTCGGTGATCACGCAGTGCCCCGTGTACTTGACGCTCTTGAGGAGCGCGCAGGGACGCTGTGCGATGATCACAGAGGGCTCGTCGGCGGCAAGCTCGGTCTTGACGACCGCTTCAAAATGCTTGACGTCAAACGGATCGGCAACCGTGATGCGTTCCACGCCAACGCCCTGGCAAAGCTTGATCAGATCGACCTGACGCGTCGCCTCACCGCGAATGGTCTTGCCCGTAGTGGGGTTATCTTGATGTCCCGTCATACCCGTAATAGAGTTATCAAGAATGATGACGGTGTTAATCCCCTTATTGTAAACGATGTCCACAAGTCCCGTGATACCGGAGTGCATAAAAGTGGAGTCCCCGATCACAGAAACCAATTTGCGTGTAAAATCTTTGCCCTGCACCTTTGCCATACCGTGTGCCGCGCTGACGGAAGCACCCATACAAATGGTGGTATCCACAGCAAAGAGCGGCGCAACAGCACCCAACGTGTAACAACCGATGTCGCCCGAAACGGTGACGCCAAGCTTATTGAGTACGTAAAAAGTGCCTCTGTGCGGACAGCCTGCGCACATGACGGGAGGACGCGCGGGGATCGGCTCGGCGACCGAAAGGAACTCGGCGGCATCCTCACCCAACACAGCCTTACGGATCATGGTGGGGGTGTATTCTCCAAGCATTGTAAAGAGCTCCTTGCCCTTGACCTCCATACCCATGGCACGGCAGGCATCCTCAATGAAGGGATCCAGCTCCTCGATGACGTAAACGGTCTTGCATTTTGCGGCAAAGTCCTTGAGGAACGCCTCGGAGAGCGGCCATACGATACCAAGCTTGCAGTAGTTGACGCGCTCGCTCAAGGCTTCCTTTGCATACTGATACGCAATGCCTGCGGCAATAACGCCGATCTCACTTCCGTTGTCTTCAATGGTATTCAAAGCACAGCTTGCGGCATATTCCTGCAGCTTTGCAGTTCTTTCCTCCACCACTACGTGACGCTTGATGGCGTTTGCAGGCATCATGACGTGTTTGGCAATATTCTTTTCGTATGCTCCAACCTCGTGCTCCTCGCGCTCACCAAGCTCCACAAGACTTTGCGAGTGGGATACGCGCGTGGAAAGACGAACCAGCACGGGCGTGTCAAATGTTTCGCTCAGATCGAACGCCGCCTTAGTATAGTCGCGGCACTCCAGAGAGTCGGAGGGCTCAAGCATGGGGATCTTTGCCGCTCTTGCATAGTGGCGCGAGTCCTGCTCGTTTTGAGAGGAGTGCATGCCGGGGTCATCTGCCACGCAGTAGACCATTCCGCCGCACACGCCCGTGTAGCTGTTGGTAAAGAGCGGATCTGCCATCACGTTGAGTCCCACGTGCTTACAGCAAGTCATCGCTCTGCCGCCTGCAATAGAGGCACCGATGGCAACCTCGGCGGCAACCTTTTCGTTGGGCGCCCATTCCACAAACACGTCCTCGGCAGGATAGGTCGCCATACACTCGGTGATTTCGGTACTCGGAGTACCGGGATATGAAGATACCAGACGTACGCCTGCCTCATACGCACCTTGCGCAACGGCGGCGTTTCCAAGTAATAATTTTTTCATGATTGGTGTTCCCCCTTTCAGCCTTCGATCTGCTGTGCAACAAGGCTTTCGCCACAGTATTGCCGTCTCAGCTTCGGCTTTTCGATTTTTCCGGTGGGATTGCGCGGCACCTCGGCAAAGATGATGCGGCGCGGACGCTTATAACGCGGAAGCGGTGCGCAGAAGCGGTTCAGCTCTTCCTCGGTCAGCGTATATCCGGGCTTGAGCTCCACGATCGCCGCGGCGATCTCGCCAAGACGGGGCTCGGGCAATCCGATGACCGCCACGTCCTTGACCGCGTCGTGCTTGCGGATAAAATCCTCGATCTGCACGGGATAGATATTTTCACCACCCGTGATGATAACGTCCTTTTTACGGTCGACCAAGAAGATAAATCCATCCTCATCCTCCATTGCCATGTCTCCCGTCAGAAGCCATTCGCCGTGCAGGATCTCGTCGGTTGCCGCCTTGTCTTTATAGTAGCACTTCATTACACCGGGGCCCTTGACGCAAAGCTCGCCCACCTCGCCACGCTCCACGGTATTGCCGCGCTCGTTGACGATGCAGACCTGCCAGCCATATCCCGCCTTGCCGATAGCACCCACCTTGTGTACGTTGTCCACGCCAAGATGTACGCATCCGGGACCGATGGACTCGGACAGACCGTAGTTGGTATCGTATTGGTGATGGGGGAAAAGCTTGAGCCAGCGACGAACGAGAGAGGGCGGCACAGGCTGTGCACCGATGTGCATCAGGCGCCATCTTTCCAGATCGTAATCCTCCAGCTTGATGTCGCCGCGCTCCACGGCATCCAGCATATCCTGCGCCCACGGCACAAGCAGCCAGACGATAGAGCATCTTTCATCCGATGCGGCTTTGAAGATCCATTCAGGGCGCGTTCCCTTGAGAAGCACCGCACGGCTTCCACTCATCAAAGAGCCAAACCAGTGCATTTTTGCACCCGTGTGATACAGAGGCGGAATGCAGAGGAACACGTCGTCGTGCGTTTGCCCGTGGTGCTTGTGCTCCACGCGCGCGGCATGGATCAGACTGCGGTGCGCATGCAGGATCGCCTTTGGAAATCCCGTAGTACCCGAGGAGAAATAAATCGCGGCATCGTCGCTCTCCTCGATCTGCAATTCCGGCTCTTTTGTGCCGCAGTAGGTGATCATTTTATCATAGCTGTCCGCAAAGGACGGGCAATCCTCGCCTACGTAAAACATATGGCGAATGTCGGGGAGTCGGTCGCAGATCTGTTCCATACGCCCCACGAACTCGGGGCCAAAGACCAGAGTGGAGCAATCTGCCTTCTCCAGGCAATACTTGATCTCCTCGGCAACGTATCGGTAGTTGAGCGGAACAACGATTGCGCCCGCCTTCAGGACGCCGAAATAGATGGGTAGCCACTCGATGGAATTCATCAGCAAAATGGCGACCTTATCTCCGCGGTGACAGCCGCGTGTCATCAACAAATTGGCAAAGCGATTTGCCTTTGCGTTGAATTCATTCCAGGTCAGGGCGCGGCGGAAGGGCTTGCCGGGCTCGGGCTGCATCAGGGAATAATCCTTCCATGTCAGGCGGCTTTCCGGCTCAAAGCAGGGATTGATCTCCACAAGCGCCGTTTCATCTCCGTAAAGGGATGCGTTTTGATTCAAAAGGTCAATAATTGTCATAGCGGTTCTCCTTTTTTACCCGATATAGAAAAACGTCCTCTGCGTCAATACGCAGAGGACGATAGAACATCGCGGTACCACCTCTGTTGTCAAAGATTTCTCTTCAACCACTCAGGCGCTGTAACGGGCGACCCGTCGTAGCCTACAAGCCGATGGCGTTCGGTACGAAACTCGCGAAATGTATTCAATGCCCGTCTGCGACTGCCTTTCACCAACCGGCAGCTCTCTGTACGCCCATCCAAGCATCTACTTATTTTCGGTCAACATCTTTATTCTATACAAAACATTATAGCATGCACTTTTTCATTTGTCAAGAGTTTTCTTTGCAAAAAACAATTTTTTACGGCACACGAATTTCTACCAAAATGGGGTAATGATCGGAGAGCTCGGTTTGCGGCATGCAGACCTCGGTGCAAAAAAGATTCTGCGACAAAAAGATATGGTCGATCGCACAATGGTCTGGATAGTAGGTTGGAAACAGATTCGGATTTACCGTTCTCGCATTTTGGAGGGCGGCAAAATCCGCAAGGCACGCGGTATTAAAGTCCCCCGTCAACACAAAGCTTTCGCAAGCAGAGGTTGCCTCGGCAAGCTGTGCCATTTGCATCAGGCGGATCTCATGCTCCTCGTTGGACAGATGCGTGTTAAAGAAATCCAGCGTACGGTCGCCAAGATCAATCACCGCATGACAGAATGCGCGAGGCTCCAGATTTGCGGAATAAAGTGGCACCGTTTGCGCGTCAAGAATGGGATAACGACTCAAAATTGCCGTTCCGTATCCACCACCGCCAAAATCAAATGCTTTTGTAAACGCATAGAACGGATATCCGCCCGCCTTTGCAATGACGGCAAGTGTATCGATCCCGTTCATGCGCGTGGTTCCCACGTCCACCTCTTGCAAGCCTACAAGATCCAAGCGGTGTGCGGAAAGATAGCGTCCAATGGCTCCAACGTCCTCCTTGACACGTCCTGCGTGCCAGATATTGTAGCTTCCAATGCGAAGTACCTTTGTTGTCATCCTTGCAACCTCCGTCCGTTTTTTGTTATTGTACCATGTAATGGCGCTTTTGTCAACGTTTTTGGGCTGTTACGCGATATTTACACGTAAAAAGAACGAAAAGAGAGCGGTTTTGTTATTTTTCTTCTTGACAAATCTCGCAAAATTTCGTATAATAGTATAGTGAAGATAAAAAAACGACTCCGTCCGACGTTTTACGGACACGAAAGGAAATTGATCATGGGAATCAAAGTTGTAAAATTCGGTGGATCCTCCTTGGCGGATGCCGAGCATTTTCGCCGCGTTGCCGAAATTGTAAAAGCCGATCCCGAGCGCCACTACGTGGTTGCCTCTGCCCCCGGCAAAAGACACAAGGAAGATACAAAGGTCACCGACATGCTCTACCACTGCTACGAGCTGGTGCGTGAGGGCAAGGACATTACCGAATATTACTCCAGGATCTGCGATCGCTACAACGCCATCATCGCAGGGCTTGGATTGGATTTTGATATTTCGGGAGAGTTGGATTATATCCGCAATGCCATTGAGCATTACTCCGGTCAGGACTTTGCCGCAAGCCGCGGCGAGTACCTCAACTCCCTCATTCTTGCAAAATATCTGAAGTTTGATTTTGTCGATGCCGAGTCGGTCATCTATTTCCGAGAGAACGGCACGTTTGATGAAGAAAAGACCAACACCTGCATGCGCGAGGAGCTCAAAAAGCACCAGTACGTGGTCATTCCCGGCTTTTACGGTGTGATGCCCAACGGCACCATTAAGACCTTCAGCCGCGGTGGCTCCGACATTACCGGCTCGATCGTCGCGCGCGCCGCAGAGGCGGATCTGTACGAGAACTGGACCGACGTTTCGGGATGCCTGATGGCAGACCCCCGCATCGTCCACAATCCTCCCCCCATCAAGACCATCACCTATCGCGAATTGCGCGAGCTTTCCTATATGGGCGCCTCCGTTTTGCATGAGGACGCCATCTTCCCCGTTCGCTACGCAGGCATCCCGATCAACATCCGCAACACCAACGAGCCCGAGGCTCCCGGCACGATGATCGTTTCCGGCACCTCCGAGTACGACAGTGCACACGTGATTACGGGCATTGCGGGCAAGCGCGGATTTTCGGTTATCAACATCGAAAAGGATATGATGAACTCCGAGATCGGTTTCGGCCGTCGCGTTCTGGACGTTCTGGAGGACAACGAGATCTCCTTTGAGCATCTCCCCTCGGGCGTGGACACCATGGGCGTGGTTGTTGCAACCTCCTCTATCAAGGACGAGACCAAGCGCGAGCGCATCCTCTCCTCCATCAACAAGCGCGTCCATCCCGACAGCGTGGTGATTGAGGACGGCTTGGCTCTCCTGGCTGTTGTAGGTCGCGGTATGGTCAAGGCAAAGGGTACGGCGGCGCGCGTCTTTTCCGCCATCTCCAATGCGGGCATTAACATCCGTATGATCGACCAGGGCTCCAGCGAGCTCAATATCATCGTCGGTGTCGAGGAGCACGACCTCGAAAAGGCGCTCAACGCCATTTACGCCGAGTTTGTAAAAGAATAAAATCATAAAAAAAGATGGGGGAACCTTACCGAAAGGTTCCCCCGTCTTTTGCTTTTCAGGGATTCATTTCATCCATCAACATTTGCAGAGCACAGTATGCCGCCGTGATGCGCACTTGCGTGCGTGTGGCATCCGCTACGCAAATACGCTCACTGCGCACACCGTTTGGAGTGGCAATACCGATATAGACCGTTCCAACGGGGTCAGCGTCGGTACCGCCGCTGGGGCCTGCATATCCCGTGGTAGAAAGTGCAAACGCACTTCCCGTTTTCTCACGAGCGCATCTTGCCATTGCCTCGGCGCAGGCAAAGCTGACCTCGGTGTGGCGTGCGATGACGTCGGGATCCACGCCAAGCACGCCGATCTTGATCTCGTTGGTGTAGGTCACAAAGCCGCCGCAGAGCACCGCAGAGCTGCCGGGAACATCTGTTATAGCCTTTGCAATCAGCCCACCCGTGCAGGATTCCGCCGTGCTGACGGTACACCCATGGGAGGCAAGCTTTTTGACCGCGCGCTTTGCCAAGACGTGCAGGGCTTGCGCGGTTTTGATCGGTTGGTTCATAACGGCTCCTTACTCCAGCTCAAAAGCGCCGGTATAGAGCTGGTAATACTGACCCTTTTGCGCGATCAGCTGCTCGTGGTTTCCGCGCTCGATGATGCGGCCGTGGTCAAGCACCATGATCACATCCGAGTTGCGAACGGTGGAAAGACGGTGTGCGATCACGAACACCGTTCTGCCCTTCATCAAGGCATCCATGCCCTTTTGCACGATCGCCTCGGTGCGGGTATCGATGGAGGAGGTCGCCTCATCCAGGATCATGACCGGAGGATCGGCAACCGCGGCGCGTGCAATAGCGATGAGCTGGCGCTGTCCCTGCGAGAGATTTGCGCCATTATTGGTCAATTCGGTATTGTAGCCGTTGGGCAAACGCGTAATAAAATCGTGCGCGCCCGCAAGACGTGCGGCTGCCTCACATTCCTCGTCGGTGGCGTTCAGCTTTCCGTAACGGATGTTATCCATCACCGTACCCGTAAAGAGGTTGGTCTCCTGCAGGACAATGCCGAGAGAGCGACGCAGATCCGATTTTTTGATCTTGTTGATATTGATGCCGTCGTAGCGGATCTTTCCGTCGGCGATGTCGTAAAAGCGGTTGATCAGGTTGGTAATGGTGGTCTTTCCCGCACCCGTTGCGCCAACGAACGCGACCTTTTGTCCGGGCTCGGCAAACACACTGACGTCATGCAGAACGTTTTTGCCCTCCTCGTAGGCGAAATCGACCTCGGTCATACGCACGTCGCCCATCAGATGCTGATAGGTCACGGTGCCGTCGCCGTGCGGATGCTTCCACGCCCACTCACCCGTGTGATGATCCGATTCACGGATCGTCCCGTCCGGAAGGATCTCGGCATCCACCAGCGTCACGTAGCCTTCATCGGCCTCGGGCTCGGCATCCATCAAGGAAAAGACGCGCTCTGCCCCCGCCATCGCCATGACGATGGAGTTGATTTGTTGAGAGACCTGATTGATATTACCCGTAAACTGCTTTGCCATGGAAAGGAAGGAAACGATGATGCCGGCATCGATTGCCGCCACACCGACAAACAAGCTTTGAATTCCCGGATTTGCTACGCCGCTGACCAAAAACAGACATCCTACCATGGCAAGGATGACGTAAAGCACGTTGCCGATGTTCATGATGATGGGACCCAGCATATTGGCGCAGGCATTGGCACGATAGGCATTTTCAAACAGCGCTTGATTGATGCGGTCAAAATCCTGCTTGCTCGCATCCTCATGGCAAAAGACCTTAACGACCTTTTGACCGTTCATCATTTCCTGCGCAAAGCCCTCCAGCTTACCGACCGACTGCTGCAAACGAACGAAGAAATGCGCAGAGTTTCCGCCGAAGATCTTTGTGACGAAGATCATCAGCACCACGCCAAGAAGGAGGATCAGCGTCAGATACAGGCTGTAGTACAGCATGATGAAGAATACACTGAGCACGATAACACCGGCGCGGATGAGCGTGGGAATGGACTGTCCCACCAGCTGACGCAGGGTGTCGATATCGTTGGTGTAATGGCTCATGATATCGCCGTGCTTGTGCGTATCGAAATATTTGACGGGGAGATCCTGCATACCCTCAAACAGCGTCTTACGCATCTTGCTCAAAAAGCTTTGCGTAATGCCTGCCATCAGCTGCGTTTCCAGCGTAACGGCAATGATGGAAAGGACGTAAAAGCCGACCAGGATCAGCACCTTGGGAATGATATCGTTCTTGGCGATCTCCCACGCCACCCCGTTATCTACCGCAGCTGTGATGGCATTGGTAACCTCCTTGAGGAAGATTGCGGGAATTGCCGCCGTAATGGCGGAAAAAACAATGCATACGATGGAAACGGGAAGGAGCACCGGATAGTAACCAAAGAGCATTTTGAGCAAACGCTTGAGCACAGCTCCGTTAAAGCGACGCTTCATGGGTGGGTTATTCTGCTTCATGCTCGTCACCTCCGCTCGTTTGTTGCTCGTATACCTCACGGTAGATCGGGCTGCTTTGCAGCAGCTCCTCGTGGCGTCCCTGCGCCGCGATCTTACCGTTCTCCATCACAAGGATCAGGTCTGCCTCCTGCACCGAGGAGATGCGCTGTGCAATGATGATCTTTGTGGTTTCGGGAATATAGGATTTGAATCCGTTGCGGATAAATGCGTCCGTTTTGGTATCCACGGCGCTGGTGGAGTCGTCCAGGATCAGGATCTTCGGCTTTTTCAAAAGTGCACGCGCAATGCAAAGGCGTTGCTTTTGTCCGCCGGAGACGTTGGTGCCGCCCTGCTCGATCATAGTATCGTAGCCATCGGGGAAGGCGCGCACAAAATCGTCCGCTTGCGCCAGGCGACACGCCTCAACAAGCTCCTCATCGGTGGCATCGGGATTGCCCCAACGCAAATTCTCCTTAATGCTGCCCGCAAACAGCAAATTCTTTTGCAAAACAACGGCAACGCTGTTACGCAACGTTTCGAGTCCGTACGCACGCACGTCAATGCCACCCACGCACACCTTGCCCTCGGTTGCATCGTACAAACGCGGAATCAGCTGTACCAAAGAGGATTTTCCCGATCCGGTACCGCCGATAACGCCCACCGTCATACCCGATTCAATGTGCAGATCAATATCCGATAGCGCGTATTTTTGCGCCTCTGCGGAATACTTGAAGTTGACGTTCTCAAAGGTGATGGAGCCGTCGGCAACCTCGGCGACGGGATGCTCTGCCTCCTGCATGGAGGGAACCTCATCCAGCACCTCGCAAATACGCTTTGCGGCAGTAGCAGAGATGGTGAGCATGACGTAGATCATGGAAAGCATCATCAAGGACATGAGAATAGACATGCCGTAGGTCAGAAGCGCGGAGATCTGCCCGATCTTGACCCCACCGATGCCGTTGATTGCCATATACGAGCCGACCAACAGCACCACAGCCATGTTGAAATACATGCAGAAGTTCATCAACGGCGTGTTGACTGCCACGATGCGCTCGGCACGGGTAAAGTCCTCGCAGATGGAGTCCGCCGCCGCACCAAACTTCTTCTTTTCATATTCCTCACGCGAAAATCCCTTGACCACGCGCATGCCGCGCACGTTCTCCTCGATCGACTCGTTGAGTCGGTCGTATTTTTTGAACACGCGGCGGAATGCGGGCATTGCCTTTTTGCTGACCAGGAACAGTCCGCCGCCCAAAATGGGAATGACTACCACAAAGGTTGCCGCCAGCCAGCCGCCCATATACGCGGACATGGCAACCGAGAAGATGAGCATCAAGGGACTGCGCACCGCCGTGCGGATGATCATCATAAACGCCATTTGCACGTGCATGACGTCGGTGGTCAGGCGCGTAACCAACGACGAGGAGGAAAATTTGTCAATGTTACCGAAGCTGAAGGCTTGAATTTTTTCGAAAATGTCGTGGCGCAAATTTTTGGAAAAGCCTGCCGACGCGCGCGCCGCAGTAAAGCCTGCCAAGCCGCCGCAGGTCAGCGAGCAGATTGCCATGACCGCAAGGATCACGCCGACGGTGACGATGTAGCCCATATCCAGGCTCGCCCCCTCGGTTTGAATGCGGTTGATCAAAAATTCCGCCGTGATAAACGGGATCAGGGTCTCGATGATCGCCTCCCCCACCATCAAAAGCAGGGTGAGGATCGTATCCCGTTTATATTCCCGTACACATTTTGCCAATTTTTTCAGCATAAAGTTCCGTTTTGCTTCCTTTCGTTTCAGTATAAGCTATGATACGTATTATTGTACCACATTTTGCCATAAAAGTCAATTCTTCAAAATTGTAAATTTATACGCTCACGCACGTACGATTTTAGTCATCCTGCTTTGATTGCTTTATAAAAGCAACTGTTTCGTAAAATAGGGGCTGTCACATTTGACGAGACCGAAAAAGCCCGTGGCGTAAAGAAAAAAGTCCCGCTCGCCGTCAAAAACGACAAATGAGACAGGATAAGGTTGAATTTCTTCGAAATTCTCCAAATATTTACGGGCTTTTTCTATC
>JAFTKJ010000055.1 GCA_017453305.1 Clostridia bacterium
CTGCTGATGTTATCTTGCTTGATGGGATTCGTTTGGCAGAGGTGTCCGAGGGTATCTATTTCTTAAATGCTGCTCCGCTGAATTTGGCGGGTGCAGATGGTTCACCGTGCAGAGCGGTGTTGATAGATACTGAAAGTTAAATTCCAATTTATCAAACAGTACAACAATCCCCGACAGACTTAAAAATCTGTCGGGGCTAATTATTTGTTTACTGCGGAGCAAATCTATAATATGGCGATTTCTCCGCTAAGGACATCACGCTTTTCTTGCTCTTGTTTTTTCTTCTGTCCTTCTTTTTGGGGAAGCTTTTGGGAAGTGGTATGTGGGATCAAACAGAATCATCCTCATCGTCGTCAACTTCTTCGGCGACGAAATCTTCTTTCAAAGCACCGCAGAGGGGGCATTCCCAATCGTCGGGAAGATCCTCAAAATCAATGCCCTTTTCGATGCCGTAGTCGGGGTCGCCTTCCTTCGGATTATACTCGTAGCCGCACAATTCGCAAATGTGAATGATCATAATGTTGTTCTCCTTTTATATAAAATTTAATTGTCATGTAAAGCATATATATGATATAGCAGATGTGTGCATTTGTCAAGAGGATTTTTTCATTTTTTTGGTCTGCGGCAGCATTTTTTTACGCTTTGCAAAATATTTTTCACTTTTTATTCATAGAATGAAGCATTCAAGGAAGAATGGAGTGCGGATCGATGAAAACACACGCAAGGCAGATCTTTTGGAACGCGATGCTTCTGACCGCGGCGGCGCTGGTGATGCGGACGGTCGGCGTCAGCTTTCAAGTCTATCTATCCAACCGCGCGGGAGCGGAGGCGATGGGGCTGTTCTCCTTGCTGTCGGGGGTGTACGGCTTTGCGCTGACGCTGGCGACCTCGGGGATCCACCTGGGAGTAACGCGCCTGACGGTGGAGGCGATGAGCCACGCCGACCGCGACCGCCGACGGGTGGGGACGGTCATGCGGCGTGCAACCCTTTACGCCGTTGGCTTTGGATGTGCGGCATCCGTGCTATTGATGCTGAGCGCGGAGTGGATCGGTACGTATTGGCTCAAGGACGTGCGCACGATCTCTTCCCTGCGTCTGCTTGGCATCACGCTCCCACTCATTGCGCTCTCCTCGGCGTGGGGTGGCTACTTTACCGCCGTACGGCGCACCTACAAAAACGCCGCCGTGCAGGTGTTGGAGCAAGCGGCAAAGATCGGCGCGACCGTCTACCTCCTATCAGCTCTGATTGCCAAGGACGTGGAGAGCACCTGCCGCGCCCTGGTACTTGGGGGTGCTCTTGCCGAGGGGCTTTCTTTTTTGTTCCAGCTTGCGCTGTACCTGCTTGACCGCAGGCGCAACTTTGGCTTTGAGAAGCGGCGGAGCGAGGGCGAGGGCAAAAAGCTGCTTGGTATTACCCTGCCCATTGCCGTAACGACGTATTTGCGCTCGGGGCTGATCACGCTTCAGCACATCCTCATTCCCGAGGGGTTGCGCAACAGCGGAAGCTCGCACGCCGCCGCACTGATCGCGTATGGGAGCATTCACAGCATGGCGCTCCCCGTCATCCTCTACCCTGCCGCGCTGATCTCCTCCTTTTCGGGGCTTTTGGTACCGGAGCTTGCCGAGGCAGGCGTACACGGCAATCGGCGGCACGTCAATTACATGATCTCGCGTGTGTGGTCACTCGCTCTCCTCTTTTCATTGGGGGTGGCAGGAGTTTTGATCTGCTTTTCGGCAGAGATCGGCGAAGCACTCTACCCCGGCACCGAAACCGGGCGCTACATTCGCATTCTGGCACCGCTGATCCCGATCATGTACGTGGACACCGCCACCGATGCCATGATGAAGGGGCTTGGCGAGCAGGTCTACTCGATGAAGATCAACGTTGCCGACGCCGCCATCTCTGTGCTGATGGTGTGGCTGTTGGTGCCACGCTTTGGCATTTTGGGGTACATTGCCACCATTTACGTTTCCGAGACCTTTAACACCGTATTCAGCATTACGCACCTGCTTTTGATCAGCCAAACGACGGCACACCCGATGCAATGGGTCTACAAGCCGCTGATCTGCATTGTGGGCGCGACCTCGGCGGTGCGGTGGCTGTTAGAGCTGACGCACATCTACGTCGCCCCTCCCGCGCTTTCCATTGCCCTGCACGTTCTTTTGGTCCTCGTTCTTTATATCCTGCTCTTGCGCTTGACGCATACCATCCGCCGCGAGGACGTCACCTGGTTCAAAACCCTCTTTTGCAGATGAGAACACACCGAAAAATCGCCTTTCCTCTTTACAATCGGGAAAACTTGTGGTATAATAAGCGTAACGACCTCAAAAATGAAGAAAAGAGAGGGTAAAAACATGGAAACGACGTTAGTGATCCTGGCGGCAGGACTTGGCAGCCGCTTTGGAGGAAACAAGCAGATCTCACACGTGGGACCACACGACGAGATCCTGATGGAATATTCGATCCACGATGCGATCGCCGCAGGCTTTACGCAGGTGGTATTCATTTTAAAGGCGGACATGGTCGAGCTCATTCAAAGCACCATCGGCAAACGCCTGGAGGGGCGCATTCGCGTGGACTACGCCGTGCAGGATGACACCACCCTGCCCTCATGGTATCACCGCCCCGAGGAGCGCACCAAGCCCTTTGGTACGGTACACGCCGTGCTGTGTGCCAAGGACGTCATTCGCGGTCCGTTTGCCACCGTCAACGCCGACGACTACTACGGCAAAGAGGCGTTTGTGATCATGCATCGCCTGCTCTGCTCGCTGCAAAGTGCCTCCGACGCCGCCATGGTGCCCTACATTCTTGGCAACACCATGAGCGAAAACGGCGGTGTAACGCGCGGCATCTGCAAAATTGTGGATGGCAAGCTCCTTGACGTGGTGGAGACCAAGAACATTCAATACGCGCCCGACCGCAGCATCGTCAGCGATGGCGGAACGCTCACTCCCGACGCCATGGTCTCTATGAACATGTGGGGCTTCCACAAGGATCTCCTTTGCCGCATGCAAACCTATTTTGAGGACTTTTTAAAGGCGCTTACCCCCGAGGACATCAAGGCGGAGTGCCTCCTTCCCGTCATGGTAGGAGAATTCCTTGCCAAGGGTGGATTCACCGTTTCGGCTGAGCCTTCGCCCGACAAGTGGTTTGGCATTACCTACCAAGCCGACCGTCAGGTGGTGATCGATCAGCTCGCCGCCCTGCATCAAAGCGGTCAATATCCGCAACAGCTGTATTGATCCTGCAGTCTTGACTACCATCCGTGCCGGTGGTTTTCGTTTCACAATAATAAACCCCGACAGATTTTTAGAGTCTGTCGGGGTTCGTTTTATTCTGTTCGATAAATTGGAATTTGTCAGTTATTTAACCGCCTTAACGGTGTATGTTGCTCCCCAATTATTCAACACCTCTACGGATGCAAATCCCGCTTCAACGAGAGCTTCAAGCTCGTGTTTCACGGTAAGCGGTGTATCATAATGGTAAAACTCGTCATCGGTAATACCTTGTTCTGTTTTCAGAGCTATCAAATTGTTTCGGTGCATCCGTTCCTCATCATCGGATAAGGAAAAATAATCCGTGAGTATAAAATAGCCATCATCCTTTAATGCGATATGCAATTTAGAATACAAGCCCACCTTTTCTTCTTTTGTGAAATGGTGCAAGCTTTCCACCGATACAGCGGCATCAAACACATTCTCACCAAGCGGCACATCAAAATATGAGCCAAGAATCAAGGTTATATCCTTGCCAA
>JAFTKJ010000006.1 GCA_017453305.1 Clostridia bacterium
CAGAATTTTAATAAGCATTTCTAAAAGGAGGAAATAAAATGAAATACACATTCAAGTTTAGTTTGTTTGGAAAAAAGGTTCAAATGTTTAGTGAAGGGGAAAGAGGAATTGTTGTAGAAAAAGAACCGCAGGTTGTTTGTGTGTATGGCACAGATAGCAATTACAATATTTTATGCGCTATTCCGCTTTGCCATCCTAAATTTTTGAAAGGCGCTGAATACATAGTTGAATTCGATGAAAATAACTGCGCCAAGATTTGTGTTGGAGACTTGCAAATTGTCATTAACTATTCGGAAAAGAAGTGTGCTAATAGCAAATCTCTCAAATGCTATGGTTCAGATAGTTGGGGACAGGATGTCCAAAGCGACTGGAATGAGATTTGATCAATTTAAGTATAACATATAAGATCCCCGACAGATTTCTAAAAAATCTGTCGGGGATCTATTTGTTTTCTGCGTATCAACTTTTGATTATCCGTAGGGGAGACCTGCGGTCTCCCGCGGGCGAACACAGTTCGCCCCTACCGTGGGTCTGTCAATATTTTATGATTTCTCCGCTAAGAACATCACACATTGCGACCGTCTTTTTTTGCAAGAAAGCCCCGACAAGCAAGTGCTGATCGGAGCTTTGTTTTTTATAATCCCGCAACCCATTGCGCAAACAGCATAACAATGGGGAGGGAAGCGGTGGAGAGAATGGAGGTCATTCCCACCGATTGGGATGCGTACCCCGGCTCGATGTCGTACAGCTCCGCCAGCATGGTAATGGTTGCGGCACTGGGAACGCCTGCCATTGCGGTAACCAGCAGAATGTAAGTTTCATTCAGCCCTACCAGCTTTGCCAACAGGCAGAGCACAACGGGGAAGCCGATGAGCTTGATGGCAGAATGGAGATACAAGCGCAGGTTGGTAAACATTTTGGATAAGGGAATGGTTGCCAGCAACGCACCTGTGACCAATACCGAAATGGGGGTGCAAAGGCTGCCGAGGTATCCCAAAAAGCCTGCTACAGCATCAAATACGGGCACAAGGGCACTGCCCTCGGGCGGTGTGATGATGGGCTGTAAGAGGTACAGCGCAATACCGATGGCGCAGGGCACGGTTCCGTAGTTGAGCAGGATCTTTTTTGGCGTCAGCTTGATGTCGTCTCTGCCGCGCGCCAGGATCATGATGCCTCAGGTCCACAGGAACAGATGGAAGGCAATGACGTAAAATGCGCCCATAAAGCTGCCGATGCCGTCACCGAAGATAGAATCAAGGATCGGGAAGCCGATGAAGCCCGCGTTTGCAAATACCAGGGAGAACTCGAAGATCTTGAGCTGATCGGGGTTCTTTTTCATCAGCTTGCAAACGCCGAACGCCATGGCAGACATCAGGGTGTGCATGGCAAAGCTGATCAGCACCACTTGCCAGGCAATGGTGAGGTTTTCGGCGGTGAATTTTGCGTTATTGAGTGCGTTGATGATCAGCATGGGCTGCCCCACGGAGATGATCAGCTGCGAGAGTGCTTTGGAGGAATTGTTATCGATGATGCCAACCTTACGGCAAACGTAACCGCAGATCATCAGTAAGAAAAGGGTGAGAATAATGGTCAGCAGGCGAGAGAAATCCATCATATCAAGCCTTGCCTCCAAGCTCGTCCAGCTTTTCCTTGATGCGCTTCATATCCTCCAGCATGTCCTCCTTGCGACGGGGATCACGCAATAGAGCAGCAGGATGGAATACGGCAGTCATCAGATATCCGCCCTTTTCAAACCACGTGCCGTGCTCCTTCGTGATCTTGAAATCCTCTTTGATCAGTCGCATTGCCGAAATACGACCCAAGCATACGATAATCTTAGGGCGGATCAGCTTGACCTGCTCGCGCAAATAGTCGATGCAGGCGTCTTCCTCCGCAGGTAGAGGATCGCGGTTTTGCGGAGGGCGGCATTTGAGAATGTTGGCGATGTAGACGTCCTTGCGGTCGATGTCCACCGCGTAAAGGTATTTGTCAAGGAGCTGACCTGCACGCCCGACAAAGGGAGTGCCGGTAAGATCCTCCTGCTCACCCGGCGCTTCACCGATAAACATCAGGTCGGCGTTGGGGTTTCCGGTGCCAAACACCAATTTGGTGCGCGTTTTTCCAAGCTCGCACTTCTGACAATCGGCACAGTGTGCCGCAAGCTCTTCTAAATTTGTAAAAGCCATTGGTTTATCCTCAACGTTAAATTTTGGCAGGGCGGTCGCTCATACCCTCGACCTCGGCGCGCGGACCTGCGCAGTAGAGGGTATAGTTTCTGCTCTTGAGGAGCTCCTTAAGCTCTTCGCCCGTGGTGATGGGGGTATCGCTGATGATGCCGGCACAGCCGTACTGATCCGGATGATGGAAGTCGGTTCCCGAGGTGGGGATCAGATCAAACTTGTTTGCCCATGCCTCGGCAATGGGATTGCGGGAGTCGTGTCCGCGGTGACCGTTAAAGATCTCAATACCGTCCAGATAACCGGGATTGACAACGGTCATGCCATTGCGGAAGGGATGTGCCTGCACGATGAGGAGTCCGTTTTCATGCGCCAATTCGGAAAAGGTGCGGATGTTCATTTCGTGCAGATTGGGGTGTTCCAACAAAAAGCGATCGTCAAGGCCGAAGATCAGATAGTCGTTTGCGCTTCCAACAAATCGGAGCTCACAGCCAAGGATGACGTTCAGTCGGTCTCCTGCATACTCCTTCATATCGTAATAGGGAGCAAGATAGTATGCTCCGCGCTCCTCCCAGCTCTCACCCGCGTTTTTCATCACGTAGTCACAGTAGTGGTTGGTAATAACAAGTGTCGAATAGCCGTCGGCAATATAGCGGTCGGCAACCTCGTGTGCGGAGAGTTGGCCGCAGGGGCTGACCTCACGGGTGTGTGCGTGGAGTTCGATTTTGTATTTCATAGGGAAGAATGTCCTTTCTCTGTGCTCAAGGGGATTACAGCCAAGCATTTTTATAGGTCCTGAAGGAGCAGTGTAGACGACCGATCCTTCAGGAGCTTATGCGCTGGATTTTTTATTTTACATCAATGATGGAGTCATCCCACATTTCGGGTGCCTTGTAGCCCAGGAGGTTGACGGTGGTTGCGGCAACGTTGGAAAGACCAAACTTGCCGTCCGTCTTTACGGTATAGGAGTTCTTTGCGTCGGTATTATCGTAGATGATGCAGGGAACGGGGTTGAGGGTGTGGCTGGTCTTTGCCTTGTACTTGCCGTTCTTGTCAGCCTTGGGCAGACCGCTCTTCTTATCCATCTCATACATTTCATCTGCGTTTCCGTGGTCGGCAGTAATCAGAGCTACGCCACCGAGTGCGTCCACAACGGGCAGGATTCTGCCGAGCTGCAGATCAAGTGCTTCCATCGAGCAACGTGTAGCTGCAAGAGAGCCGGTGTGACCAACCATATCACCGTTGGGGAAGTTGACGCGCAGATACTTGTATTTGCCGCTGTTGAGGCACTCGATCAGCTTATCGGTGATCTCTGCGCACTTCATCCAGGGGCGTTGCTCAAAGGGAACGACGTCGGAGGGGATCTCAATATAGTCCTCCAGCTTCTCGTCAAACTTACCGGACTTGTTTCCGTTCCAGAAGTAGGTCACGTGACCGTACTTTTGGGTCTCGGAGATTGCCAGCACGGGAATGCCCATTGCTGCCATGTACTCGCCCATGGTATTGGTGATCTCGGGGGGAGAAACCAGATACTTGTTGGGGATGTGCAGGTCGCCGTCATACTCGAGCATGCCTGCGTAAACCACAGAGGGAACGCGCACGCGGTCAAAGTTATCGAACTCACCCTCCTTTGCGTCAAAGGCACGGGAGATCTCAATGGAGCGGTCGCCGCGGAAGTTGAAGAAGATCACGCTGTCGCCGTCCTCAACGGTACCAACGGGCTTGCCGTCCTCGGCAATGACGAATGCGGGAAGATCCTGGTCGATGACCTTGAGCTCGTCGCGATAGGTTTGTACTGCCTTTGCGGCACAGCAGAACTGACGACCAAGCCCCAGTACGTGGGTCTTCCAGCCCTCTTCAACCATCTTCCAGTTCGCTTCATAGCGGTCCATGGTAATGGTCATACGTCCGCCGCCGGATGCGATGCGTGCATCAAAGGTAGAATCGTTGAGGGAAGCGAGGAAATCCTCGAAGGGATTGATATACTCCAGTGCGGAGGTTTCTCCAACGTCACGTCCGTCCAACAGGATGTGTACGCGAACGGTTGCAACGCCTTCCTTCTTTGCTTGGGTCAGCATTGCCTTGAGGTGGTCGATGTGAGAGTGCACGTTGCCATCGGAAAAGAGTCCCAAAAAGTGCAGGGTAGAGTTGTTCGTCTTGACGTTTGCGATCAGCTCCTGCCAGGTAGAGGATGCGAACATCTTGCCGGACTCGATGGAGTTGGATACCAGCTTTGCGCCCTGTGCAAAGACCTGACCTGCGCCAAGTGCGTTATGACCGACCTCACTGTTGCCCATGTCGTCGTCGGAGGGAAGTCCGACTGCAGTTCCGTGAGCCTTGAGGGATACGGTGGGATAGTTCTGCATCAACGCATCAAGATTGGGCGTGTAAGCGCCTGCAACCGCGTTGGAAACGGTATCGGGAGCCAAGCCGACGCCGTCCATTACGATGGTAAGAACGGGGCCCTTGACACCCTCGAAATTGTTCAGTTTTTCAAGCTTCTTGCTCATTTTTTCAATCCTCCAAAAATAGATGTCGGCTACAAAAAAGCCATAATTCAACATTATATATTATACCCCAAAATTCGAAAAATGCAAGTCTTTTTTGACATCTTTTTTATCTTTATGCGATTTTTTCATCCTCCGCGCGGGGAAAGGGGAGGCATGCGGCAAAAAAAGAACAGACCTCGCAGCGCGAGGTCTGTTCTTTTTTGGTAATCTTAGTCTGCAAGAACCGTAATGCGGTTGCTGGTGATCTCGGTTACGAGGTCAACGATCCAAGCAATGAGGTTGCCGATACCGGTAACCAGAACAAGAATACCCACAACAAGGGTAACAGCGTTCTTGGTTTCGAGGAAACGAAGAATTCTGTAAACGCCACCGATAACGGAACCAAAGAGCAACTGAAGAACGATCTTCAGGATCTTGGGCAGATTTTCGTAAGCTGCGGTAAGGCTGTTGTTGTTTGCCATGACAGTAAGCTCCTTTATGTATTTTTTACGACGATGATCGCCACTAACTATTATAGCATGTTTTTTGAAAAAAATCAAGGTATTGTGAAAAAAAAGCGAAAAAAGTGTGAAAAAATAACGCAAGCAAAAAAAGTAAGAAAATTTAAAAAAGTTTTGCAAAAGGTATTGCAATTTGGAAAAAAGTGTGGTACAATATAATGGTATATGGATGAAGCAGTGCGCACCCTCTCAGGCGCCGCTTTGAAATATCAGTTATTCGTGTTTCAAAATTTAAGGGAGGTAGAAAACGATGCCGAATATCAAGTCCGCTAAGAAGAGAGTTAAGGTTATTCAAACCAAGACCCTGCAGAACAAAATGTACCGCAGCGCTCTCAAGACTGAAATGAAGAAGTATGACGCAGCTTTGGCTTCCGGCGACATGGCAGCAGCACAGGCAGCTTACAAGTCCGCTGTTAAGAAGGTTGACCAGGCAGCCGCATACGGAATCATCCATAAGAACGCAGCAGCTCACAAGAAGAGCCAGTTCACCAAGAAGCTCAACGCACTGGGCAAATAATCAAAACCAACCAAAGGCAGGGAATTAACCCATCCTTGCTTCAGATAAAAACAGTATGGATTGCTTTCTGTACTGTTTTTTTCTGTTTTTGGAATGAAACGGTTAGTTTGGAATATAAATTTTATGAAGAAGATATTTGTGAAGTGTAATTCTTTTTGCTTTGCAATTGACAAAGCGTACTTTTTGTGATACAATGAGCAAAAAGGAATGACAAAACAGAAAGGTATATGCTATGATCTATCGCAATTTTGCTGAAATGATTGGAAAAACCCCTCTGCTGTGCGCCGAGCATTACAATGCGCTTTATGCCGACGGGGCTGAAATTTTGTGCAAGCTGGAGGGCTTTAACCCTGCGGGGAGCGCCAAGGATCGCGTCGCGCTGTTTATGCTGAACGATGCAGAGGCGCGCGGCGTGCTGACACCCGGAGCAACTGTGATCGAGCCCACCAGCGGAAACACGGGTATCGGTCTTGCCGCGCTTTGCGCACGACGCGGCTACCACCTGATTCTGACCATGCCGGACAGCATGAGCGCGGAGCGTCGCGCGCTTTTGGCGGCATATGGTGCGGAAATCGTCCTGACCGACGGCGCTCTCGGGATGCAAGGGTCGGTCGAAAAGGCGCAGGAGCTGGCAAAAAAGATTCCGGGGAGCTTTATTCCTTCACAATTTGACAATCCCGCTAATCCGATGGCGCACTATATGACCACGGGGCGCGAGATCTTTGAGGATTGCGACGGTAAGGTCGACGTTTTTGTGGCAGGTGTTGGTACGGGCGGCACGCTTTCCGGAACGGGAAAATACCTCAAGGAGCAAAATCCCAATTGCCGCATCATTGCCGTGGAGCCTGCGTCCTCGCCGTTGCTGTCAACGGGCAAGGCAGGGAAGCATGGCTTGCAGGGCATTGGCGCAAACTTTGTTCCCGAGAACCTTGACCGCGAAATTTACGACGAGATCCTTCCCGTTGGCGAGGAGGACGCATACCTTGCCGCCAGACGCTTTGCACATACCGAGGGCTTGCTGGTGGGGATTACCGCAGGTGCGGCGCTTCATGCCGCAACCGTGCTTGCAAGTCGCCCCGAGTACCGCGGCGCGCGCATTGTGGCACTCCTGCCCGATACGGGGGAGCGTTATCTTTCCACACCGCTGTTTGAGGGAGAGGCGACAAAATGAGGGAGCAAAAGAAACGTCCTGGATGTAACAATCGCCTTCGACATTTCTTTGAGCACTTTCAGAAAAAGGTTCATGCAAACAAAATTTCGTTTGCCACGTACGTCATCATGGGCTGCATTACGGTTGCCGTGATCGTACAAACCGTTATCAATCGACAGTTTGAGAGTACCTTTACAGCGGTACTCTCTCTGATTTTATTTTTGCTCCCCACCTTTGTGGAGGAGAGCTTTCGCATCAAGCTACCCACCGCGTTGGAGATCGTTGCCGTGCTGTTTGTGTTTTGTGCCAATATTTTGGGTGAAATTGGCGCGTACTACACCAAATTTCCGTTTTGGGACGACATGCTCCACTATACCAGCGGATTCATTTTTGCGGCGTTTGGCTTCTCTTTGGTTGAAATCTTCAATCGCCACCGCGATTTTGATTTTCACCTCTCTCCCATTTTTTTGTCACTGGTGGCACTCTGCTTTTCGGTAACGGTTGGTGTGGTATGGGAGTTCTTTGAATTCGCCTGCGATGTGTTTTTATATACCGACATGCAAAAGGATTTTATTATTTCCTCTATCTACAGCGCAGAAATGAATCCGGCAGGGCAAGCACCAATGCCCATTCCCGATATCGTGCAAACCGTTATTACTACCGCAGAAGGAGAGCAGGTCACCGTGCAGGGATACCTGGACATTGGTCTTTTGGATACCATGAAGGATCTTTTCGTTGATTTTGCAGGTGCGTTCCTTTTCTGTGTGATTGGATATTTTTATTCCAACAATTCCGCCAAGGGCAAGATCGCAAAGCAATTTGTTCCACGCGTGATGTAAGGAAGATTTTTTGGCTGTCACATTTGACGAGGCCCAAAAAGCACGTGGGGAAACGCTTTTGAGGTGGGAAGGGAGGTTCTTTTCAGCGCATCCCACAAAAAGTGTAAAAAAACGAGGGTGTCTCAAATTTTCAATTTGAGACACCCTCGTTTGTTTTTTTAAAGTGTGGAATACAATCGGTAAAGCTCGCTGTAAATGCCGCCCTTGTTTAGCAGCTCCTCGTGCGTGCCCGATTCCTCAATGCCGCGGTCGGTCAAGACCAAAATGCGATCCGCGTTTCGAATGGTGGTCAGGCGGTGCGCAATGGTAAAGGTGGTGCGTCCTTTGGCAAGCTTTTCGAGGGATGCTTGCACCAATCTCTCGCTTTCGTTATCCAAGGCACTCGTCGCCTCGTCCAAAATGAGAATGGGGGGATTTTTCAAAAAGAGTCTTGCAATGGAGATGCGCTGCTTTTGTCCGCCCGAAAGCTTGACGCCGCGCTCGCCCACGTAGGTATCGTATCCGTTGGGCAGCTCCGAAATAAATTCGTGTGCGCCTGCCATCCGTGCGGCTTGCTCGATCTCCGCGTCCGTGGCATCGGTCTTGCCGTAGGCAATATTCTCGCGTACACTGCCCGAAAAGAGGTACACGTCCTGCTGTACCACGCCGATGCAGCTGCGCAGGGAGTGCATGGTGACCGATTGAATGTCCTTTCCGTCAATCAGGATCTTGCCCGAGGATACCTCGTAAAAGCGGGGAATGAGCGAGCAAAGCGTTGTTTTTCCTCCTCCCGAGGGACCGACCAGCGCGATGTTCTCACCGGGCGCAACGTCCAAATCCAAGTGTGTCAGGACCTCCTTGGTATCGGTTTCATAATGGAAGGAAACGTCACAGAACTCCACCTTGCCGCGCACGTCGCAAAGCTCGGTTGCGTTCGGGGCGTCCTTGATCTCGGGATCCAGCTCCATGATCTCCTGGAATCTCTCAATGCCCGAAATACCTTGCTGGAACTGCTCCGAGAACTCCACGATACGGCGGATGGAGGTCAACAGCGTGGAAACAAACATCAAGTAAGCCACGTAGTCGGCAGGGGTGATGGTGGGCAGATTTCCAACGCCCATCATAAACAGCGCGCCAGCGATGACCACGATGATATACATCAAGCCGTCAAACAGTCGCGTGGAGGAATGAAACGCGCCCATAATGCGGTATCTTTCGGACTTAATGCGGAAGTATTCGTCGTTTCCGTTGGCGAATTTCTGTTTTTCGACGTCCTCTTTGGCAAAGGATTTGGTCACGCGAATGCCAAGCAGGCTATCCTCAATTTGCGAGTTCAATTCACCGATCTGCTTGCGCGACTCGCGGAAGTTGTTGCGCATGCGGATGCGGAAAAAGTAGGACGCCGCCAGAATAAAGGGAATGACCGCAAAGATAATGAGCGTCAACGGCACGTTGATGGTACACAGCAGAATGAATGCACCGATGATCTTGACGCCCGCAATGAAGAATTCCTCGGGGCAGTGGTGTGCAAACTCGGTGACGTCAAACAGGTCGCTGGTAATGCGCGACATTAGCGTGCCGACCTTGGTGTTGTCGTAGTAAGAGAACGAAAGCTTTTGCAAATGTGCAAAGAGGTCGCGACGCATGTCGTTCTCGATCCGCGTTCCCATAATGTGACCGATGGAGGTCATGTAATAGTTTGCGGCGGTGTCGATGATACGCAATACGATATAGGCAATGCCGATGCCGAGGATCAGCTCCAAGGTCAGCGTTGCAATGTTTTCGGCAGACGCCGCATTGGTAATGGTGCGCACCACCATGGGGAGTACCAGCTCGCACACGGTGGTCAGAGCCGCGCAAAACAGATCGAATGCCATGGTCATGCGATAAGGCTTATAGTAGGGAAGAAACTTGCGAATCAAACCGCGTTTCTTCTTTTTTTGTTGTTCCATATCCAAAACGTTCCTCCGTTATTCTTCGTTTTCCAATTCACCGTAAATTTCAAGCAAGCGCTCTTCCACCTCGGCGCGTCTTGTGTCCAGCTCGGCGGCGCGCACGTAATCGGAGGCGGCAGAGCCAAACAGCTCCTCCTCAATGGAGGCAAGCTCCTCTTCCAGGGTTGCGCACTCCTTTTTGAGACGCTCCAGCATTGCCTTGCGCTTGCGCGCGTCGGCGTTTGCCTGCTTGTTTTTGAGGTATTGCTCCTTCTGCGTGCTTGGTGCGGCAGTTGTTGAAGCCATGGGGGATTCCTCGTATTTTGCCACGCGTAACGCTTTGTATTGCTCAAATTCGGTATACGAGGTGCCGGGATGATCCACGTGATAGTCCAAAAGATCACCTGAAAAGGCAGGACCGGGGTGGAGTGCCAAAATGCGCGTTGCCAGCTTTTCGATCAGATAACGGTCGTGAGAAACGGTGACGATCGTTCCTTCAAACTGCTCCAGCGCCGATTCCAGCGCCTCGCGGGAGTCGATGTCAAGGTGGTTGGTGGGCTCGTCGAGCACCAAAAGGTTCATTTTGGAAAGCATCAGCTTGGCAAGCGTCAGTCTTGCGCGTTCGCCACCGCTGAGCACGCCCACCGTTTTAAAAACTTCTTCACCTACAAAGCGGAACAATCCCAGCGTGTTGCGGATCTCGGTTTCGGTACGGGTGGGGTAGGCGTTCCAAAGCTCGTCCAACACGGTATTCTCGGGGGTGAGGTTTTGGTTTTCCTGATCGTAGTAGCCGATCTCTACGTTATATCCCTCGGCAATGCTTCCCGCAGTGGGGGCAAGCTTGTGCAGAATGAGCTTGATGAGAGTTGATTTACCACACCCGTTGGGACCGACGATCATCACGCGCTCCTGCCGTTTGATCAAAAAGGAAAGATCGTCAAAGAGCCTTCTTTCGCCAAACGCCATCGAAAGTCCGCGTGCCTCCAGGACGTCGTTGCCCGAGGCGATCGCTTCACCAAATTTCATACGAATGGCACGAGGGGCATTTTGCGGACGCTCCAGCTTTTCCATTTTGTCCAGCATTTTTTGTCGGCTTTCGGCGGCAATGATGTTGCGTTCGCGGTTCCATGCGCGCTGTTGAGCAATGTATGCCTCCTGGCGCGCGATCTCCTTTTGTTGATTTTTCCAATGCCGCTCCGCAATCTCGCGGTCAATGCGGCGCTGCTCCATGCTTTTGGTATAGCCGCCCGTGTAGAGCTTTGCGCGGTGATGCTCAATGGCAAGTGTTTTGTTGGTCACCTTATCCAAAAAGTAACGGTCGTGCGAAATGATCATTACGCACTTGGGATAGGATGCCAAAAAGCTCTCCAGCCAGGCAAGCGTTTCAATGTCCAAATGGTTGGTCGGCTCGTCCAACAGCAGAACGTCGGGCTCGCGCGAAAGCTCGACCGCAAGTGCAAGTCGCGTGCGCTGTCCGCCGCTGAGGGTAGAAACGGGCTGCGCGGTTGCAGCTTTGTCAAAGCCAAGCTTTTGCAAAATAGAGGCGCAACGTCCGCGGAACTCAAGCCCACCGTCATGTACGTATTTTTCGTGCAGATCGGTATATTCGCGGATGATCTGCTCACTTCCGCTCTTCAGCTCTGCCTCCAACACGGCAAGGCGCTCCTCGGCGCGCAAAAGGTGGGGAAATGCAAGATACATGCGCTCCAATACGGTCTGTGTGGGATCGGTGCAGTCAAACGCGCCATCCTGCGTTAAAATGCCCAGGGTCTTGCCCTTGGAAAGATAGACCTCGCCCGCGGTTGGTTCTTCTTCGCCTGTGATCAGGCGAAAGAGCGTGGATTTGCCACAGCCGTTGACACCGATGATTCCAAGCTTATCATTCTCCTCCAGGGCAAAGGATACCTTATCTAATATTACGGTCGTGCCGTAGCTCAACGACAGATCGTTGACACTGATTGCTATCATGAATGCTCCTTCAATATCGTGGTAGAAATGGTTTGAGTTGATCAGAATTTGATTTTTGCTTCAATGGCGACGCCGAGAATGCGCGCGCGCCCGATCTCGAAATCCTCGGGAGAGAGCACGATGGGGGTGTAATCCTCATTCTCCGGGGAGAGCACGATGCGGCGGCTCTCTTTGGAAAAGCGCTTGACAGTTGCACATTCTCCGTCCACAAGACAGGCTACGATGTCGCCGTTTTCGGCATACTGCTGTTTGTGAAAGAGTACGTAGGAGCCATCTACAATGCCGCAGTTTTTCATGCTGTCTCCGCAGACCTCAAGGTAAAAATATTCCTCTACGTCGTCTACGTCTGCGAATTCACGCCCTAACATCGTTTCGTCGGTGACGATCGGCTTGCCCGCACGGATGACACCGATGACAGGGACCATTTTGGATGCGCGCAAGTTGCGGTAGGCAGATTCGGCGCTGCGCATACCGCTGGCAGTGCCCATCAACTCGTCCAGGCTGATCGAGAAATAATCGGCAATGCGCGAAAGCTTATCCACCTTAGGCGTAGAGCGTCCGTTCTTCCAATCGGTAAAGGTGGAAGCGGCTATGTGCGTCGCTTTTGCAACCTGATATACGGTAACGCCGCGCTCTGACAGTAAGCGCTCAAATACGGAATAGTCCATAAAACCTCTCCATTCATTTTGTCAAATTTACACAAGAAGAAGGTATTCATTTTGTGTAAATTGCAGAATATTAAGAAAAACCGAAATACATATTGACAACAGTTCGGAAATTCGATATAATATTGGTACAAGAATAGTATAACGGATTTCCGAAGATTTGTCAAGCACTTTTGCGATATTTCCAAAAAAAATCGCGAAAAATCACAAATTATAATACGGAATTGCGAAAAAGGAGGGGTTATATAGGAATGATTTTAGAAGAGCAAAACCAAATAGCAGAAGAGGCACGCAACTTTTTGTGCGGTTATCAGCTTTGTCTGGATATGCTGAAATTGCGAAAGTACGAGCGCAAGCGTGCCAAGGCTTTTGAGGAGGCGTGCGAGTGTGCGGATATCCTCAACGGAGACGAGGCATATTGGAAAGCGCGTATTTACGAGGTTGCAACGCTGCTTGGGAATATGAAAAACGGCAGGGAAAAGATGGTGCTTTACTATCGCTACGTACGCGGAGAGAGCCTGGAGTCGGCGGCGCGCCTGATGGGAGTATCACGCAGAACGGCATACCGTCTTTGGCATCGTGGACTTTTCATTGCAGGGGAATATTTGCGAAAAAATGAGCGGATATCGAGTGCTTTTTTGACGCAATGATCCCCAAAATGACAATTTTTGTACCTCATCTTGACAAAAAATGCTTTGTGTGGTATAATACGTATAGTTATTGTGCGCACATCGGGAATACTATATCGGCATGTGCGTGCATATTTTATAGTACAGTTCGAATTTGAAGCAAAGGAAGCGTTTTAAATATGAAGATTTTAATACTTTCTTTCAAAGCCGGAGAAGGACATAATTCCGCGGCAAAAGCGATCTTAGAACGCATCGAGCACGAGGGACATCAGGGCGAGGTCGTCGACTTTTTGGGGCTTTTCAGCGATAAGATCAGCAATGCAGTCAATCTTGCATACGTTGGTATGGTCAAGCATATGCCGTCCTTGTTTGGCGTTTGTTATAAGTTTTCTTACGGTGTGAGCAACGTGTTTAAAAAGGTGCATTCGCCGCTGTATCTGGATAGTGCCATCGTTGCGCGTCGCTTGTACGATTATCTGGAAAAAAACGGTCCGTACGACGGTATCGTGGCAACGCATCTAATGCCTGCGCAGGCGCTTTCTCATTTGAAAAAGCATAATTGTGACTTGCCCGTCACCATTGCGGTTGCAACCGACTATACCTGGTATCCCTTCTGGCAGGAGACCCTTTTGTGTGACTACTACATTCTGCCGCACGAGGATCTGATCCCGCGTTACGTCAAAAAGGGAATGCCCGAGGAAAAGCTCTGCCCGTTTGGGATTCCTACCAGCATGCGCTTTTTGAATCTTCCCACGCGTGCCGAGGCGCGCGCGCATCTCGGCTTTAACGAGGATCAAAAGCTGTACCTTGTCATGGGTGGCAGTATGGGTGCGGGAAGCATGCGTAAGTTTGCAAAAGAGTTTTACGAAAAGCTTGGTGACGCGCACATGATCATCATTTGCGGAAAGAACGACGGCTTGCGTACCTCCCTGGAAAAATATTTTGACGGCAAGGAGAACGTTCACATCATCGGTTTTACCACCGAGATCCCGCAGTATATGGTGGCGTGTGACGTGCTTTATACCAAGCCGGGTGGACTTTCCTCCAGCGAGGCGCTGATCTGCCGTATTCCCCTGGTGCATACGGCGCCCATTCCCGGATGCGAGAGCGACAACTACCGCTTCTTTGCAAGAAAAGGCTGTTCCTTGCCTGCAAAAAAAATCCATCGGCAGATTGCAAACGGAATCCGTCTCATGGAGTCTCCCGAATTGCGCACGAAAATGCGTGTGGAGCAGGCAAAATGCGCAAAGCCGCTGTCCTCGTTGCACATCCTTGAGCTGATTGAAAAAAATCAGAAAAAAGAATCCTGATACCAAAGGAGTTCGATGCGTATGGCATGGAACTCCTTCTTTTTTGTAAAAAAGGAATTCTTCTCAATAAATATGGTAAGAAAATTTTAAGAAGCTGTTGACAATTTGCTTTTTTTATGGTACAATGTCTCTAAACGCGATGAAAAAGAAGAGTACGCTTTTGTCGGTCTGCAGAGAGGGGGCGGTTGGTGCAAGCCCTTGATACAAAAAGCGGAAGTCACTTTGGAGCGGTGCAGGGGAAAGGGTGCGAGTTGTCGCCCCGTAGTTTGCAACGGGATCCGCCGTTATGGAACGAGAGCACACCCTTTTGGGTGTGAAATCAGGTGGTACCGCGTGCTCCCACGTCCTGATGGATGTGTGGGCTTTTTCTTTTTTCAGCAGAGAACGATAGGAAAGGAGCAGCAAGATGAGCAACTTTGCACAAATTCATTTTCACGGAACCTTCCGCAGTTATCAACAGCGTGTGTTGGATCGTGCCGATCAGTATTTGCAGGATGGAAAGATCCATATCGTTGCCGCTCCCGGAAGCGGAAAAACGGTGCTCGGTCTGGAGCTGATCCGACGCATTGGCAAGCCCTGCATCATTCTGTCGCCTACCACGGCAATCCGACAGCAATGGGGCGAGCGTTTCCGCGATCTCTTTTTGGATGATCCTGCCGACTTTGAAACGCTGTTCTCCAACGATCTGCACGCGCCGCATACCATCAATTCCATTACCTACCAGGCACTTTACACCGCCATCGAAAAGGTGGCAGCTGCCGAGGACGAGGACGTGGATTGCTCGGATATCGATCTGTTCTCCATGATGAAGGAGCAGGGCATTCGCACCATTTGTCTTGATGAGGCACACCACTTGAAAAACGAGTGGCAACGGGCGCTGGAAAAGTTTATTTCTGCTCTGCCTCGTGGGATGAAGATCATTTCTCTGACCGCAACGCCTCCGTACGATGCGGAGGGCGGCGAGTGGAATCGCTACGTGGAAATGTGCGGCGAGATTGACGAGGAGATCTTTGTTCCCGAGCTGGTTGGGCAAAACACCTTGTGTCCGCACCAGGATTACGTATATTTCAATTATCCCACAAAGGAGGAGCGAGAGTCGCTTGGTGCACACAAGCAAAATGCCGTGGAGGCGTTGGAGGAGATCGGCAAGCTGTCATTCCTCAAAGAATTGTGTCAGCGTCTGAATGCCGAGCAGGATTACGAAAAGCTGTTTGCGTCGGTCAAGGAATACGTTGCTCTTCTGGTTTTGTTCCGCTACTATGATTTTGAGGTGGATCCAAAGCTGATCCGCCAACTGACCGCAAGACGTCCTCTGCCTGCGTTCTCCATGCAATATGCCGAGGTCGCACTGCAGTTTTTGTGCGACGGTGAGCTTTTGACGGGAAAGCAAAAGGATGAATTGATCGGTGTTTTGAAGTGGAACTCCGTTTACGATAAGCGCCGCGTTTCGCTGGTGCTGAATGAAAAATTAAAGCGCGCGCTGGTCTCCTCGGTGGGCAAGCTGAAAAGTATTTGCCAAATTGCCGAGGCGGAATACGCCTCAATGGGGGCGGGATTGCGCATGCTGGTTCTGACCGACTATATCAAAAAAGAAAATCTGGTCAAGGCAACGCAAACCGAGCATTTTGATTCGGTTAACATCGTCAGTATATTTGAGAGCCTGCGCCGTAAAATGAAAAAAGCAAAGATCGGCGTTCTTTCGGGTACGCTGGTCATCCTGCCGGATGCGGTCGATCTTTCCTCCATGAAGCACAAAAAGAGTGTGATTGACGGGACGGATTACGCCGTGGTCGAGTTTTCGGGCGCCAATCACCGTGCAGTCGATTTTGTTGGCAGGCTGTTTGAGGCAGGGGAGATCCAGATCCTCATCGGTACAAAATCCTTGCTGGGCGAGGGATGGGATTCTCCAAGCATCAATTCCTTGATCCTTGCAAGCTTTGTCGGCAGCTTCGTGCTCTCCAATCAGATGCGCGGACGCGCCATCCGCATTGATAAAAACAATCCTCAAAAGGTGTCAAACGTTTGGCATCTTGTTACGGTGGAGCCGGACTACGCATTTCAAGAGAATGCAGTCGCCCGTGCGGCAGAATATTTGAAGTACGATCCCGGAGTGTTGCATTCCTACGATTTTGAGGTTTTGCGCCGCCGTTTCGATTCCTTTATGGGTCCCAACTATTCCAATGGCGTGGTGGAAAGCGGCATCGAGCGCATCACCGCCATTGCTCCGCCCTTCAACGAGGAGGGGATTGCACGCATCAACGAGCACATGCTTTCCCGTGCCGCAAAGCGGGAGGACGTTGCCGCACAGTGGCAGGGGGAAGTCGCAGACGGAAAATTTGCGGTGGAGGTAGAGACCGAGCTTCCGCGTGAGGTGCGTGTACCGGTATTCGGCTTTTTCAACGCATCGATGTTTGCGGTGCTGACCGTAGTAGAATCACTTTTGATCCAGGTCGTGTTGCGCTCTGTACAAGGGGAGACCGTTTGGGGCGTACTGCTCTCGTTGCTGGCGGGCGGTGTTGTTGGTTGGGCGCTGTATCGCGTGGTGCTTACGTTGGCGATGCACCTGACGCCCGCGCGCTCCATCCGCACGCTTGGAATTGCCATTTACAAGGCATTGTGTGACTGCGAGTTGATTTCCTCCTCCGCACGCGTCGAATGCATGGAGGAAAGAGATCTTTCGGTGGTGGCTTTGCAGCTGCGCAATGCTTCCATTCACGATCAGAACGTATTCAACACGGCAATGACCGAGCTACTCTCTCCCATCGAAAATCCGCGCTATATTCTTATTTCGAAAAACATAATCCAGCAGTATAACTACCGTCTTTCCTTTGCCTGCCCCTCGGTGCTTGGCAAAAAGAAGGAGTACGTTGCCGCACTTGCCAAACGGCTGGAGCGAACGACGGGACGCTTTGAGGCGGTTTATACACACAAGGAGGACGGGCGACGCCTCATCCTCAAATGCCGCAGACGTTCCTTTATCAGCGAAAACGCAAGGGCGGCAGGAAAGCGGTACCGAGTATCGCATTTTGAGTGACCCACAAGGGTATAAAAACGCAAAAAAAACAGGTATATAAAATTTAGGAGGTCTATGATGGATCAGTACAACGAGCTGCCAAAAACTTACGCGCCGTCGGAGTTTGAGGACAGAATTTATCAGAATTGGTGCGACAAGGGCTACTTTACGCCCGACGTCAAAAATGACGCAGAGCATTTCTCCGTGGTCATTCCGCCCCCCAACGTAACGGGGCAATTGCACATGGGACACGCCCTGGACGAAACCCTTCAGGACGTTCTTGTGCGCTACAAGAGAATGCAGGGCTTCAATACGCTTTGGATCCCCGGCACCGACCACGCGGGTATCGCTACGCAGATCAAGGTAGAGGAGAGACTGCGTGTAGAAGAAGGACTTTCTCGCTATGATCTTGGTCGTGAAAAGTTTTTGGAGCGCGTTTGGCAGTGGAAGGACAAGTACGAGGCGCGCATTACGGGACAGCTGAAAAAGCTGGGCGCATCCTGCGATTGGACGCGTCAGCGCTTTACCTTTGACGAGGGTTGCTCCCGCGCCGTACGCGACGTGTTTGTCAATCTGTACGAAAAGGGACTGATCTATCGCGGCTACCGCATCATCAACTGGTGCCCCCGTTGTCTGACCGCGCTTTCCGATGCGGAGGTAGAGTATAAGGATCAGCCCGGACATTTCTGGCACATCAAGTATCCCATCAAGGGGGAGGATGGCTACGTTGAGGTGGCTACCACCCGTCCCGAAACGATGTTTGGTGATACCGCCGTTGCGGTCAACCCCGAGGACGAGGCAATGAAGCACCTGATCGGCAAAACGCTCATTCTGCCCGTGGTTGGCAGAGAGATCCCCGTCATTGCCGACGATTACGTAGAGATCGGCTTTGGTACGGGCTGCGTGAAGATCACACCTGCGCACGACCCCAACGACTTTATGGTTGGTCAGCGTCACGGACTTGAGCAGATCAAGGTCATGAACGACGACGCCACCATGAATGCAGGGGCAGGGAAGTACGAGGGCATGGACCGCTACGAGTGCCGCAAGGCGCTGGTTGCAGAGCTTGAGGCAGAAGGGTACCTGGTCAAGACCGTTCCGCACGATCACAACGTGGGCGTATGCTACCGTTGCGGCACCACCGTTGAGCCGATGACCTCCGACCAGTGGTTTGTTAAAATGAAGCCCCTGGCAAAGCCTGCGATCGAGGCGGTTGAAAACGGTGACATCCGCTTTGTCCCCGAGCGCTTCTCCAAAAACTACTTTAACTGGATGAACAACATCCTTGACTGGTGCATCTCCCGTCAGCTGTGGTGGGGACACCGCATTCCGGCATTCTATTGCGATAGCTGCGGCGAGATGACCGTTTCTCGCGAGGATATCACCACTTGTCCCAAGTGCGGTGCTCCCGTACGCCAGGACGAGGACGTGTTGGATACGTGGTTCTCGTCGGCACTTTGGCCCTTTTCCACGATGGGCTGGCCCGAAATGACCGAGGATCTGAAAAAGTACTATCCCACAAGCGTTCTTGTAACGGGATACGATATCATCACCTTCTGGGTGTCCCGTATGATCTTCTCGGGACTTGAGCACATGGGTGAAAAGCCCTTTGATACCGTGTTCATTCACGGCTTGGTGCGTGATGCGCAGGGAAGAAAGATGTCCAAGTCCTTGGGCAACGGCATCGATCCTTTGGAAGTCATCGAAAAGTACGGTGCCGACGCGCTCCGCTTTGCACTCTCCACGGGTAACTCTCCCGGAAACGATATGCGCTTCTCCGACGAGAAGATGGAGGCGGCACGGAACTTTGCAAACAAGCTTTGGAACGCATCCCGCTTTGTGCGCATGAATCTGACCATCGACCGTGTGGAGCTCCCCGAGGCTTCGGCTCTCACCGCCGAGGATCAATGGATCCTGACCGAGTACAACAAGACCGTTGCAACCGTGACCAACTCGCTGGATCACTATGAGATCGGCGTGGCGCTCAGTGCCATTTACGATTTCGTATGGGATATCTTCTGCGATTGGTACATTGAGCTGACCAAGAGCCGCCTTTCCGAAAAGGACACCGAGGGCAATCGCGTGGCGCAAAACGTGCTTTGCTACGTGCTCACGGGCACCTTAAAGATGTTGCATCCCTTTATGCCTTTTATCACCGAGGAGATCTATCAGGCACTTCCGCATGACGGCGACGCCGAGAGCATCGTGATCTCCAAATATCCCACGGTAAACGACAGCCTCAATTTCCCCAAGGAGTCCTTGGAGCTGACGCGCGTGATCGCTGCCATCAAGGCGATCCGTTTGCGCCGCAACGAAATGAACGTCGTTCCCTCCCGCAAGGCAAAGGTGTATATCGCAACCGCGTATGCCGAGTCCTTTGGCGAGAACACTTATCCCTTCTTCGCCCGTCTTGCTTCCGCGTCCGACGTTGCCGTTGCCGCATCCTTTGACGATGCCACCGTCAGCGCCGATAACGCCGTGCAGATCATCACCGACTCCGCAACCATCTATCTGCCGCTGGCTGATCTGGTGGATACCGAAAAGGAGCGCGCACGTCTGGAAGCCGAAAAGAAGAAGCTGGAGGGCGAGATCGCGCGCCTGAACGGCAAGCTCTCCAACCAGGGCTTTGTTGCAAAAGCACCCGCCGCCGTTGTGGATGCCGAGCGTGCAAAGCTTGCTAAATATCAGGAAAACCTGGACGGCGTTACCGCCGCTTTGGCAAAGCTGAAATAAATTGCAAAAACAAAAGTGGGAACTCCTTGCAAATGGGGGTTCTCACTTTTATATGCGTGACAGAGGCTTTGATTTCTGTATTTCAACCAGGCTTTGTTTTGAAAAAATCTGTTACGCAAAGGCACAAATTCAAAAAAAAACATTGACAAAGTGGGGGAGAGTGTGATATAATTTTCTTATTCTAAGGATGAGAGATATCGATTCCGAATTTACGGAGGATCACTTATGGAATTGCCGAACAAGCGCCCCGAAAACATGGCGCGCATTAACACAAAAGAGCTTGCCGATGCATTTATTGCCGAGCAGGTCAAGGAAATCAGAGCACAGGTAGGGGACAAAAAGGTCCTTTTGGCGCTTTCCGGCGGCGTGGATTCGTCGGTTGTTGCCGCTTTGCTGATCAAAGCCATCGGAAAGCAGCTCGTTTGCGTGCACGTCAACCATGGATTGATGCGCAAAGGCGAGAGCGAACAGGTCATTGAGGTGTTTGGTAAGGAGCTGGACGCAAACCTGATCTACGTTGACGCAACCGATCGTTTTCTCGATCTTTTGGCAGGCGTTGCTGAGCCCGAAAAGAAGAGAAAGATCATTGGCGGCGAGTTTATCAAGGTGTTTGACGAGGAGGCTTCCAAGCTCAAGGGCATTTCCTTCCTGGCGCAGGGAACCATCTATCCCGATATTCTGGAGTCCGACGGCGTTAAGGCACACCACAACGTAGGCGGCCTTCCCGAGGATATGGAGTTCGAGCTGGTCGAGCCCGTTCGTCTGCTTTACAAGGACGAGGTTCGTGTGGTCGGCGAGGCATTGGGGCTTCCGCACGCAATGGTTTACCGTCAGCCGTTCCCCGGTCCCGGACTTGGCGTTCGTTGCCTGGGTGCCATCACGCGCGACCGTTTGCACGCTCTGCGTGAGGCAGATGCCATTTTGCGCGAGGAGTTCGATAAGAACGGACTTGCAGGCAAGGTATGGCAGTACTTTATCGCGGTGCCCGACTTTAAGAGCGTAGGCGTACGCGACGGCAAGAGATACGAGGGCTGGCCTGCCATCATCCGCGCCGTTAACACCACCGACGCTATGAGCGCGACCATTGAGGAGATCCCGTACGCGCTCCTGCACCACATCACCGCCCGCATCACCGCCGAGGTAGACGGCATCAACCGCGTCCTCCTCGACCTGACGCCAAAGCCGATTGGAACGATTGAGTGGGAATAATAAACGTAAGTCGAAAAAGCCTTATATATCAAGGGCTTTCGGCACGTGGGACGGATTTTTGATACTGTTTTGATACCAAACAGAATAATAAACAACGGCAGGATGTAAATAATTCTGCCGTTATTTATATAAAAATTTGCCTTTTTGTATTGACAAATGCACCAAAAAAGGATATAATATAAATGTGGGTGTATCTCAGCCCTAAATGAGAAACTTACTAAGCGAACTTCTCTTGGTTCTTTCAAGAAAGTTACAAGTGAGTGTTTCGCTACTCAGAATGCGAAAGTTATGTGATGAGGGCAAGGCACACTTGCCCTCATTTGCTATTTTGGAGGACTCAATGGACAACCTTAAGCTTTACGAAATTAACGCAAGCTATATTACATACCTCTCGGCGTATGCTCCGCATCTGTTTCAGAATAAGAAGTCCGGGCAGAAGAACGAGAGGAAATATATCGGTATCGTTTTACATATCAATAGCTTTGATTACTTCGCGCCGCTTTCCTCGTTCAAGGACAAGCACAAGCTGATGAAGGAAGGGCTTGATTTTATTAAGATCAAGGACTATGCCGTTATCAATCTGAACAATATGTTCCCGGTGCCGCTGAGCGAAACCAAGTACGTTGACATCAGAAACGAGCCTGATCCGCACTACCGCGCTTTGCTTCTCGCCGAGTACCGTTATATCAAGTCAATTCAAGAGAAGATTTGGAAGAACGCGCAGAACGTATATAAGATTAAAATCAAGGACGGCGATGCTTCATCTCTCGCCAAGCGCTGCAACGATTTTCTTCTGCTTGAGAAGGCGTGCAAATATTACAGATAAAGGGGGACAATATGAAAAACATAGCTGCAAAAAAAGTGATTGCCTCATACTATATTTTATCCCTTCTTTTAACGCTTCCGTTGTCGATACCAATTTGGCTTATCAAAAATCCTCTTGGCGTGATTCTTTATTTTCTTTGCTTCCTGATCTATATGAGGATAGCCATATACTTTGCTGTACGAATAACCATTATGTCTTCACTTTGGAAAGAGCTTGATGCTGAAAAATATGCTGCAATCATAAACGCCAAGTTTTTTCTGGCTAATTATTCCTACAAGCTGAATTTAGATTTCGCAACGGGTAACTACCAAAACGCGCACAATATTATAAATTCTGTGTTGTTGCAACACAAGAACGTCAATCAAAAAGTTTACGGACATTTGCTTCTCTGCCGTGTTTGCTTTGAGCGAGGAGATTATGAAGGAATCAAAGATAATCTCGCTCAAATTGATAACTATCACAAATACAATCCGACGTTAAAACTTTCAAAACCGAATAAGGCAGCATATGAGTTTTACTGTGCATTTTCCAATGCCGACTATACCTCTGCCTGCGCTATCGCGGAAAAAGGTATTGATAAATACTCAAAAAAGAAAAACCTCAATTATTTAGTCTTGATGCGCCAATATCAATTAGCCGTTACAAAACGAATGAAGGGCGACATTGATGAGGCGGTTGAGCTTTTTGAAAGCATTATGGAAAAAGCCCCAAAACTTATTCTTTCAACACTTGCTCAAAAGCAGCTTGACTATATTTCCGGAGTACTTGAAGAAACAGCGCCCGAACGGTTAGAGGTCACAGAAAACCACATTGTGAAATCTAATCGCAAAATAAAAATTTCCGTGCGTATTGCTTATTGCGTAGGAATCCTTCTTATACTTGTGGGAATAATCCTTACTCAATTAGATTCTCCTAAGCAAAAAGACAAGGATTTGAACTATATTGCTCAAATAGAAAAAACTATTGAAGACGAATACGAAGAATATCAAGTTTTGGGATATTTTTATATTTATTCTGATTATGCAGATGAAACCTATATGATGAGCATAGATTCGCTGTTTTTGGTAGAGGCAGATGGGAAACTTGATTTGCATACTCTCTACCAATTAAACGGAGAATACAAAAACATTTTGGACGTAAAAGACATTCAAGTAGATACGCTGTATGAATATGAGATATATTTTATACCAAAAAAAGTAGAATTTATTATAACAGAAAAGGAGCGTAATATTCCGAAGGATACGCTATATTATTATGAAATAGACGGATATTATTTCTGCGTAATTAGCATATCAGATTGATAATTCTTCTCAAATGATATTTGTAAAACCTCTTGTATTTATTCTTATTTTATGGTATAATGAATTGTCGGGAATAATGTGATTTTCAGTCGGTATCATTGATACCATTTTGATACCGCTTTTCGCAGACTCCATAGATGAAGCGGAAAAAGGCGGTCAAATCTCCCGAAAAGCCGCGCGAAAAGACCTAAATTCACGGGGTATAATGCTAATTTAAGCGAGTGGGAATAATTGCCTGCGGCGAGTGATCGGTTATGATACGCTTCGTGTTGTTATAATGCACCTTCGGTGCAGGTTGAAGTTACGAGAGAGCGTAATAGCAAAAAAGTTGAGCAAATAAGAAACAACGGCAGGAATGTTACATTCCTGCCGCATTTTATATTTCGATCTTGTCACGGTGGCGTGTATATTTTATATCAGTTCACACATTTTCCTCAAAAATATGGTATAATATAAAAAACTTTCAAAAATCCTTACACACTTTCCAATTTTTTGGTACTACTATTTATGAAGGGGCTTTCAAATACGCGAGGGAGGAGGCAAGTTATGGAACTTCGGGGAAAACAAACGGTGAGAACACCTATGGACGATGAAAAGATCGTTGCCCTTTATTGGGAACGCGACGAAAAAGCGATTGAGGAAACCGATTTCAAATACAAGAAATATCTGTTTTCCATTGCTTATAACGTTCTTCACGACCGACTTGACTGCGAGGAATGCTTGAACGATACATACCTTGGCGCGTGGAACGCAATTCCACCTACAAAACCGAATGTGCTCAAAGCATTTTTGACGACGATCACACGAAGAATTGCGATCAAACGCTACCACAGCAAAGGAAAACAGCGTGTGATACCTTCCGAAATGACGTCTTCTCTTTCCGAGCTCGAAGATTTCGTAGCCGGTGACGGTGACGTTGATGCGGATTTTGATGCGGAGAGACTTGGGCGTGTCATCAGCGACTTTGTTCGCTCGCTTTCCGAACGCAGACAATTCATATTTATGAGTCGGTACTACTTAGCCGATCCCATTGATACAATTGCAAGTGACTTGAGTTTGAGCCGTTCAATGGTGAACAAGGAGCTTGCCGCCATCAGAAGTGCCTTGAAAGAAAAACTTGAAAGTGAGGGGTATTCGATATGAAAAAGAAAGAATGGAATGAAGGTTTGAATCACATTGATCCCGATCTTGTTGAAAAATACGTCCTGCAAAAGGAGCGGCTCAGAGAGAAAAACAAAAAGCCGAAAAGCGCATGGTTGCGTTTTGGAGCAATCGCGGCTTGCTTTGTGCTGGTTTTGAGTGCAGTCATCATTGTGCCGCTGTTGCGAGAAGATGATCCGGGTGTTATTCCGGGACCGGGGGGTATTCCGGGACCGGGGGTTGAAATTATTCTTCCTTCTCCTCCGGAGTATTCTTCGTATGACTATGAGTCTTACAATGACATTCATGCCGCTTTGACAAATCCACTTGCTCCTCAATTTGAACAATTGCGGACTGAACAGAAAAATTGCGGTGAGCTATATCAGCAAACTCTATCGGATTTCGCTTCGGGCGAGATAAAGGTTGCAGTACCTCAAATTGGAGGGAAAAATATTGACCTTCGCAATCAAGAAGGGTTTAGCAATGTAACTTGGTTTACGAATGAATTATATAATCTTCCGTGGCTGTGGTATCATTGTTTGATAAACGAACAGGATTTGACAGTAAGTATCGCATATTTGAGTGTACTTGATCGAACTGAACTGAATTCTGCCACATCGTATTACCAAGTCTTAAAAATGATCTCTCCTAATTCGCCTTCTCCGGATAATTATAAGAAATCAGCATCCTATAAAAACATATATGAGAAAGAAATCACACTCGGAAATGGCGAGACGGTCACCGCCATGATCTCGGAGTTAAAGAACGATTCCAGAATCTACGTCTGCCTGTATTTGGATGGTATGCTGGTAACTTTACGTGGGGATGAGGCATTGCTCACAGAGGCGTTTTTTCGGACATTCAATATGGCGTATATGAAATAAAAAGCATGAATAATCTCAAAGGCGAGCGTTTCCGCGCTCGCCTTTTTTGTATTCATAAGTAAAAGTATTACCGACACTTCTCGCACGCGGCAAGGAAGTTGTCAAACAGGAGGTGCTCGGGGGTGCGCTCACCGCGCAAGGCAAGCTCGGGGTGCCATTGTGTGGCAAATACGTTGTGCTCCTTCCATTCAATGGCTTCGGCAACGCCGTCGTCGGTCGTAGCCACAACCTTGAGGTCGGGTGCGATGCGGTCCAGCTCCCACGCGTGGTAGCTGTTGACCGTTGTTCTCTCGCAGTTGAACATATCGTAAACAAAGGAGCCCTTGACGATATTGATCTCATGCTTGTGTGCGGTGTCGTTTTCGTGTGCCTTGGAATCCTTCATGCGACGGATCGAACCGCCGAAAAAGACGTTGATTGCCTGATGCCCACCGCAAATGCCGAGAATGGGCTTTTTGGCTTCGTAAAAACGGCGGATGAGCGCGCTGTCAAGTGCATATTCGTCCACGGGGGGATCCTTTTCCAAGGGATCACCGTTATAATATACGGGCGGAATATCGGTGGGGGAGCCTGGAATGATGAGTCCGTCGCAAATGCCGCAGACTGAATCGATCGCCTCCTCGGAAAGCACCGCGATCACGCCTGCGCCGTATTGCTTTGCAAAATGTATATAGTCCTCGGAGGTATACCAGCGGGTGTTCCAAACGGCATTTTCAACGCCCAGATTCAAATAACGAAGTGAGATTGCAAAATTCATGATCTTCCTCCAATGCATGCTTTTGATAGTACTATTGTATCACAAAGTGCACGCTTTGTCAAGCGGAAAGTTCGTGTGAAAGAGAATGTAATTTACATCAAATTAGCTCTTGACATCCGCACCTTTGCCGTGCTATAATGATACCGTACCCCAACGCAAAACGGAAAAGGAGAACACACGATGAAATATTGCTTTTTACGCTTTCCCGGCGGAAAAATGAAGGCTTTGACGCTCAGCTACGACGACGGTGTCAGGGAGGATATTCGATTTGCACAAACGTTGGACCAATACGGAATGAAGGGAACCTTTAATATCAACAGCTCTACCGTTGGCAACGGGCGCAATCTGACAGCCGAGGAGATCCAGACCTGTATTTTGGATCGCGGACACGAGGTTGCCGTGCACGGGGAGCGTCACATGGCGCCCGGTATCGGCTTTCCGCCCTTGGCGCTTGCGGATGCCTTGAACTGCCGCCTCTCCTTGGAAAAACGCTTTGGTCGCATCATTCGCGGCATGGCGTATCCCGACTCCGGCGTGACCAAGATGCACAACGGCAACGATTATCAGACCGTCAGGAGCAATTTGCAATCCTGCGGCATCGTTTATGCACGGACGCTGGGCGGCGACAATCACGACTTTATGCTCCCCACGGATTGGTACGCGTGGATGCCGACCGCGCACCACAACAATCCCAATTTGTGGGAGTGGGTAGAGGAGTTTCTTGCTTTGGAGGATGAAAAGATATACCTCACCCGTCGCTATCCCCGTCTGTTTTATCTGTGGGGGCATTCCTACGAGTTCAAAAACAATCAAAATTGGGATCGTTTGGAGCGCTTTTGCGAGACCGTTTCGGGAAAAGACGATATTTGGTACGCCACCAATATCGAGATCTACGAGTACGTCCAAGCGTATCAATCTTTGATCCGCAGTGCCGATGGAAATCGCATCTATAACCCCACCCTGCGCGAGATCTGGTTTATGGCGGACGGTAAAAACTATCACATGAACCCCGGCGAGGAGCTTTGGATCGAGGAAGTTTGATCTTCGTGTCTCGTCTAAAAAATAACCATTGTTTTTTTCTATAAATGCTTGACAATTTTGCCCGATGTGTTATAATAAGGTAACGCATCGGGCGTTTTCATTTTGACCGAAAAAAGGAGATATGGTATGAAAATCAGTATTGTAAGGGATAGCGAAACTCTGCGCTACGCCGCGGAGGAGCTTGCAAAATATTTGCATCTGATGGATGCGGACGTCAGCGCCGAGGTGTTGGTATCCAATGCATGCGGAGAGGGCATCACACTGGGATTGCTCTCCGATCTTGGATTGCCGACGGATGACGTGGATGACGAGATGATCGACGACGTCATCGATGCAGATATCAACGCGCTTTGTGGCTACGTTGCAGGCAGCAACGAACGAAGCGTGCTGATGGGGGTTTACAATTATCTCAAGTCGGCAGGGTGCTATTGGGTGCGTCCCGGTGCCAATGGCGAATATATTCCGCAAAAAAGCATGAAGGAGCACGTGTTCCGCATGCGCAAAAAGGCAGATTATCCCTTCCGCGGTCAATGCATCGAGGGGGCTGTCAGCTTCGAGCACGTGTACGAAACCATCCTCTGGCTCCCCAAGGTCAATATGAATTTGTTTATGATCGAGCAGATCATTCCTTACAACTATATGAACCGTTGGTATCGTCACACGGTCAACACACGCCTGGATGAGAGCAACGAGCCGCCTTACGAGCAGTATTGCGCATACGTCGACGAATGGGAAAAAGCAATTAAAAAGTGCGGCTTGCAGTTCCACGCATTGGGACACGGCGCACTCAACGAGCCATTTGGAATCAGACATATGATCTCGGGGCAGCATTACGACGTGCCCGAAGAGACCAAAAAGGCGTTTGCCTTGGTTGGCGGCAAGCGCGAGCTTTGCAATTCTTCTCCATTCTTTACGCAGGTCTGCATGTCGCAGGATTGGGTACGCAAGAGAATTGTCACTTGGCTTGCCGACTATCTGGAGGAGAAGCCCTACATCGACTTTTTGCATTTTTGGCTTGCGGACTACAAAAACAACCATTGCGAATGCGAGGACTGCATTCAAAAAACGCCCTCCGATTGGTACGTGCAAATGCTCAACGAGTTGGATGCCGAGCTGACTACGCGCGGAAATCATGCAAAAATCGTCTTTATCATGTACGTAGATACGCTTTGGCCGCCCATTGTTGAAAAGCTGAACAATCCGCGCCGCTTTATTCTGACCACTGCGGCAACCACACGTGCACCGGGGGACACCTACTCCGACCGTCGTTGCCCGGACGGAATTCCTGCGTGGAAGCGAAATCAGCATTCCTCTCCCAACAAGGGCTTTGAGCAGCTGCTCTCCTTTGTTGACGCATGGAAGCCCGTATTTGACGGACCGCGCTTTTTGTTTGAATACTTCCTTTACACCAAGCATTTTGAGGATCCCGGCTACATGCAATTTTCGCGCAACCTGGCACGGGATATGAAGCATCTGCATCTGACGGGTTTCCACGGTGTGATGAGCGATCAGACCCAGCGCGCCTCTTTCCCGACGGGATTGCCGAATGCAATGCAAGGTGAGTTCCAATTTGACAGCAGTGCTGACGTCGAGGCGTACATCGATTCTTACATGCAGGTGTCCTTTGGTACGGATTGGCAGGCGGCGAAGAATTACCTTGACGGTATCACGCAATTGTTTGCGGTGGATTCCTTGGCACAAAAGACCGACGTCACCGCGCAGGATACGGGGGCAGAGGACGACCATTCCAAAAAAGCGGATATTTTTGGCAACGAAGAGGCAGGGAAGAGCATTGCGCAGGTTTCGGCATACGTCGATGCGTTTGCGGATACGGTGACAAAAAATCTGCAGGTCTCCGATCCTTGTCAGCGTGAGTCCTGGCGTATCCTTGTCTACCACGGTGAATACTGCAAGCGTCTTGCAGGCATTTACGTGGAGCTTTCTAAAAACAATGCTGAGGGCGCAACGCGCTTGCTTGACAATATGATCGACTATCTTTCCGAGGTCGAGCCCGAGATCCATTCCTACTTTGACCTGGTCCTTTTCGCTCAGCGCATCAAGCAGATCATCGCAGGCATATGACGGTCGGTTCATTTCGTTAAAATACACAAAACTGAACCCCGATTTTTGGAGGCTTTGTCAATTGACAGAGCCTCCTGTTCGTGCTATACTGAAAAAGTAGAATTATTATAATAAGAGAGAAGGAGAAAGTATGAAAAAATTTTTGATTCTTATACTGACCCTGACGATGGTAGCATCTCTCCTCATTTCCTGCACTACGGGAAACGGAAACGATGATACCACGCCTGCAGACGATGGCAAAAATGAAGTTACCACACCTGAAGAGGGGGGCGACGACGACGGACTCCCCGAGGTGATCGACATGAGCTCCAACGGGCAGGACTACGTTTACAAGGCATACGTTCGCTCCAAGGAGGACGGAGACCTTGGAAACGGCGGATTTTTGTGTGAGGATTTCTGGGTAGCCGAAACCAGCGAGGACGCACTTTCCTTTGCTGTGTATACCAGAAACAATACCATTCAGGAGACCTATCACTGCCGCATCCACCAGCAGGATTCCACCGGTTCTACGTATCAGGAGCTGAAGGATTTCTATGCGAACAGCGAAAAGTACGATCTTTCCATTCTTCTGGCAATTGAGGCAGCACCTGCCGCAACCTCCAATCTGTTGCAGGATATCAAGTCAATGGGTCACGTCGATCTGACGCATTCCTCCTATGACCAGAACTCTGTTGCACAGTTCTCTATGGGTGGCAAGCTCTACTATCTGAGTGGAGACATGAACATTTCTACTATGGATAATACGGCTCCTACCGTTGTAAACATTGAAATGTACAACAGCCACAAGGAATCCTTTGTTGAGGCCTTCGGCGACGAAATTTACAGTAATATCTATGATCTCGTTACCGAGCACGAGTGGACGATGGATACGCTTTTGACCATGGCAGAGATCGTTAACGTGGACCAAAACAAGTCCGACGGTGCACTTTCCGTCACCAAGCAGGATACGCTGGGCTATTTCCAATATTCCGCATCTCCTCTTTACTATTTCTACGGTGCGGGCGGTCGCATCACGCAGATCGATGAGGACGGTTATCCCGAGCTTGTCATCGGTGAGAGCATCAATCAGGAAATCTACGATTACGTCTACAGAAATCTGAACACCGTCTCCACGTCTTGGATCCCCAACGGCAACTCCGGCCCGCGCGGTGATAACTTCTACGGCGGCGTTTGCCTCTTTACAGACATGACCCTTTGGGATATCCGTAAGATCCTTTACACCAAGGATGCATTTGAGTACGGTATTATTCCGAACCCCTTGTACGAGGCAGGGGATGATTATCACGGCGTGGTATATTTCCAGGGCTGTGCGCATCTGTGGAGTGTTCCCAACATGTGCACCAACCAGGAATATGCTGAGCGCATGCTGCAGATCCTGACCGTTTACTCCGGTATGAAGGATTCCACTATGGATGCTTACTATACCAAGACCATGTATATGACGGTTGCACAGGATAAGGGCTCGAGAGCGGCAATGGATATCATTCGCACCTCCCTGGTATATGACATTGCACTGCTTTACGACTGGGGTGGCTTCCAAGATCTGCTTCTGAATGCAGATACCGCAACCTCTAATCAGTACCAGACCTATTACAACAAGCTCGACGTTGCCGAGGAGGCAATGCAGTTGACCCTGGAGCAGTTCAAGAACCCGACCTACGTTCCCGATAACTGATTTCCAAAAGCGGACACGCGACCGTAAGTCGCACACTTGCGCGCTCCTTGCCACGGCAGGGAGCGCGTTTTGCATCTTTTTTTGTAAATATTTGTCTTTTTTTCTTGACTTATGGCAAAAGAACATGTATAATGATAATATCCGAGAACGTTTGTTTTTGAAAGGGAATTGAAAGCATGCCAAGGAAAATGAGTTTGTTCTTTTATAAAGCCGTGCACGTGCTGGAATACGTGATCGCCGTTTTGACGTTGGTGGTTCTTGTAGGGCTGCTTGGTTTGGAGGTGTACAAGATGATCACCGTGAACGGATATTTTTCCGCAGCGGATACGTATCTGCACAACATTCTGACCATTGTCGTCGGCTTGGAGTTTGTGCGCATGCTGATCAACCTCACGCCTGCAAACACGCTGGAGGTGCTCATTGTTGCCATCGCGCGCCAGGTTATCGTCAACCACGAAAACACGTTGAGCAATATCGCGTGCGTGCTGTGTATCGGTGGCTTGTTTGCCATCCGCAAGTTCCTCATTTCCAAGGCGGACCTCGCCAAGGAGCTTTCCGAGGATGATCCGCAGGAGGCAACCGATGCGGAAGTGTCCGAGAAAAAGTGAACAAACTGTAAAAAGTACCGCAGATGTCCCTCGAAGGGGATGTCTGCGGTGCTTTTTTTACGTATCGTGTTTTCCAAACCTTGACAAAGGCAGGTGTTATATTGTATAATAAAATTGTAGAGCCAACTGCAAAAAAATATGAAAGGAGAAACGTAGTATGAAAAAGCTCTTATTGTTCGTTTTGTTGATTGTTCTGTCTCTTTCTCTGTGCGCGTGCACGGATCTGCTCGACCTGCTTGAGATGATTGCCCCGGATGAGACGGAAGCGCCTACCGAGGAAGCCTCGACTCCCGAGGACACCACCCCTTCACCCGATGACCCCGAAAATCCTGCGAACCAAGGGCTGGTATTCGTTTCCAACGGAAACGGAACCTGCAAGGTAGCGGGGCGCGGTACTTCTACCGAGGTGAACGTTATCATTCCCGACGTTTCTCCCGATGGAGATACGGTTATTGAGATTGCTTCCAGAGCCTTTGCCACAACCAATATCCAAACGGTTGAGATCCCCGCATCTGTGGAAACGATCGCTCCGGGCGCCTTTATGGATTGTCGCGAATTGATGCACGTAAATTTTGAAAGCGGCTTGAAGTACGTCGGTTCTTCTGCATTTGAGCATTGTACCAAGCTGGTGGAAGCCGATCTGCCGGATACGGTGAAATCCATCAACGGTTCTGCCTTCCGTCGTTGCTCATCTCTGATTGCCGTAACCCTGCCCGAATCTTTGGTGACCATTGGAGATTCTGCCTTTGAAGCAACCGCAATCAAGACGGTCAAAATTCCTTCAAAGGTTGCAATCATTGGTACGGGAGCATTCCAAAGTTGTAAGAGTTTGCGCGAGGTAACGATTTCCGAGGGAGTAAAAGAGATCTTCCCGAATGCTTTTTACGCTTGCTCCAAATTGCAAACTGTTTTGCTTCCAAGCTCCTTGCAAGCTATTGGAGCAGATGCGTTTCATGGGTGTGAGTCAATCAACGAGATCGATTTACCAGACAACTTGTTTACAATCTTTGGCAGTGCTTTTCAGGGCTGTAAAAAAATTCAGTCTTTGACCATACCCGGCAAGGTCAGCTACCTGGGCGAGAGGGCGTTTGCAACCTGTACCGCGCTTGAGACTCTGGTATTTGAGGAAGGCGTTCGGTGCGTTAGCAAAAACAGCTTTTACTCTTGCTCATCTCTGACGGACGTTCGTTTTGCTTCTACGATCGACACAATTCAGTCGGAGGCGTTTCGCTACACGGCGGTTCAAAAAATCGTTTTGCCGGACGGACTGCGAGAATTGGGATCCTGCGCTTTTGGAAACTGTGAAAAGCTTACCGAGGTCCAAATGGGCAATAACCTTTCAAAGTTTAACATCAACGCATTTTTGGGTTGCAATTCGCTGACAAAGTTTGAAATCTCCAAGGACAATCCTTACTATAAGGTCAATGGAAGCTGCGTGATCGATATCGCGGCGAAATCTGCAGTAAAGGGCGTTGATCCGTCGGATATCCCCACTGACGGAAGCGTTACAAGCATTGGCGATTCGGCGTTTGAAGGTTGTCCCATGGAAAAGGTGGTCATTCCGGATTGCATTACCGTAATCGGTGCGAGCGCGTTTTCACGCAGTGCCGTTACCGAGTTGGTGCTCCCGGAAAGCTTGACCAGAATTGGAGAGTACGCGTTTGCAAGCAGTCACATTACCGAGTTGGTGCTCCCGGAAAGCTTGACCGTGATTGAGGAGGGGGCTTTTCAGATCTGTTGTTATTTGGTCAGCGTTGAATTTCCAAAAAGCAAGGTAGAACTTGAGGCAGGCGTATTTGGTGCTTGTTATGGATTGAAGGAGGTCGTCCTTCCTGAGTATCTTACGGTCATTCCAAACTCAACGTTTGCATATTGCTGGAAATTGGAAAAGGTGGTGCTGCATTCCTCCATCACCGAAATCGGTGAATACGCATTTTATGGGTGCGACAAATTGAAGCAGCTTGAAGGCTTGCACGAAACGGCGCTCACAAAGATTGGGAATGGCGCGTTTAGGGAATGTTTGGCTTTGACAGAGGTGATCTTCCCACAAACGATGCAAACCATTGGAAGTAGTGCATTTTCGCACTGTGTCAAGCTTGCCCACATTTATATTCCCAAGCAGGTATCCGATATTGCGTACGGCGCCTTTGAGAATTGCCCGAATTTGGCAAACGTTGAAATTGAGGAGGGGAATGAAAACTATTGGGGAACGGGGAACTCCATCATTCGCACCAAAATGCGCCGCTTGGTGTATGCACATGCAAGTGCTGTTCTTCCAAATGACGGCAGCGTGCAGTCTTTTGGCGAATACTCCTTCCATTGCACGGGGCTTGAAGAAGTGGTCGTTCCCGCGACGATCAAGCGTTTCAGACTTTTCTCATTCGTGGATTGTAAAGATTTGAAAATGATCATTTTCCTTGGAACGATAGAAGAGTGGAACTCCATTACCAAAGAAGAGAGTTGCTTTGGATCCTCCATGATCGCTAATGTCATCGTCGTTCAGTGTAGCGACGGTACGACCGAGGTGCACATAAACAGGAAAGACGTTGACGGGAAATAAGGGTAGATTTGTTTTTGATACTTTTTGAGAAAGGAGTTTGGATATGAAAAAAATTACGTTGCTTGTACTTTTGGTTGCGTTGTGTCTTTCTCTGTGCGCGTGCACGGATCTGCTCGACCTGCTTGATATGATTGCCCCGGATGAGACGGAAGCGCCTACCGAGGAAGCCACCACGCCAAAAGAGGAGCCGACAACAGCAGAGCCCGAAAAGGAAGCACCTCCTGCAAAGGAAGCTACCGAGGAGCTGGAGTACCGCTCCAACAACGATGGGACCTGCGTGGTGACCGGAATTGGAAAGATTACAGCCAAGGAGATTGTGATTCCCGAGGTTGCTCCCAACGGTGACCGCGTGGTAGCAATTGCCGAGGGTGCATTCAAACATGCACTCATTCATTCGGTGGATATTCCCGGTAGCGTAAAAACCATCTCCGCAGAGTCATTCTACGCTTGTAAGTCACTGAAGCAGGTGATCCTTCGGGAGGGGGTTCTTGAAATTGGCGTGGATGCGTTCAATAAGTGCTCTGCCTTGACGGATATTTACTTTGCAGACAGCATCCAAATCATTGACGAGCGCGCTTTTCGCGGTTGCGTTACGCTTGCAGATGTGGTGTTGCCCAAGGGCTTGAAAATAATTGAAGCAGAAGCCTTTGCAAAGTGCTTCGCATTGGAAAAGATCGCCTTTTTCCCAAACCTTGAAACCATTGCCCAAAAAGCTTTTTGGGAGTGCAAGGTGCTTGCTGAGGTGACCCTTCCCAAAACGGTAAGCCTTGTGCACACGACCTCCTTTTTGACATGCCCTGCATTGAAGCTGTCGGTCCACAAGGACAATCCCGTTTATCATAGCGTGGACAATTGCTTGATTCATACCGATTCCAAGATGCTGGTGCTGGTATTGAATGGCTACGTGATTCCATGCGATGGCTCGGTGACCAGAATCGGACCGCGCGTATTTTATGAAAATAAGGATCTTATTTCCATAACCATTCCCACTGCCATTACGTATATCGACGAATATGCCTTTTACGCCTGCTCCCGTTTGGAGTCGGTGGTCGTTGAAGGTAACTTACAATCCATCGGCGACTATGTATTTTATAATTGCTCCAACCTGCAAAATATCAATCTGCCCTCTACGGTAGCCTCTATCGGGAAGTTTGCGTTTTATGATTGTGCCAATTTAAAGCAGATCGATTTTCCGCCTGCCTTATCTCATATTGGGGAAAGTGCCTTTAGCAGATGCTCCGGTTTGCTGAAAATTGAGCTCCCGAAAACCTTGACGACGATTTCCAAAAACGCGTTTTCCTCCTGCAAGGGCTTGCTTGAGATCACCGTTCCCGAAAACGTCAAAACGATTGGGGAGGGCGCCTTTGCAGCCTGCACGAGTCTGGTGACCGTGGTTTTGGAGAAGGGCGTAATTACCATTGAGGCAAATGCATTTGCAGGCTGTGAAAATCTGCAATTTCTGACGCTTTCCTCTACGCTGGAGCAGATCGGGGATGCCGCATTTTTGAATTGCAAGTCCTTACAGCATCTGACCTTGCCCGATTCTCTCAAAACGATTGGAGCCGAGGCGTTCCGATATTCGGCAATCAGATATCTCACCATTCCGCACAACGTAAAATCCATTGGTCAGTACGCCTTTTCCGCTTGCAGATCACTGATGTCGTTGGATGTAGAAGGCGACGGAGGCACCCTCTACATCGGTGCGTATGCGTTTTCCTATACCGGATTGTTTTATCTTGATTTGTTTTATTACGGTGAGATATGGCTTGGAGAAGCTGCTTTTACTGGCTGTCCGTGGCTGCGTGCTGCGGATTTGAGCGACACAAAATCTGTCCCCAAAAAGCTGTTTGCACATTGCTCCAAGTTGAGTTCGGTATCCCTTTCGGGGGGTGTTACTCGCATTGGTGAGGATGCATTCCTCGGTTGCAATCTGTTGACTGATATTCGATTTTCCTACACCAACAAGGCATATAAGGTGGTTGGAGGTTGCTTGATCGACGTTGCAAAGAAGTGCGTGATCTTTGGAATCGATCCGCGAAATCTTCCAACCGACGGCAGCGTTACAAGCATCGGAATGCATGCGTTTTACGGGTGCAAAATTTCTCCGCTTGTTTTGCCCGATACGATCGAATCGATTGGTGATTATGCGTTTGAGAACAGCACCTTTTATGAGATCACGCTCCCTGCAAATTTAAAGGAGCTCAGCTCAAATGCGTTTTTCGGTTGCACGAATTTAAAGATGATCTACTTCCAAGGCACGATTGCCGAATGGAAAGCCTTGGTGGGAGACAACGCTCAGTTTGGATGTTCTCCGACAATTCAATGCAAGGATGGCGTGATAAACTGAAATGAAATGAACTAAGGAACCGTGTATTTTTATGACCAAGCTTTGTATTTTTGACCTGGATGGAACGGTGCTGGACACCGTTCCGTCCATTGCCTACTATGCCAACGGGGCATTGATAAAAAATGGAATTGAACCGATTGAGGAGGGGCAGTACCGCTACCTTGCGGGCAAGGGAATTGCCAATTTGGTAGAGGGGATGCTTCGCTTTCGCAACTCTTACAGCGAGGAGCTGTATGCGCGCGTGTATCACGATTACGATACGGCGTACAATGCCGACGTATCCTACAAAACAAGCATTTTTGCAGGACTGAAGGAGGTTCTTGACTGTGTGCGCGAAAGGGGGATCCGCATGGCGATCGTTTCCAACAAGCCCGATTTTGCCGCGCGTACCGTTGTGGATCGCCTTTACGGCAAAAACTATTTCGATTACGTTACGGGACAAAAGCCGGGCGGCATTCTCAAGCCCGATCCTTCGGTGGTGCTCTCCGTGATGGAGCAATTTGATGCCCGCCCCGCGGATTGCGTTTACGTTGGGGACACCTCTACGGATATGCTCACCGGCAAAAACGCAAATCTCTATACCGTTGGCGTGCTTTGGGGCTTTCGTGACCGTGCCGAGCTGGAGGAAAACGGTGCCGATGCCATTGCCGCCACCCCTGCGGAGCTTTTGGAGCTGATTTTGAACAGATGATCTATCCCGGAGATGATATTTTGAAAGGAGAAAAAACTTGTGAAAAAGCTGATTGCCGTACTTTTATCTTTGATTTGTATCCTTTCCTTTGCAGGCTGTTCGCATCAAGATGCGTCCGAATATGTCGTGAAGGATGGAGATAATCCGTATTTGATCTTGCCCGAATCCGAGGAACGTGTTTATTTTTGGCCTAATAATGGACTTGAACCGTATTTGGAGCATATTGATCTCAACATGCTGAAAAAAGCAGAGAGAGTATTAAAAGAGAAAGCGGAACCGTATGAAAAAAACGATCCTTCCTATCAGTTGGATGTAGAAGACGGCAGGTTATATCTGGTTCTTCTGGCTTATCTTGAGCCCCATATGGGATGTGGGAATCGCCCGTTTGATGTTTTTCAAGAACCCATCTCTCGCGTTGTAAGAAATTAACTTTAAAATAAACAGAGCAAGCGGAAAGGATTTGGCTTACGCTTGCTCTGTTTTTATCTCGTATATTGCGGATTGGTATCAGTCGATCTCTACCGTGTCATTATCGCGTGCAAAGACGATGGGGAAGGGGTAGCCCTGCTCCTTGGCGAGTGCGGCGGTTTGTTCGATCTTTTCGGGGGGACAAAAATGGTTGATGCGCACCTGCTTTGCGCGGCAGGTGGCAAAATGGGGAGCGAGGATCTCTGGCGGAAAGTGCGCCATCTCACACACAAAAAGGTCAAGCTCACGCTCGGAGGCAACGGTGGGGAAGTCGTTCTTTTCCAAATTTTTTGAAAGATCTCCCGAAAAGAGAACCGCCTTGCCCTCTGCCTCCAAAAGGATCGCATAGCTTGGATGCGGATCGCAATGGTGCGTGGGAATATAGGTTGCCTTCAGCACACCGTCGTTGTAAACCTCGCCCGCGTGTGCCACGTGGGGGCGCAGGCGTTCTATGGGAAATTCTCTGCCTTCCTCCATAGCAGAAACGCAGGGCATCATGGTGTCGGCAATTACCTGCTCAGTCACGTAAAAATCAAAGTCGGTGATCATTCTGTAAAACCACGTGCACGTGTCCAAAAGCTGGAGAAGTCCCACCGTGTGGTCACTGTGACAGTGGGTGTGAAAGACCGCCTTGATGCGCGAGGGATCAATCGCATGCTGACGGATGGCGTCGGTCATAGGTGCGCCCGTATCCACAAAATAGATCCGCTCGCCCACTTCGATCATGGTACAGGAGCAATGGCGGTCGGCGTCCGGCATTCCCGCGGACGTACCCAAAAACGTGATTTTCATATATTTTTCCTCCGTGTTGCTTTAATTTCGCAGTTTTCCTTTTAAAAAGCAGGATTTACACAATTGTTTGCAAGATCTGCATAGAAAAGCCAATATCAATACTGTATAATATCGGCAAAGGTGCCATTTTGTGCTATACATTATACAGCAAAGATGTCGAAATGTCAAGAAAGAATTTGAACAAATTCGGTAAGAACGGTAATCCTTGTGTCTTTATTTATAAATTCTATGTCCGTTTTTGGATTCACATTCAAAAATGGTCAGTGTATAATTATAATATCACAAAGCTATCAATTACTTGACAAACCGTGGAGTTTTGTGCTATAATGACATTGGTTCCGTACAGAATGAAACACGCTTTGATCAAAAAGAAAAAGGAGATTTTCATGGAATACATGCTTCCCAAAATCGGAAAGGCGGCAATTCCGCTTTCCCATTTTCCAACGCGCCACCAGGCGTTTATTTTCCGCGCATCCGAGTTTGTCAGCGCCGAGCGTATGGCAAACATTTTGCGCACGACCAAGGAGAACGTCATTCAAGCCGCAAATGAGATGGGCGTACCCTATCGCGCCGAGGACGACGTTTGGCTGAATAAAGGATACATTACCATTGTGCGTCAGCTCTGGCATATTTTGCCCTACGAGCAGCTTTTGGAGCTGTTGGAAATGGACGAAGCAACCTTTGCTACCATCCTGCGCGAGGAGGATTTTTTGGATGTTAAGCTTGGCGATAAGCCCGACTGCGAGCCGGTGTATTTTCGCGCTTTGACCGAGGAAGAACAGGCACGCACGAAAAAGATCAAGGAAATTATGTCCGCGCTTCCTGCGGCACAAACCAAATCCTTTGATTTTCAATACCGCGTGCCAAAGCTGCAATTTTCGGGCGACGAGGTCTTTCATACCCGTATGATCTACGCCTTCTCGGGGTTGTATCAAAACGCGTTTGAGGTGGATAGCCGCACGTATTTGCCCGACGAGCTTTTGGCGGCGTACCGTAACATCGGTGTGAACGCCATTTGGACGCAGGGGCTTCTTTCACAGCTGACGGAATTTCCGTGGGCACCCGAGATCTCAAACGGATGGCAAGCGCGCATCGAGCGCATGCGTGACCTGACCGACCGATTGGAAGCATACGGCATCAAGCTCTTTTTGTATCTCAACGAGCCGCGCAGCATGCCAAAAAGCTTTTACGTCGATCACGCCGAGCTGCAGGGGCATCGGTATTCTGAGGATAAGCTCTGCCTTTGCATCTCCACGCCCGAGGTGCGTGAATATTTGACCTCCGCGGTAGAAAAGCTCTGCCGCAGTGTTCCAAAGCTTGGCGGATTTTTCACCATTACGCGCTCCGAAAACCCAACCAACTGCTACTCGCATGCCGTTCCCGAAAGCTGCACCTGCCCGCGTTGCTCCAAGCGGAGCGTTGCGGATGTCATTGCGGATACGATTGCCTGCTACCGCAACGGTGCCGACCGCGTCGATCCCAATATCAAGGTGATTGCGTGGAGTTGGCAATGGAGAGAATTTGCGGATGAGATCATTCAAAAGCTTCCAAAGGGTGTCATTCTGCAGGCACAGAGCGAATTGGACGTCCCCTTTGAAAAGGGCGGCGTCAAGGGCAGGGTGTTGGATTATTCCATGAGCAACATCGGCCCCGGGGAGCTGGCGCTTGGTCAATGGAAGCTTGCACGTGAGCGCGGCTTGGAGGTGTCTGCCAAGGTGCAGGTCAATACCTCGTGGGAGGCTTCCACCTGTCCCGCACTTCCGGTCTATCCCCTGATCGAGGAGCATATCCGTCGCTTGAAGGAGGTTGGCGTTTCCAACATCATGCTCAGCTGGACGCTGGGCGGCTATCCCTCCCTCAGCGTGGCGCACGCGGCAAAATACTTCTATGAGCACTGTGATTTTCCGCAGCTTTCCGACAACGTCAAGCGCGCCTCCGAGATCTTTTCCGAGGCGTTTTGCGAGTACCCGTTCCATTGCAATATGGTCTACTGCGGACCTCACAACGCAGGTCCCTCCTCACTTCTGTTTGAAAAAAAGACCGGCTACACCGCAACCATGACCTGCTACGCCTACGACGACATTGAAAGCTGGCGCTCCATTTATCCCTTGGACGTTTGGGAGAGCCAATTTGCAAAGCTTTGCGACAAATGGAAAGAGGGATTGGCACTGCTTGAGGGGGAAGAACAAAGCGAAACCAAGATCATGGCGCAGGTTGCCTACCTGTTGTTCCGTTCCTCTTTGGATCAGATGCGCTTTTACCGCGCACGCGAGGCGGGGGATCGCGCGCAGATGCTCCTTTGTGCCGAGCAGGAGCTGAAAAGCGCCGAGGAGATGCTTTCCTTGATGCTGATTGAGCCTGCCATTGGCTTTGAGGCGGCAAACCACTATTATTTCTCGCGCGGTCAGCTTGCAGAAAAGATTCTCAACTGCCGCTATCTGATTGAAACGTTGAAATAACCGTTTGATATCGGCAACGCCCCGTTCCTGCGGAGGAGCGGGGCGTTGTCAGATGATTGTATGCTACGGTTGCTCCGCAACGGATGTCTCCAAAATCTCAATCAAGCGGCGCACGGGCGCTTGAGTGGGGGTGCTTTTTGGGGTACAAAGGTAGGTCGTACGCGTGTGTGACTCCAAGGGGAGGAGAGAAACGTCGCTTGAAAACTGTCCCGCCCACGAAAAAACGGGTACAAAGCTGACACCAAGCCCCAATTCCACGCATTTGCGCAAATAGTACGGGTCGTCCGATTCAATGGCAACCCGAGGGGAAAAGCCTGCTTTACGGCAGATCTCCTCCATCATTTTGTAATAATCACTCCCATGGCGCAGGGTAATAAAGGGCTCGTTGGCAAGCTCTGACGCAGAGATCTTTTTGCATTCCGCAAGCCGATGCGAGCGGTGCACGGCAAGGGCAACCTGCTCGGTGAGCAGGGGCTGATGCCGATAGTCGGCAAACGTCGATAGATCGCTGGTGACGACAAGATCGTACGTTTCCGTCGTGCTGCCAAAGTGCACCGTGCACACCGTGACGTCGGGATATTCTGCTTTGAATTGCTCCATTGCCTGCATGACGATGCGGCGATTGCAGTTGACGCAAATATTCAGGCTTTTGACCGTGTTGCCGACACGGATCTGCTTTTTTGCTGTTTCCAACAGTTCAAGCGCTGCCGTTGCGCTTTCATAAAAGCGCGCGCCGTCGGCGTTGAGATACAAGCGGTTGGCACTGCGGTCAAAAAGAGGAGTGCCAAGCTCGTTTTCCAGGCGGCGAATGCTTTGCGAGATGGCAGACGGCGGAACCGTAAATTTTTCAGCAGTTTTGCTGAAATTCTGACTTTCTGCGGCTTCGCAGAAGTATTTCAGTTGCAATAATTCCAAAAGATCACCTCCGTTTTTTATATTCTAACACATTTGAGCATCACTTTCAAGATGTAGTAGCAAATTATATTTCATTCTTGTGTGTTGCGGTACAAGCGAATATAATTGCGGCGTGTTGACAAAGCCGAAAAATTATGCTATAATGAAAAAAATTTAACCTACAAAAGGAGATATGCCATGTGTGTGATCGCGGGTTACAGCGGAAAGAGGCGCGCGGCGCCCATTCTGATCGAAATGCTTAAAAAAATCGAATACTTTGACGGTGGGTATGCCACGGGGATCGCGACGGTCCATGAAGGGAAGATCTATTGCGCCAAGGCGATCGGTGACGTGGAAATGCTTTTGCGTACGACAAATGCACTCGATCTCCCGGGTACGACGGGAATCATCCACACGCGCCCAAACGGAGAGTTTTTTAGCGTTACGCACCCGTACTTTGATGCGCGCGGAAAGCTTGCAATGGTAGAAAACGGGGGCACGGGGGCGACCGCCTGCCCCGCACTTCACGCGGAGTTTTGCGCCGTTATGAATGAGATGCTTGACCGCGGAATCGTATCTCCCTCAAGTCGGGATCTGAATGCCAAAACGCATCAAAACTTTTTTACACGGGACGGAAAGCCCTTTTATTACATTGAGGCGTATTCCCTTTTGCTTGGAGAAATGCTGAGAAATGTACCAAAGGATTCCTTAAAAGGTGAGATCGCGCTTGCCGTAAAAAAAATGCACGAGCGCCTACCTGCCGATAACGTTACCGTGACCGTTTACGATGACCTTCCCGATACCGTCACTGTGGGAACCGTTACCCGTCCGATGTCCGTTTTGGAAGCGGACGGCGAAACCTTGATCGCCTCCTGCGCGACCGCGTTCCCGGAGGAATTACAGCATTTTCCCGTCACGCATTTGCCGGTGTGCTCCGTCTCGCAAATCACGCCGCAAGGACTTGAGATCGTTTCGGTCGGGATGGAGGGTGTTAGGAGCGAGCCTGTGACCGAGCGTGCGGTGCAGTATTACAAGGCATTTCTTGAGGCGACCTTGACCGGGAAAGAGGACGCGCCTTTGTCTCTCTATGATATCAAGCTCCCAATGGATATTTGGTCAGAGCCGATGGTTGATTGCAAATACGCGGGGACGGTGCGCCCATTGAAGCCGTTGATGTGTGCTGTTTATCAGGCGTTTTGGGAATTGCACCGTGAGGGGAGGCTGCACAGTCGCCTCGGTGTTGTTTACAGCCGTGACGTTTCTTGGCCAAACGTCGATTGCTATTTTACTAAATTTTGGATCGACGAAAAGAGGAACGAAAGATGAAGTCTGCTGCAAAGGAAGACTTTTCGGACGGTGTGCTTCTGCGCTCGATGACGGCAGATGGCGGAACGGTGAATTTTTCAGCGGTTTTGGTGAAATTCTGATTTTCTGCGGCTTCGCAGAAGTATTTCAGTTGTAATAATTCCAAAAGATCATCTCCGTTTTTTATATTATAGCACATCTTAGCATCACTTTCAAGTGATGGTAGAAAAATATATTTCATTCTTGACATGATTCTCGATTTATGATATGATGATACTGAAATGAAGCATATTCTATCATATGCACGCTTCAAAAAAGATTATCTTGCAAAAACAGGAGGAGCAAATTATGAAATGGGAATTCTTGAGAGAAGAAGAATTTGAGGGCGCGATCGAGCGCTCGGGCGGTCTTTGCGTTATGACGCTGGGGTGCCTGGAAAAGCACGGTCAGCATTTGCCGGTTGGCACCGACTCCTTAAAGGGGGATCGCATTGTAGAGCTTGCCGCCGAAAGGGCAGACGTTGTGATGTTCCCGACGACAATGTGGCTGGGGGACGTTTCCTCGGCACATATTTTTGAGAACCCCTCCAAAACGAAAAAGCACGGCTTTATCGGAATGAATCCTCAAACTATGCTTAACGTTTTAGAGGAGCTGTGCGACGAGATTGCGCGAAACGGCTTTACCAAAATCTTGATCTGTGCTTCTCACGGCGGAAACAGCTCCTTGCTTGGGCTGTTCACGCGCTCTCAGCTTTATAAGAAAAGAGACTACATCGTCATGAGCTGTAAGGCGTACGATTTTGCGGATCAATTGGATCCCAAAAACGTTTTGGAGGCGGCAAAAAAGGATCCCGAATACTTCTCGATGCTGACGGAGGAGGATCTGAAAACGCTGGAAAGATTTGCCCAAACGGGTACCGGCGGAGGGCATGCGGACTTCAAGGAAACTGCGTTGCTTTACGGCACGCATCCCGATTTGGTGGCGCCCGACCGCTTTGATGCAGAGAGCGGAATCTCTACGAACCGCTTGACTTTTCCGCCTCAATACGGCATTTCCACGTATGCATCCTGGATCGCAAATGTGCCAAACGTCTTTAGCGGTTACGCGCCCATCGGTTGCACTCCCACCATCGGCGAGGCTTACTTAAAGCTTTCGGTTGATCGTCTTGCAGAAATTTTCACCTATCTTAAAAATAACGACGACTGTGTAGACGTGATCCGAGAGATCAAGGAAACGCAATAACACGGTTTTAAGATGTAAGGGGGCTTACTGTAAGCACGTTTCAAAGCTAATCATATTGTAAAGGAAGAACGAATTATGAAATGGGAATATTTGAGAGAAGAAGACTTTGAGGGCGCGATCGAGCGCTCGGGTGGCCTTTGCGTTATGACGCTGGGGTGCCTGGAAAAGCACGGTCAGCATTTGCCGGTTGGAACCGACTCCATCAAGGGGGATCGCATTGTAGAGCTTGCCGCAGAAAAGGCAGACGTTGTGATGTTCCCGACCACGATGTGGCTTGGCGACGTAGGTCCGGCAGATGCGTATAAGAATCCCTCTAAAACAAGAAAACACGGCTTTATTGCAATCAGCTGCCAAACTATGCTCACCGTTTTAGAGGAGCTGTGCGACCAGATCGCGCGAAACGGCTTTACCAAAATTTTGATCTGCGCGTCTCACGGTGGCAATACATCCTTGCTTGGACTTTTCTCACGTTTTCAAAGCTCCAAGGACTATGCCGTTATGAGCTGTAAGGCGTACGATTTTACCAATCAGCTGGATCCCAAAAACGTTTTGGAGGCGGCAAAAAAGGATCCCGAATACTTCTCGATGCTGACGGAGGAGGATTTGAAAACACTGGAAAGATTTGCGCAAACGGGAACGGGCGGCGGTCACGCTGACTTTAAGGAGACTGCGTTGGTTTACGGCACGCATCCCGATTTGGTGGCACCCGACCGCTTTGAGGCAGAGAGCGGAAGCTCTGCGAACCGCTTGAATTTTCCTCCTCAATACGGTATTTCCACGCTTTTAACGTGGTTCGCAAATTTTCCAAACGACTTTTCAGGCTACCCCTCTATCGGTTGTACTCCCACCATCGGCGAGGCCTACTTAAAGCTTTCGGTTGACCGTTTGGCAGAGATCTTTACCTATCTTAAAAATAACGACGACTGCGTAGACGTGATCCGAGAGCTCAAGCAGAAGAGGCAGTAACACGATTATAAATTTCAAAATAGAAGGCAAATGCGGAATGACGCTGTTTGCCATACGGAGGAAAATGTATGAATACGGAATTGACGCTGCTTGCCGAGCGGCTTGGTGTTACGGAGTATCCGGAGGAACTTGAGCCGATCTATGCAAGCCTTTGCCAAAAAGCGCCGCTTTGCGGAATCACCGAAACCATAGAACAACTTCACTTGGAGTATGCCCCCTTTGGTAGCTACTATGATTTTGTTTTGCGTGGCACACGGGCGCTCTTAAACGACAAGGATCTGCTTGCATGGCTGACGCTTGGCGTTACTTATTGTACGGAAGCAAGTGAAAAGGATGCCGCACGTTTTCCGATCCCTGCGGGGGACGGAAGTGAGGCAAGAGATGTTTTTCCCATTCTTCTGGTTGCTTTGGAATTCCCGGAAACCGTAATCCGCCATCGTGCGCGCGGATTTGACGAGGCACAGATCAAAAAGAATCTTGGCAATCTTGGCGAAAATATTCGCGTTCATGATCTGACGCAAGGCAGACCATCGATCAGCCAAGGCTTATACACGTGGTTGACACACTATACCAAGGCGCGCATTTTTGATCACATGGGATTCAATTTTCAAGCTTCCAATTGGGGCGATGAGGCGATGATGATTCGCAATCGCCAAAGCGGAGAATCCGTCTTTTTGATGCTCGGGGGGAACTTTACCGCAAACGGAACGTTGGTGGGACTGCGCGGCGCCGAGGACGTACCCGCCTTTTTTGAGGCAACGTTTGAGGAAACGGAGGATGCCTTTATCGGATACCGTGCCGTTGGGCAGCGCGTTTGCACCGAGCGCGAGTGCTTTTCAAAAAAAGAATGGGAGGCAATTTTGCGCCCGGGGGATGACGTCATCAAATTCCATATTCCGCGCGGCGCAAATTTTGATCCCGCACATGTGGATGAAAGTATGGAGCAGGGATGGGCTCTTTGCAAGAAATACTATCCCGAATGCGATTTTCGAAAGATTGTTTGCACCTCGTGGATGCTTGATCCAAAGCTTTTGGACATTCTTCCCGAGCATGCAAAGATTGCGCAGTTCATTCGTAGATTTATCCTGTTTCCCTCGAGAGATACCGCAGGGAATGCCTGCATGAGCTATGTTTGGCCCGGGGAAACCTGTCCCACCGAGGAGCTTCCCGAAAACACCTCTCTGCAACGCGGTATCAAGCGCATGATGTTGGAAAACTCGTACATCTTTTGGACCTCCGGCGCTTGGAAATAAAAAAGAACTGATTCCAAAAAAGAAAGGAATGATTGTTTTGAGTGAAATTCTTGAAATTCTGATGGTTGTCAGCTTTGGCGCATCCTGGCCCTTTAACGTGGTCAAATCGTTTCGGGCGAGAACCACAAAAGGGAAGAGCCTGCTCTTCCTTTGCCTGATTCTGTTCGGCTACGTTGCGGGCATCATTTCCAAGCTGGTCAACGAATCTTACATGGCGTCCTTTGCCTCCAAATGGTACGTGCTCTTTTTCTACGTGCTCAATTTTATCATGGTGGGCGCCGATCTGATCCTTTACGTCAGAAACTACAAGCTGGATAGGGAGCGTGAAAAATAATGCTTTACGCCGATCTTGCTTACGGTAAAAACGATGCACAGCGGCTGGATCTGTATCTTCCGGAAACATCTGCCACAGCGATGATGGTCTATTTTCACGGCGGTGGATTGAACGCGGGAGATAAGGACGGCTCTAAATACTTTGCCCCCTATCTTGCAGAACGTGGGATTGCGGTTGCCACGGCAAATTACCGCATGTATCCCGATGCGCGCTTTCCCGATTTTGTGGAGGATGCCGCGGCGGCGGTTGCTTGGGCGCGAGATTATATGCGTACGCATCTTGGGTGCGATAGACTGTACGTTGGTGGAAGCTCCGCGGGCGGGTATCTTTCGATGATGCTCTGCTTTGACAAGCGATATTTGGAGCAGGCAGGCGTTGCGCCGACTGAGGTCAGCGGATATTTTCACGATGCGGGACAGCCTACCGCACATTTTAACGTTTTGCGCGAGCGCGGCGTGGACTCTCGCCGTGTGATCGTGGATGAAACGGCACCGCTGTATTACATTGGCTTGGAGGAATCCTATTCTCCCATGCGATTTATCGTTTCGGATCAGGATGTGCACGGTAGGTACGAGCAGACCATGCTGGTCCTCTCGGCGCTTTCTCACTTCCAATATACGGGCTTTGATCACGTAGTTGTGCACGGGAAGCATTGCGCCTATTGGAATCAAAGCGATGAGAATGGCGAGAGCCGACTCGGGCGCATGATCCTTGATTTTATTCAACACGTTGAACATTTACCAAAATAAAACACCAATGCAACCGCCCCGTTCCAAATGTAGGAACGGGGCGGTGTGTATTTTTAAAGCATGGTTTGCGTATCGTTGGGATCTCCCTCGCGTGCGAGCTTGTATTCCTCCGACCAATCCAGATAGCGGTATTTTTCACCTCTGGGATCGGTTTGGATCCAATTGGTCAGCATATCAAGCATTTCCTCGGTCCAGGTCGCTCTGTCGATCTGCGCGGTGGTAAATCTGCCCGCGGAGATCATATCAAAGCCAAAATCATCCTTGACGTGCGTTTTTGCCGCGCCCTCAACAACCTCCTTGACCAGGTGGCTGGGAATGAACAGCACGCCGCCGCCCGCACCGTATACAATATCACCGGGAAGAACGGTTGCCTTGCCGATTCTCGTAATGCCGTTAAAATCCTTGATGACAAACTCACGGATCGGGGTGGGGTCAATGCCTCTGTAATAGACCTGAACGTCGGGGACCTGCTTCATCTGCTCGGTATCGCGGATGCCGCCCCAAATAACGCCGCCGCCCGTTTTGGTACGGGTGCGAATGGCAGTGGTCAGGTTTCCGCCAAGAAAGGTGCCCTTGTAGATCTTGTCGTACATGTCAACCACCACAACGTCGCCCTCGACCAGCGTATCGATCACCCACTGATTGAAGTTGCCCTTTCTGCCTTCCTTTTTTCCTTGCCCCATGGCAACGTCCAAAAGGTCGGGACGGGTGGGGACGTAGGTCGCGGTAACGGCACGGCCGATCAGCTTTCTGCCGTCGTCGTGCAGGGTTTTGAGGTCGCCCTCAAATTGGCTTTCGTAGCCCTTTAAGTAGATGGGCTTCCAAAGCTCCTCCAGGGTCATTTTATACATTTCATCGATGTACTTTTGCTCTACCTTCGGGCGTCCGTCGGGGAATCTTTCTCCTTTCCAAAGGGGAGTCAAGGCAATAATTTCATCTCTGTCATTAAATTTCATTTTGCTTCTCCTTTCACCGTAACCAGATACGTGCAGTTGGCTGTCAGATCAAGCTTGATCTCGTCGGTCTTTCCTGAAAAGATCGGCGTCAGAAGCCCCTCGCTTTGCAGGAGCTTCAGTTGCTCCGCATTCGGGACGAGCATATCGTTTTTCAATGCCATAGCATAGGGGTTGGTATGCGTTTTGTCGATGCAGTAGATCTCAATTTCCTTTCCGTCAAGGCTGTCGGAAAGGGCAAGAATCTCGGTGCGCGCGGGCAGATCCTCATCAAACAGCTCGGAGGCGTAGGTCAAAAGGATCGCGTAATCGCCGTTTTCGGTCTTGGTGGGGATCACGAAGATATTTTCGTCCTCCACCTCTGCAGGCAAAAGTCCCTCGCCGAGCCTGGATGCCATAAGGTGCGCGTTGTAGATGGGCTTTGCGATAAAGTTGAGGGTGAAGAAATTGCGGAAGCCCGTAAAGTCCTCTACCATTTCGTGCTGTCCCGAAAGGCAGATCATCAGTGTTGCCGCGTGGAAATCGTGCTTGATGAACTCGGACACCAGCTTGACGTAATAAGCGGCAAACTTTTCGGTTTCGCGGAACATCAGCGAGGGGCATTCCTCCTTGTTGAGGAATCCGCCTGTTGCAAAGCCCCACTCGTCAATTACGACCTTGGTATCCCCATAGCCGTGCTCCTTGATGGTCTTTGCGTATTTTTGATGCCGTTTGATATTGTTTGCAACGGTAATGACGCGCGAGCCGTCGTTCAGCTCCTCGGGCATACAGCCGTAGTTATGGAAGGAGATAAAGTCAAGGCGCAGCTTATTTTCGGTAACGTAATCCAAAAATCTGCCCAAAAAATCCTGCCTGTGCGCAAGCGCAGGACCGCCGATGGTCATTTTTTCGGAGGCGCGTCTGATGCCGTTTTCGTAAGCCTTGTAGAGCTTGCAGTACTCGGCGCATCGGATTTCCCATTGATCCTCATGTACGTCACCCATAAAGAAGGCGGCAACGTCGGGCTCGTTAAAGCATTGAAGCTGCCATTTTGCAACAACGTCCTCGCCGTAGCGCTCGATGTTGTGCTTGGTGTATTCGTAGCAGATCTCCTCCCAAAGGGCGTAGTCGCATGGAATGGAGGTGTTCCACATTTTTCCTTTATAGCGTGTCTTGTTTTTGGAGACGCTGGTCTTGCTGGAGGTGCTGGCGGCAATGCAGTCGGGCATGCCCGCATAGGCGACCAACAGCTTAAAGCCGAGAGAGGTCAGGTAATCGAGGCGCAGGTCGCTCAAACGGAAGTCGTAGCAGAGCTTTCCGTCCTCATCGAGGTAAACGATATCCTCGAACATGGAATATACTCTGACGGTGTGGATCGATTTGTCTGCGGCAAGGCGGTCGAGAATGCGTCTGCCCCAAGGATCCTCTACGGCGTCGGTGGGATGAAAGAGTGCCGTGCTCCAAAAGTTTTCTTGCTTTTTGATGATCTCATTTCCAATTTTAATCATATTTATGTTCTCCTTTGCTTGAAAGGGATGTATTCAATGCGTCGTTTGCCTCAAGAATGCCCTTGAGGTAGCCAATGGCAAACAGTCTGCCCATGGCATCGTAGCCTGCAAAACTTGAGGTCTCGCCCGCCATTGTGGGAACGTGGTCCACGCGGATCGGCACGTCAACGCCGTATTTTTTGTAAACGCGCATGATCTGTGCCATATCAATGGCACCGTTGTCGTGGAAGGTCTCGCGGAAGTGGTGAAGCTCTCCTACCGTGTTTCTGAAATGAACGAGATAGATGCGATCGGCAAACTCCTTGATCGTATCCTCCAGATCCTCGCCCATGATGTAGTAATTTGCCTGACACATCGTAATGCCGAGGCTGTCGCTTTTGACGATCCCATTTACGGCGTGTCTGATATTTTTGCGCGAGATCATGATTCTTTCCACGTCGCCAAGGCGCGGCACGGGCGGATCGTCGGGGTGGAGGGCGAGCTTGATGCCGTATTTTTCGGCATCGGGAATGACCGCCTTGATAAAGTACTCGTAGTTGCTCCAAAGCTCATCGGCGGTGATCTTTGCTCCCGTGGGGGTAAAGTCTGCCATCTTGAACTCGGTCACGCGTGCGCCGCCGCGTTCGGGAACGGTGCTTGACGTGCGGAGCCAACCGATGTGCGCCATCCAGTTAAAGCAGATGGTATTGATCCCAAGGCTTTGCATGATAGGGAACATCTTGAGCACGCGCTCAATGCAGGCATCCCGAAGCTCGTCTCCTGCCTTGATGTGGTCGTGCACCTCGTTGGGCATTGGTTCAATGACAAGCGGCTGGATGCCAAAGTCTGTAAAGCGATCGTAAACCGTTTGCCAATGCGAGGGATCGGTCAGATCAAAATCGGCGGTCTCGGGAAGGCGGATCACGCCGTGACGGACACCCGACTGGAGAGCAAAATCCCAGGTCGCGTCGTGCGTGCTTCTGAAATAATCGGTTAAAATCATTGCAGGTCACCTCAATTTTTTCTTCGGGATCAAACGCCGCCAAGCGTCAAAAATCCACCGTCCACGGGAATGGTAGCACCTGTCACGAACGCCGACGCCTCGTCATTGAGGAGCCACTCGGCACAGCCGAGCAGATCGGCAGCCTGACCGAATCTTCCCATGGGGGTATGAGAGATTACGCTTTCGCCGCGCTTGGTCAAGCCTTCCTCTACTGTTCCAAGGTAAGCCTTGCTGCGCTCGTTTACCATAAATCCGGGCGCGATCGCATTGATGCGGATGTTGGCGGGCGCAAAGTAAGCGGCAAAGGATTGCGTCAGATTGGTGATTGCCGCCTTGCTCATTGCATAGGCAAAGCAACGGGTAAGGGGACAGTAGGAGTTCATGGAGGCAAAGTTGATCACACTGCCGCCGCCAAGCTTTACCATTTGCTTTGCAAACTCCATGGTCGGAATGACCGTTCCCATGGTGTTGATGTTGAGCACGCTTTCAAACGCGTCCATATCGATGTCATAAAGCCCTCTTGTGCCCTCGGGGAGCTCGCCCGTCAGCTCACGGGGGTCAAAGCTTGTAATGGTGGGCATCGCCTTTGCGTTGTTTCCACCCGCGCCATTGACAAGACAGGAGCAAAGACCGACGTTTTCCTCTACGTATCTTGCAAGTGCCGCAACGCCCTCGCGGTCGGTCACGTCGCAGGCATAGGTGTAGGCGGTGCCGCCAAGACGGGCGATCTTTTCTGCTACTGCCTGCAGCTTTTCCTCGGTTCTTCCAACCAGCACGACCTTGGCACCGAGCTTTGCCATGTGGATCGAAATTTCGGAGCAGAGCGTGCCGCCCGCACCCGTTACCACAACGACCTTGTTTTCAAAATTTGCGTTCATTTGTTTTCACCAATCCTTCTCAAAGCATTTTTAAAAGATATTTTTTCAACGATTTCACCAAGCGTACGCACGTCGGTTTGGAAGATGCCGCCGTCGTACTTTTCGCCCAGCCAGGAGCAAAGCACACGTCTGAAATAATCGTGCCGCACGAACGATAGGATGCTGCGCGAGTCGGTCGTCATACCGATAAACTCCGAAAGCACGCCAAACGAGGAGATGCATTCAAAGGTGTTGACCATTCCATGGCGGTGATCGCACCACCACCAAGCAGGGCCAAGCTCAACCTTTGCGGCAACATGGTCTTCCGAGAAGGAGCCCTCCAGCACCGAGATGGCGGCGTGATCCTTCATATCAAGCGGAAAGAGCACGGTTTTCGGCAGTCCGCCGAGATCCTCCATTGCTGAGAGGAGATCTACCACGTGCGATACGCGCAGGCTACCGCCCACCGCGGCATATCCGCCGGCAGGACCTGCCAGGCGCGCGAGTCGGCTGCTGGTCTTTCTTTTGGCGTCCAGGTGGAGCAGCAGGGTGTAATTTCTTTTTGCGTATTCCGCTCCAAGACGAGCAAGGATCGCACTTTTCAACGCTGTGGAATCCTGCAGGGGCAATGCTTCGCCGGCAAGGAGCCTTGCAAGTCTTGCATCGTTTGCTCCGTCGTCCGGGAGGAAGGCAAAGCCGTCGTCCAGCGCGTGGTCGGCAAATTTACAGCCTGCCGCCGAGAATTGATCCAACCGCTTGGCAATTGCCGCGAGGTAGCCGTCAAGTGTCGTGCTCCCGTTGTCGCCGCACGCCAAATCCGCGATCAGCTCTTTTGTGGGGGAGAGCAGATTGTCGCCGCGCAGGGAGGGCGCAAAGCCTTTGCGCGAATAGGGGGAGAGGTCGTCAAGGATCCCCGCAACGGGGGACTGATATTGGATGCCAAAGCGCGAAAGGATCGCTTGGCAACGATACTCCTCACTGCCAAGCATTTCGGTGACGGTATCATAGATGCGGTCGGCGTTTTCGGAAGAGGGAATTTCGTCCAAGCCGAATACGGTTGCAAGCTCCATCAGCGACCAATCGTACACGGGATTTCCCACAAGATAGGGGAATACCGATGCGAATTTGCGGAATTTTTCACGCGGCGATGCATCTCCCGTAATATACTGCTCGGGAATGCCCGAGATGCGCATCAGGCGGTGCTTGTACGGGTCGGGGGCAAGCCACAGCTCGGTCAAATTTTCAAATTTTTTGTTCGTCTGTACGTCCGCGGCGCTGATGTGGTTGTGATAATCCACAATGGGAAGTGCCTTTGCGTGATCCTCATACAAAAGCTTGGCGGTTTTTCCGTTCAAAAGAAACGAATCGTTCATTTTTGTTCTCCCTTTCGTAAAGCTGCAATGCGGCAGTAGTGTCGCTTGGTTTTCTCTTCTTCATTTTACCATATTATACGATCCGAAGCAACCCCTAAAACGATATTTTTTAACACAATTCGATCATTTTTGAATTGACAAAAAGATTCAGGCGTGCTATAATGATCACGAGGTGATACAATGCGATTTCAATATATTTCCGAGCAGCCGCGCTTTACCGTTCGGGACATTGACGTGGTGGACGTTGCACGGGATAAAAATTTCAGCCATTCCTACCGCACGGGGCGCATCAAGCACGGCTTTATTTACACCGTGCAAGGGCAGATCTGCTACAGCTTTGTCTCGGGGGAGGAGAAGAAGATCTACGCCAAAACGGGCGAGCTGGTGTTCGTCCCCAAGAACTGTGCATATACGGGAACGTATCTGGAGGACGGCACGGAGCTGAAGATCGTACAGTTTGAGCTTGCGGACGGCACCCTTCCCGAATATCTTCTGCAGCCAAAAAGGATCGAGCTTCCCGATGCGGCAAATCTGATCGAACGTTTTTTCCTTTTGAATAAAAACGGTTTGGAGGCGCATCCGTTCTATTATCTTTCGGGCTTGTACGAGCTGCTTTGGAAGATCGACGGAGCTTACTCCAGCATTCCAAAACGCTACAAAAAGCTCCGCGCCGCGCTGGGGGAGATGTCGGAGCGTTATTACGAGGATCGCCCGATCTCTTACTACGCCGCGCTTTGCGGCATGAGTGAGGTGAACTTTCGCAGGCTCTTTCGTGATTATACGGGAAAAACGCCCGTTGAGTACCGAAACGATATCCGCCTGGAAAATGCCGCCGTCCTGCTTGGGAGCGGCGAATACACCGTGTCCGAGGCGGCGGAGTCTTGCGGTTTTTCCAATCTCTCATTCTTTACCCGCCTTTACAAAAGAAGGTACGGTCACACACCCAAAGACGAGTAAGTGGGCGTGAGCGTTTCTTCTTTTGTGATGGCACGTTCTGTGATAAAGTAGGTCGCGGAACGATGTTTGCCTTTGCAGGCAAGTGATGTCGGCTTCATCTTGTGATGTTGTGCCTTCGGCAAACTCACATTTGTGAGCTTACTTTTTATAAAGACGGATATATTTGGAAGGAGAGATTCCTGTTTTCACTTTGAAAAACGTGGAAAGATAGGAGGCTGAGGAAAAGCCCATCAGGGTTGAGGTTTTGGAAATAGAGTACCCCTGCAAAAGCAAGGTCTGAATCTCTTTGATGCGCAGGGAGGCAAAGTAGGACATCGGTCCCTCTCCCGTATAGGTATAAAATAGCTTTTTGACATAGCTTGGGCTGATGTGATGCATGGCAGAAATCCGCTCGAGCGTCAACGGCTCTCGTACGTGCTCGGTCATCGTGTGGATCAATCTGCGGTATTCCTCCGCTCCCGCACCTTTTGCAATGCTTTTCTCCGAGCCTTTATTCAGCGAAAGGGAAATCAAAAACGCTTCCAGCCTGTGTCTTGCAGTAATCGCGGCGTGTACGTTTGGCGCCGCATCCCCGGCATCCCATTGATAGACGTACTCGTGAAATACGGCAAACAGTTCTTGATATTCTGTCAATGCTGCATCCTCCAGGGCAAAGATGCCTTGCTTAAGGGAGGAGGGAAGTGCGCCCGTATGTGCAAAGGAACAGACAAGCACGTGTGGGGAGGTGCCGCCCGCACTTTTGATGCGGTGAAATTCCCCGGGGGCATGCAAAATCATTTCGCCGCCGTGCAAGAGATAGGATTGATCATTTTCAACGACCTCTACCTCTCCCGTCAGAACGGTGACGATCTCCCAAAAATCATGATCCTCACCTTTAAAAATAAAGTTTTGATCCCACCTGTAATCCAGTGCTGAAAAGAGCGCCGTGATTCGAAACGGTGTCGGAATTTCATAGCTTTTATGCTTCATACGTCAATCCTTGTGTCTTTATTTGTAAATTCTATGTCCATTTTTGGATTTACATTCAAAAATGGTCAGTGTATAATTATAATATCACAAAGCTATCAAAAAAGCAATACTGTTTTGGAAAGGAATTTCAAAGATATGATACAAAGAGAAAAGAAAACCAAGGTGAAAGTAGGCTATATCGGGTTAGGAAGGCGCGGGTATTCCATGCTGAGCCGTTGCTTTGCTAACATGGCAGACGTGGATTTTGCATGGGTGTGCGATCTCTCCAGGGAAAAGCTGGATCGTGCGGTGCAGACTTTGACCGAAGCGGGACGCCACGAACCCAAAACCACAACCAATTATCACGATATTCTGGCAGATCCCGACGTAGATGCTGTAATTGTTATGACGGGGTGGGATATGCACGTTCGGTGTTCACTCGATTCTCTCAAAGCAGGAAAATACACCGCCGTGGAGGTGGGATGCGCCTACGATATTTCCGAGTGCTACGAGCTTGTGAAAGCGTATGAGGAAAGCGGTGCCCCCTTGATGATGCTTGAAAACTGCTGCTATGGCAGACGCGAGATGATGGCGTTGAATATGGTCAAGCAGGGGCTCTTTGGCGAGGTCGTGCATTGCGACGGCGGATACCTTCATTATTTGAATGATGCCGAGCTGTTTGTAAAGAGATTTGGAGAGCCTACTTACTCGCATTACCGTGCATTTGACTATCTCAATCGCAATTGCGAGCAGTACCCGACGCATGAATTCGGACCCATCTCCAAGGTTCTTGGTATCAATCGCGGAAACCGTATTCTGACGCTTTCTTCCTTTGCAAGCAAGAGTCGCGGTGCGGAGAGCTTTTTGAAGGAGCATCCCGAATTGGAGCACCCGATGGGGGGAAAACACTTTCGGCAAGGCGACGTTATTACCACCGTTATGACCTGCGCGAACGGAGAAACGGTGCGCCTGACGCTGGATACCACCCTTCCGCGCCCTTATTACAGCCGCAATTTTACGGTGCGCGGTACCAAGGGCTGCTGTGTGGAGGAGGGCGGATTTGGAACCTTTTTCCTGGAGGGAATGAAGGAGCCTGTTGCCAACAATGAGGAAAGCTTTTACGAAAAGTACGATCACCCGCTGTATGCGGAATACGCAAGTCTTGGAATTACAGACGACCACGGCGGCATCGATTGGCTCGTCGGACGCGCGTTTATTGAGAGCGTCAAGGCAGGAACGGATACCCCGATCGATGCATACGATACTGCCACCTGGCTGGCGATCGCATCACTTTCCGAGGCTTCTATCGCCAAGGGAGGAGCTCCCGTGGAATTTCCGGATTTTACAAACGGAAAATGGTTCCGCCGCGAGCCTGCCGTCAGGGGAAAATACTGTTTGGATGAGATCTGCAGCGACCCCTCCGTTCCCTTTATCCCACAAGGATGAGGGATACTGTGGGGGATACAAAATGGGAAGCCGTTTTGCATGCCTTGAAGCTGCTTGCCGATCGCTTTGAATGGGTGAATTCCACCTTGGTTTATGAGGAACCACTGTACGCGATCGTAACCGTGGAGGGAACCCACGTGAGGATCGAGGGAACGGAGACGAGGATGCTCCACGGCGTAACGTTGGATGCGGTCACGGACAAGATCTACAGCTCCAGGGGAAGGACCTGTGAACCGATCATCCGAAGCGCGGATATTACCCTGCATTGACCGCAAGGATCTTGCCTGAAAACGGGAGATTAAATTTTAATTTGCAGGTTTAAGCACATCATGGAGAGCAAAAAAGATTACTGAACAAGCACAGGTAAGCTTGTATTTCAAAATATGATAAAATAATACGTAAAATAAAAAAGGAGAACACAGTTATGCAATACCGCGCGCACAGAGGTCATTCGGGCTATCCCGAAAATACGATACCCGCATTTCGCCGTGCCGTTGAGGCCGGCTTTGATCAAATTGAGACCGATCCCGCTTTTACAAAGGATGGCGTGATCGTTTTGATGCACGATTATACGATCAACCGAACCTGCCGCAAGCGCGACGGCTCGCCGATTGGTGGAGACGTACGTCTTGTCGATATTACCTACGAGGAGCTTTTACAATATGACGCCGGAATCGCTTTTGGAGAGCAATTCCGTGGGACGACCGTACCTCGTCTGGAGGAGCTTTTGCAGCTGCTGGACGGTACGGATATCCTGCTGGATTTGGATAAAAAGATTACAACCGACCACATCGAGGTGCTGATGGAGCTGGTAGGAAAATATAACGTCCGCGCGGAATATTCCTGCGGTGATCTTACGCGCATTCAAAGGGCGCTTGCATACAATCCCAAAGCGCTGATCAACTATGACGGCAATACCACCGAGCAGGACCTGGAGGCGGTGTGCGCACTGGTTCCAAAGGATCAGCTGACGGTTTGGATGTATTACGACAACCCGCAATTTGCATGGCTGACCGATCGCTTTAAGGCCTCACCCGAAAACTGCGCGCGCGTCAAAAAATATGCACAGCTCGGCATTGCGAACGTTCGCACCCCTTATGAGATGCGGGATGCGATCCGCTTTGGCGCAGATGTGATCGAGCCGTTTTAATTAAAAAGCAAAAAGAAAAGGTGTACGCCAACACCCGATGAAAAACCGCCCCGTTCCAGTCAACAGGAACGGGGCGGCGCCCATGAGGGGCTTTTTTGTTGCCGTCATGCACGCTCGCATCCGAGCGACGCCGATGGCTTTTGTTGTGAAAAAACAAATTCACAGACTTCTTTTTTCACACGAACCTGCGGAAACAGTATCCGCATAACGAAATAGAGAAGAGCTTTCCTTATTTCGTCTTAATGGAGTTCTCGTAGGACTCGATCATCTTCTTGACCATCTGTCCACCAACGGAACCGGCTTGCTTTGCGGTGATGTCGCCGTTGTAGCCCTGCTTCAGGTTTACGCCGACCTCATTCGCAGCCTCCATCTTAAATCTCTCGAGTGCTTCCTTTGCCTCGGGAACAAGAGTCTTGTTGCTTGCCATGGTTTTCTCCTCTTCTGAACGGTCTGCAATCACAAACCGTTCATCTGTGAAACAAATGAGGATTTGAAATTGCTTACGCGTTCGTTTATCTATATCATTGAGTCACACTTTCGCGCGGCTCTGTCATTATTATGAGCCGCAATGAGCGAGATATGAATGGAATTTTTTGCAGAAAAATCGGCAATTTTGAAAAAGGAACTCAAAGCAAAGCGCATTCCGTTGAGGTACTGTTGTAGCAATGGCGCAGGAAGGGGCTTTTTTGAAAAAGCCCCTCCCACACCCTCCTCAAAAATTTTTGTCGGGGGTGTCTCAAATGCAAAATTTGAGACACCCCCGAAGGGGCTAGTCAGATTTAGGCGAGAATCGTCGATTTTGGGGCGTGAGGCGTACGAGGGTACGTCGAGCCCCAAAAGCGGCGATAGAAAAAGTCCGTAAATATTTGGAGAATTTCGAAGAAATTCAACCTTATCCTGTCTCATTTGTCGTTTTTGACGGCGAGCGGGACTTTTTTCTTTACGCCACGGGCTTTTTCGGTCTCGTCAAATGTGACAGCCCCGATCAAAGCGCTTGGGGTGTCGGGACCTTCTTGCAGAAGGTTCTAACAAAAAACAATATCGCTACCCAATCAGAGCATAAAGGTGCGGATGAAGTCACGGGTGAAGGCAACGCCGGCGTCGCCGAGCTCGCCTCTCCAGGTTGCGGAGTGGGGCTCGATGCTCAGGTCGCCCGTGTACTTTCTTGCATAGAGGATAGAGAAGAGGGGACGCCACAAAATGTCGTCCATACCTGCGGGGGGATCGTCCACCGCTCTTTTGCCTGCGTGGGTTGTGCCCTTGATGTGCACGTGTGCTACGCGCTCGCACCAATCCGAAAGCTCGGCGAGGTAGTCGTCGCCGCGGTTGTAGGTATGAGAGGGGTCAAACTTGATGTAGAGATCGGGGTTTTCGCCAAGGACGATCTTCCAATGCTCGGGGGAGACGATAAAGTTATTCCAATTGCAGTTTTGAATGGCGACCTTGATGCCTTTGCCCTTTGCGCGCTCGGTCAACGTGCCCAAAAACTCCAGCGCGTTGCAGTAGTTGCGCCACAGGCTGATGCTCTCGTCGTAGTTACAGCCGCAAACAAAGGTTTTTGCACCAAGCTCAACGGCGGTATCCAGCAGGGTGAGGTACTGCGCAGCCTTTTCTAGGTTGATGGTGCCGTTTTCCAGCACGCTGTGGTTCCATCTGCCCACACTGGAGACGTCAAGTCCCGTGCGTGCGATCTCTGCCTTTACGCTGTCCTTTGCGGCGATCAGACGGTCGGCATCCTCGGCGTTGTTACAGCAGATCTCAATAAAATCCAAGCCGCTGTTTTTGACCAGATCAAAGCCCTGCGCGGTATAGTTGTTTTGAATTCTTCCAAGTCTCATGATATCAAGCTCCTTTGCATCGTTCAAAATGCGACGGTCACTTGCCGCCGCGTATGTGTGGTTTACAGCATAATTATACACCAGCTTTTTGCAAAATGCAATACGTATGTGCATAATTTTCTTCTTCTTCTTTTTTTGAGGAGGGGGTCAAAAAAAGTCTTGTTTTGTACCAAAAGAGCACCAAAAAGAGGAGCTCGATTTTAGAAAATTTGTGAAAAATGAACCTTGTTACCAAACGCCAAATGTGATATACTATTGGAAAGAAAATTCGGAGGTTTGATAAAAAAATGAAGGAAGTATTGAAAAAGTACGCAAAGCGGTACTTCATTGATGCAATGGGAGCTATGGCGCTCGGTCTTTTTGCTTCCTTGCTCATCGGTACCATCTTTAACACCATCGGTATGATCCCCGGGCTTTCCGTTATGTCCACCATCGGTAAGGGTGCACAGGCGGTTGCAGGCGCGGCAATGGCAATTGCAATTGCGGTCTCCCTCAAGGCAGATCCCTTAGTCGTTTACACCTGCGCGGCAGTCGGCTATCTTGCAAACGCAAACGGCGGCGCGGGCGGCCCCTTGGCAGTTCTCTTTATCGCCATCATCGCCTCCGAGGTTGGCATGCTGGTATCCAAAAAGACCAAGGTCGATATTTTGGTCACCCCGTTCGTCACGCTTCTCGTAGGCGGTATTCTCAGCGTGTTCTGCGCGCCCTACATCGGTCAGCTGGTCGGCTTTGTCAGCAACTTTATCGGCTGGGCGACCACACAGCAGCCCTTCCTGATGGGCATTATCGTTTCCGTTGTGATCGGTGTTGCTCTGACCTTGCCTATCAGCTCGGCGGCGATCTGCGCGGCGATCTATCTTTCCGGTATGCCTGCGTTCGATGCCGCAGGTGAGTTGATCCTGCGCGACTATGCAGGGCTTGCGCTGGCAGGCGGTGCCGCTGTGGCAGGCTGCTGCGCGCAGATGGTCGGCTTTGCCGTAATGAGCTTTAAGGAAAACAAATGGGGCGGTCTTGTTTCGCAGGGAATTGGCACGAGCATGCTGCAGATGCCCAACATCATCAAAAATCCGCGCATTTGGATCCCCGCAACGTTGACCAGCGCCATTACGGGACCGATTGCCACCTGCGTATTCCACATGCAAATGTACGGCGCGGCAATCAACTCGGGCATGGGTACGTGCGGACTTTTGGGCCCCATCGGCATCATTTTGGGCTGGTTTGGCGGCTCTTATCCCGAAACGGTGACCGCAATGGATTGGATCGGACTGATCCTGATCTGCTTCATTCTTCCCGCGGTACTGACACTGGCGTTCAGCGAGCTTCTTTACAAGCTCAAGTGGATCAAGCCCGGCGACCTCAAGCTGCCGGAATAAAAATAAAGAGGGGTGAGTCACGTGCGGTTGAATGCGGTGCTCACCCCTTGCGCCTTTTGTAGAAGGGCTGTTACAAAAAATTGCAAAAAAAATTGAAAAAAATTCCTCATGCTGTAAGATTTTGAATTGCTTTTGCGACTATATAGGTGAAAGGCCTTTTAAAACGATATAAGGAGGTGACCGTATGAAGGACGAAAAAATCATTTTGCTGTATTGGGAGCGCAACGAAAGCGCCATTCGGGAAACCGAGCTGAAATACGGCAAATATTGCCACACCGTCGCCTACAATATTCTTCACTCGCACGAAGATGCCGACGAATGTGTCAACGACACCTGGAACGGCGCTTGGAACGCCATGCCTCCCCAAAAGCCGACCCGATTGCAGAGCTTTCTTGCTCGCATTACCCGAAATATTGCCATCGACCGCGTTCGTTATGAAAGCGCGCAAAAGCGCGGTGCAGAGGTGGAGAGCGCCATTGACGAATATTGGGAATGCATTCCGAGCGAGGATGCCTCATTGGAGGACGAGATCGCGCTAAAGCAGGCAATCAACTCTTTTCTTGCTTGTCTTGATACCAAAACACGTGTGATATTCATGCGCAGATATTGGTACACGATGAGCGTCAAGGAGATTGCCGACGGTATGCACCTTTCGGAAAGTCACGTCAGCGTCGTCCTGCACAGAACCAGACGCAAATTCAAAGATTATCTTACAAAGGAAGGGATATTTGTATGAAGAAAAAGAATTGGTATCGCAGCCTCAGCCTTGCCGACGATCAATATATTGCCGAGGCACATCCCGCTCACGTCATCCATCCAAACAGATCAAAGGTGATCGTTTCGCTTGTGGCGGCATGCGCGTGCCTCGCACTCATTTTTGGCAGCTTGTGGCTCTTCATTCCGTTTGACACTACACCACCCGACGTATCGCGGTATGCGCAAAGCGAATATTACGAAATCATTCAAAAATTGAACGCGCTCACGTTCCAACCGCCCAAATATAAAAACAATGCCGAAAAGCTTTGGGCAGGGATCAAAACATTTCACCTGAATTTTGATGCCGCCGGTGAAGCCATTCCCGAAGATAATTCAGCAACAGATGGAATAAACAAATATCAAGAAATCACCGACAACCAGGTAGCAGGCATTGTTGAAGCCGACCGCATCAAGCGGAGTGATACACACATTTATTTTTTGGATGATCAAACGCTTCGTATCTTCTCCATCGACAAAGAAAACACAAAAGAGGTTGGCAACTACTGGATCAGCGGTGCATTTGGCGAATTTTATCTTTCGGACGATTGCAAAACCATAACGGTGGTAACTCAATATTATAAAAAATCCGATAGCAACTATGACCGTTACGTTGGTCTGATCGCACTTGACGTCAGTGATCCTGCCAAGATTGTCCAAAAAGAGGAATTCACTGTTTCGGGGGCTTATATGTCCTCCCGCAAGGTGGGCGGCAGCATTCTGCTTTTGACAGAATTCGCGCTCCACAGGCAAGAGCTTGATTTTGACGACGAGAGCACCTTTCTTCCCCAAATTGACGAAGGAAACGGCTCATACAGCATTCCCGTCGACGGCATCGTATTCCCCGAAAACCTGAACAACACGCGCTATACGGTAGTGATGAAGTTAGATGAGAATACGCTTGCTCTCAAGGGTACCGCAGCCTATCTCTCTTACTCCGAGGACGTGTACGTTTCCATGGAGCACGTTTTTCTGACGCATGTGTTTGCCGACGAAAAGGAAAGCGGGGACGGGAAAACCACGAGAAACTCCATGACAAAGATCTCTTGCCTGACCTATGGTGGTGATCACTTTGAGGAAAAAGGAAATGTAACGGTTAGAGGTTACGTCAAGGATCAATGGAGCATGGATGAGTACGAAGGGATTCTTCGCGTTTTCACTACCACCAACGCCACGACCATTCGGGAGCATGTCTATCAAAACGGTACCGTGTCTGCAGAGATTCTGCAAACGGCAACCGGAAATTCTAATGCAAGCCTTTATTGCATCGATCTTTCCACATTCGAGGTCGTAGCGTCTGTAATCGATTTTGCCCCTCCGCGCGAGGAAATACAATCGGTAAGATTCGATCAGAAAACGGCATACGTTTGCACGTCTATCGAGCTCTCCGACCCCGTATTCTTCTTTGATCTTTCCAATCTTGACAACATCACTTATAAGGACACCGGTACGATCGAGGGGTTTTCCACCTCGCTGATCAACCTTGGAAACGGGTATTTGCTTGGCATCGGCAGAGGCGACAGTGCTAGGAGTTTTAAGGTTGAAGTGTACGAAGAAGCCGAAAATGGCGTTCGTTCCGTTTGCGCGTACGAGCTTGAACTCACATACTATTCCACCGACTATAAATCCTATTACGTAGACCGCAAAAATCAGCTTGTTGGTGTTGGCATTATTGATAGGAGCGATTATGCCACGGATCAATATTCGGGCGGAGTAAGCCGATATATCCTTTTGTATTTTGACGGATACGAGCTTGTAGAGCTTTTGAACGTACCGCTTGACGGTGATCCTTCCGATATGCGCGGCGTTTATATTGACGGCTATATGTATCTGTTTGGATCAAACGACTTTAAAGTGCGAAGCGTTTCGCTTCCAAAGCCGTAAAATCCTGCATTCATCAAACAAAAGGGGCTGTCTCAAATGCGATAAAAAGCATTTGAGACAGCCCCTTGGCTCGCGCCGCTTCGCTACGCCGGTCCCTACAGGTTTGTGCGAATTTTGCGCGGTGTGCACAGAGGGGGCTCCCATGATAGAGGATGCAACTTTTCCTTTGGAAAGCTATTGGTAATCCTTCGTAGATCCCGCTTCGGCACAAGTGCCTCGCGCTTTTGCTTGCTCGAGCGCCTGCGGCTTCTCTCGACTCGCAAAAGTTCGGCTTCGTTCGCCGCACACGGCTCTCTCCGCTCAGGATGACACGTTAGAGGTAATACGGCGCGAACAAAATCATTTTCCATCGCCAAACAACTCTCTGAACGAGCAGGGGCTTGGAGGTGCCTGCGAGTTGGCGGGAGCCGAGCGCGACGAATGGAGCGCGCCGAAAAGTGATTCGATTGCTAACAAGTTCAATGCACAAAACAAAACGGGAGAGCACGAACTCTCCCATTTTTACTTTCAAGAACTTCCTCTTTGGGGAAGTTCATGAAGGGGTGTGGGGGGACGCACGCGTTTCGCCGGCGAAACCGTGCCGTAGCAACGGAACGTTGCGATGTTTTTCTCAAGAAGTCCCCCCACAAAAAAGCGTTAAAAGTTTTGGGGGTGTCGGGACCTTTTTCAAAAGGTCCTGACAAAAACCTCCAAGATTTTATCACGCATATTTCCTATGCCACTATTACCGAGTTTTGTCAAATCGCACTCGCCGATGCGTTCAGGCTCCACTTGTTCAGGGCGGCGATTTGATCGGTTGAGGTATCGATGCCTAAAAGGCCGAGATATTCATCGCCCGAGGGATAGAGTCTGTTAAAGGGAAGAATGACCTCTGCAAGCTCCTCGATGACGTCGACCTCACCGTTGACGTACGCGAGCAGACGCTCACGGCAGGAGCGCAGACGCATGGCAAGACCGCCCAAGCGGAGCTCCTGCACGTCAAAGCCAAAGGGCTTGTTTTCGGTGTGCCACAGCTTGAAAAAGGCGCGGTAGAAGGTCTCCAGCTTTTCGGAGGCGAGGGCATAGTCGTCACACAGTGCGGCAAGCGCCTGCTTGTCGCCTGCTTGGTACGCCGCTCTGGTGCGCACGCCAAGGTCGTACTTGACCGACATCAGATCACACAGCGCTGCCTCACTTTCAAAAATGTAAGCATACTTTTTGCTGTTTTTTGCATAGGAGGCGAGCAGCTTTGCGTGCTCGGCATACTCGGCGGGCGCGTAGGGCTTTGCGGTGGAATCCATAAAGCCGCCGAAGGGATCGTTGTAGAGCATGTGCTTGGAGGGGTTGGTGTCGCGCTGACAAACGCCGCCCAAAACGTCGGGCAGATCCAACGCCATCATCTCATCAAAACGCTCGCCCGTCAGCTCGTAAAACTCCTTTTTGATCACGTCCATATCACTCACACCGTCATAGATTCTGCGAACGGCGTACAGCGCGGGGAGCGCGGAGTAGAAGGAGGTCTCCTTGCCGTTGTCGCCCCACATGGTCAAAAAGATGTTTTCAATGTTCTGCTCGGCGCAGGACTGCATCGCAGGGGTCATGCTTTCAATGGTCCAGGAGTTTACGGGTGCAAAGCCGCTCCAGGTCCATGCACCGCCTGCAAACCAGGTCTCCCCACGGAACTTTTTGTGCGATGCCAGCATATTATCGTACACTTTTTTATCGTTGTGATAGTAATCCCAATATACAATGTCAACGCCCTCGGGGCAGGAGGCAACGACCTCGTCGGTGATCAGATCCTCGGTAGCAAAGTACTCGCCGCTGTTGACCAAGCGGAAGAACATATCCGACCACATGATGGGGCGGAAGCCGTATTTTTTTGCAATCTCCAATACGCGCTCCAAATGCTCGTGAATGATATCAAAGCGATTGCGGAAGCCATGCTTTTCAAGGTATTTTCCAAGGCCGAGCATGTGTGCCTCGTCCATACCCACGTGAATGATATCGGTGGTAAAGCACTCGCGCAGGGTTTTGATCATGCGCTCGATCAGCTCGTAGGTGCGTTTCTCGCCCACCATCAAAATGTCGTCCGCATCGCGGATCTCGCGGTAGGTGTTCCAATGAAAGATCTGATTGAGGTGTGCCAGCGTTTGAATGCAGGGAATGATCTCCACGCCAATGGAATTGCAGTAGGAAACAACGTCGCGCAGCTCCTCCTTGGTGTATCTGCCGCGCAGATAGCCAATGTAAGGCTCGCCCTCTACCTCGTAGGTATCCTCGGTATAAAGCTGGATCATATTATAGCCAAAGGAGTGCAGCAGCGTTGCCATGCGCTTGATCTCCTCGGGCTTCATAACTGCGTTTCTCGACATGTCGAGCATTACGCCAAAACGGTTTGCCATGATAAAAACCTCCCTTAAATTCACATTATTCATATTATAGCATACTATCTGCAAAAAATCAACTTTAAATTTGGATATCGCAATTCAAGCCTTTGATTTTCCCGTTTTCGGAATTTGGAATTCCAAAAATGGATCAAAAAACAGAAAAATGCGAAATAAAATACCAAAAACGGAAAAATATATTTGAAAAAGTACTTGACAAATACAAAAAAAAGAGGTATAATGAGGGCAATCAAGTTCCAAAAAAAGAAAAAGCGGAGCTCAAACGCGCCGCGAGAAAGGATTCATCATTATGGCATCTACAAAAAAGGCAAAGCTGGCAGTGCCTACCGGTCTTGACGAGGCGGGAAGAAAGCAGGCGCTCAAAACCGCCATGACGCAGATCGAGCGCGACTTTGGCGCGGGATCGATCATGAAGCTTGGCGAAAACTCGCACATGGAGATTCAGGCAATCCATACAGGTTCACTCTCTTTGGATTTTGCACTCGGTATCGGCGGTGTTCCGCGCGGAAGAATCGTAGAGATCTTTGGTCCCGAATCCTCCGGTAAGACCACGGTTGCATTGCATATTTTGGCAGAGGTGCAAAAAACGGGCGGAACTGCTGCGTTCATCGATGCGGAGCACGCGCTGGATCCCGTCTATGCAAAGGCACTTGGCGTAGATATCAACGAGCTGTTGGTTTCTCAGCCCGATTGCGGCGAGGATGCTTTGGAGATCTGCGAGGCGTTGGCGCGTTCCGGTGCGGTGGATGCCATTGTCATCGACTCGGTTGCGGCACTCGTACCCCGTCAGGAGATCGAGGGCGACATGGGTCAATCGATGGTTGGCGTGCAGGCAAGAATGATGTCGCAGGCAATGCGTAAGCTCTCGGGCGTCATTTCCAAGAGCAATTGCGTGGTTGTTTTTATCAACCAGATCCGCGAAAAGGTTGGCGTTATTTACGGCAACCCCGAAACCACGCCCGGCGGTCGCGCGCTTAAGTTCTTTGCCTCTGTGCGCATCGATATCCGCAAGACCGAGCAGTTGAAGGACGGCAACGACGTATACGGCAACCACGTTAAGTGCAAGATCGTAAAAAATAAGGTGGCACCTCCGTTCCGTGTTGCGGAATTCGATATTCTGTACGGTAAGGGCATTTCGCTTTCCGGTGAGGTCCTCGATTTTGCAATCGCATTGGATATCATCAAAAAGAGCGGCTCCTGGTTCTCCTATAATGGAGAGAGAATTGGACAGGGCAAGGAGAACATTCGTAAAATGATCGAGGGCAATCCTGCCATGATGAGTGAAATTGAGGAAAAGGTTCGCCGCATGAGCGAGGAAGCCAAGCTGACCATGGACCAAGACTTTGAGGTTGACGACGAGGACGAGGATGACGACGAGTTCGATCTGCGCCTTGGTAGCAACGGCTGCGACGATGACGAGTGAAGCAATTGATCCCGTACGCTCCGGTGCACCGCTGACCATCACCGTTCGTTCCTTGCGCGCGCAAAGCGAAGGGGCAGAGATGCTGTTGCAGATCCTTTTGGAGGACGGCGAGCACCGGGAGCACAAAACGCTGATTCTGACCACCGAGCAATACTGCGAACTCAAGCCGCAACGAGGCGTGATCTCCGAGGAGGCGTATGAACGACTTGAGGAGGCGGCACAGCTCTGTCGTGCCTTGCGAAGCGGAGAAAATCTGCTTTCCTACGGCTCCAATTCCGTGCAAATGCTGTCGCGTAAGCTGATGCAACGTGGATATTCCCGTGAGGTCGCCACACTTGCCGCCGAGCACTTGGCACTAAGAGGCTTGATCAACGAGGAACGCGACATGCAGCGCGAGGTGGAAAAATGTCTGCGCAAGCTTTGGGGTGCAAAACGCATCAGCTCACATTTATGGAGTCGCGGCTTTGCCGCCGACGCCATGCAAGGTCTTTCAGAACTTTTAGAAGAGATCGACTTTGAGCAAAATTGCGCTACGCTGATCCAAAAACACTACGGTGGCGTCCCCGACGATGCAGACGACCGTCGCCGCATGGTTGCGGGACTTTCGAGATATGGATATTCCATCAGCGAGATCCGTGGAGCAATGAAGTCGTTGCAAGCATAAACCTTAAAATTGCAAATGCGCAAAGGGGTAAAAGCCGTGAGAAAGTGCGAACTTTTACAGCAAAAAGCCAAGGAGGAGGGGCTTCCTCCTTACATGTATCAACCATATCACGAGCCTCTCATGCCAACGTCGGCATGGGAGGTATTGCCGTCCCATTATGAGGAGCACGTCAAGGAGAAAAATGCAAAGGTGTGTGCCTTGATGCGCGAAATGAGTGAGTGCGAAGCATTTGTATTTTTTGCAGATGCGCATGTTCGCCAAAACAGTATGGCGTCGGTGCCCATCATCCGCTCGATCCTGGAAAATACCGAGGTCAAAAAGGTGATTTACGGTGGTGATACCGTCAGCGATAGCCTTTTGGACGTGATCCTGATCGATTGCACAAGCGGACGCATTCAAAGCGTGCGCTACGGCGGAGGAAAAGACCGCATTATTAGAGAAGCAACTGAATCAAATGTCGGGAGCTGAGGCAAAATGCCTCAGCTCCTTTTTTAGTGCGGAGGAGAGGAACTCTCCTCCGCTGAAAATTATCAGATCAAGCCGTAGCGGTCGCTGATCGGTTCGCAAACGCAGGGCAACTCCTGACGAATTGCAAGGATCATGTCGATGTAGTGGTCAAAGAAACGGTCGCTCAGCTCTTCATTTTCATCAATGGTGAGCTGCGAGGCAAGGTAGCTGACTGCCGCAGGGACAAACACGTCGCTCAAGGGAAATGCATCGCTCAGCGAAACGCAGACCGTGTCAGTTGCAACCTCGACCTCGGGGATCTTGTGCGCCAAACGGTATTGTCGATCAGCGTTTGCGTACAATCCGACAAAGCTTGCCAAAAGGTAAGGTGCACGTTCCGTATAGTCGGTCAGACTTGCCGAAGTTCTCGTGCTTTCACATGCCGCCAGCGTTGCACTGTCCAAAATGTCCTGGTAGGTCATGTGTTACCTCATTAAGCGTTGGCGGGCTTGAGGTTCAGAAGGACCATTTCGTTGGGGTAGACCACCTTTGCACCGTACAGATGCAAGCCCTTGACGGCGTCCGCAAAGCGGAGCTCGGGACGATATGCGTCGATCTCGGAGAGCTGCTCGGCAAAGGCGATGGCGCGCTTGGTACGAGCAAAGCACTTGTGCGTGTAGCCGCTCTCACCCTCTACCTTGACGATGTTGTTGGATACGAAGATCTTACAACCGCCGATCGATCCGATGCAACCTGCTTCCAGGGAATCGGTGTTGTCGGTAGAAAGGTGTACCTTCGCTTTCAGGATCAAGCCTGCAATTTCGGGAGATACTTCGATAACGATGTCACCGGGATCGGAAACGTTGCCTTCAAAGAGCGTGGTTCTGGCATCGATCAAAAGGTCGACGATGTTTTCGGCCGTCACAGCTTCACTGGTAAGTGTCTTGCCTGCCTGAGAATACAGATTGAATACGTAGCTGTCGGCATCGTTTGCCAGCGCGTTTGCCGCATTCTTCATTGCTGCCTCCATCAGCTTAGGAGAGGATTGGGCGCGGTCAATATCGTCGATCTGGAAGTTAAAGTACTTCGCCTGGTCGATCACAAGATCGCGTACGGTGTCGGAGAGCGCGGCAGGTGCACTCATGTTTGCGTTCTTGGTGTACTCGGATACGATGACGTCATTGATGCCGCAGATGCGAACGGTGTTGCCGCGCTCGCGGATCTCGCCCTCATACTCACGGTTGCAGTTTGCAACTGCAATGTACTTCTTGTCCAACTCCTGATACAGGTTTTCGCTCCAAACGGTAGGGATAAAGTTCTTAATAGCCATAATTTTTGTTCCTTTCTTTAAATAAAAACTATTCTTATTCTAATTACTTCCATTTTTGCATGGATCTCATGATTTTTGGGAGGTTTTCGCGCACCTCTTCGGGTGTCATGGCGCGTACCTCTGCGGGAGAAAATTCCAGATTTTCTGTGGGGCGAAGTGCCCCGGATGAGCGCATACGATTGGTGTGGTTTACTTGCGCCGCCTGCGCCTGCTCCAATTGACGGCGACGCTCACTCAAGGCATATGCCGCGGCAAGCGGTGTTCCGCCTGCCACCGCTTCCTGGACGTCGAGTGGGATGCTTGCAAGTGAGACCTCGGGGTAAAGCGTGGCAAACTCGGTGTACTCGCGCTCCAATCGTTCAAGCCGGGCAAGGTGCTTGTCGCGTTCCTCCAAAAGGCGACGCACTTCACTCAGTTCACTTCGCAGGAGTTCCAGTCCGTCCGCCTCAGGCGGATCGCCAGCGCCCTGGCAATCAAGATCAGAATCTGAACCGGAAACCGCAGAAACCGCAGTACCGTCACAAGCGACGGTTGCCACCTCTGTTTCGTCTCCGTGCTCGACTGCTTCATTTGATTCCGGCGCATCTTGTGCAAGAGGCGGATCGTTCTCTTCATACGCATGTTCGTTCTGATCTTCAGCAATAGTGTTTTCATCATTCATTTTTCGACGCTCCTTTCTCGTAGAATTTTTCCAGGATTGCTTCGCGGTTCGAAATGACACCGGGAGGGAGGAGCTCAATGTATTCCGCCGCGCTCAACTGTCCGAGTTGCAGCAGCTTGTCCAGCGTTGCAATGGTGGTAGACGGTGTGTAACGGCTTGTGGAGCCGGCATCAACAGATGCGTAAAGCAGCGCCTTTTTCAGCAGCTGATAGTCAACCTTCTCGGCGTGCAGACTGCCATCTGCGTCTAAAAAGCTCAACTTGCGATCGTTTTGACAGTAGGTGCACAGCATATCCGCCCAAATTGCCGCAAGCTCGGAGATACAGCGATAAAACTGCACGCGCACGTGGGCAAGATTCATTGCAGATGCGCTCTGCAGAGCGAGAATGGCACTGGTGTTGTTTGCCTGCTCGTCACCCAGTGCAGAGTCTGTTGCGCCCATCATAGCCTTGGTGTTTTCAATGACGTGGGTGATCAGATCAAGGTATCCGTCCTGAATCTCACCAACCCCAACGACCGACACGGCATCCGAAATATTGCCGCCTCCCATCGCGCCAATCGCCTCTCCGATCTCGTTGGACCACTCCGGAATTCTGGATTTGTCATAGATGACCTTGGAAAAGGCGGTGTTGCTCATATGCTTGAGTGCCATAGCGTACGCCGAATTGATGCATTTCTGATTGGCTACCATATCGCTGATGGGTGAGGAGCCGTGGAAGCAGTTTTTGCTGTTGTGCCAATGGAAGTAGGCTACGGGGTAGAGCTTGAGCCCCGTGTGAACGCGCTTGATCAATGCGTTTTTGACGGATTTTTCAAAAACCACCTCACCGTTCTCACGGAAGAAGCGGATCAGGAAGGTTGCCTTTTCCGCCCCGGGCAGCTCGCACCCTCCAAGGTCGGAGGAATAGCATCCACCAAGGCTTTGGTCACTGACGATGCGTGCGATCGTCTTTTCATCAGCACCTGCTTCCATTGCTTCGCGGCGCAGACTGTCCACGTTTCCGCGTCCTGCAAGGATCACGTATTCCTGCGATTGAAGGTCGGAAGAATTGACGTCTGCGACAAAGAGATTGGTCGAATCGATCAGATCGGTGTGAACGTCACCGCTGTAGCATTGACCGTCGCGGTAATCGGGATCCCACCAGCAGTAGAACACACCGTCGCCGCTGATTGCCGCGTCCAGAAGTGCTTGGTAGGAGAGCGCCTCCATGTGGCTGTGCTTCCAGCGCCACGCGGCATTTTTATTTAAGGTTTCGATCGAGTGAAGCAGAGCAGTCTTTTCCCGCTCGGAGGAGATAAACGGCAGGCTCTCATCGGAATAACGGATCGAAACGTCACCTCCCATCACGGAGGCTACCTGATAGTCCGTAATTCTGCGGACAAAGTTAAAGATTGGTCGGGGAAGGTCGGTGCTTGTGCCGTACCAGTGGTCACCGCGGTAAAAGCGTTCGTTGCGTCGCACCGTTTCGTAAAGACCGATGCGTTGCTTGTAGGCTTTTCCCGCCTCGTACGCCTTCCACGCCGTTTCGTAGATTTGAGAAATAAGGATTCCCCCTTTCTGTAATAGTTTGCCTTACGGCTTGGTGTAAAGATCGCACCGATACACGTGCGAAAGAGCTGTCGTGGTCAGCGAAACCGTGACCCGTACAAAACGGAAACGTCCACCCGAGGCACGAAAATCGTAGTAGTCGGGAAGATCCCCCTGCGCTTGTGCCTTCAGAGAATAAATGCGGTTGCCGCGCTCGTTCTCAAGGGAGAAGTACCCACCTCCTCCGTTGATGTCGGCACACAGAATTGCACGCAGGGAACGGCGAATCTGCTCGGGCGCATCAAAATCGAGGTATCCGGTTTTATAGATACTGATGATCTCTGCGCCGTCGTCGGTATGTACCGTGTGGTCAAACACGTAAAGCGTGTTCCCACAGGCAAAACCGACTTGCTCCTCACTTTGGAAGAAAAAGGATGCTTTAATGTGGGAGAAGCGATACCACGTTTCCAGCGCACAGTTCCAGACCCATACCTCGCCCGAGGTGTTTTCGGGGTCGCGAAGCCAGATTTCATCGCGTTCCGTATAGCGAAGCAGATGCATGCGTGCAAACGCCGCTACGGGAATGCGTCCATCAATTGCGTCGGAGAGACATTTGAGCGAGATCTGTTCCGGATGCGTACTCGAAGCGCTCAAAGCATATAAGCCGCCGTTGCAAAGTGCCAGTACCTCGTGGTTGCGTGCCACCGTTCCAAAAAAGGATCTGCTGCCAAACCCTTCAAGGGCAGGTGTAACGTCGGGAACTCCATCCGAAAAAGTGATGCAGTAGACGCGTTCTGCCGTAAATGCCCAAAGAGCGTGATACATGGGGCAAAGGGAAGTCACGGGGCTGGATGCGTCTCCAAGAAACAGGACGTCGTCGGAGCGGAAATAAAGAGGTTCGCTGTTTGGGTAGAAGACCTTTGCGGCAAGGCGCGAGATCTCGTCTACATGCTGCGAATAGTAAAGACGGGAATCGTTTCCAAAGAGGAACATCCGCTCTTTTCCCTCATCGCGATGAACGTAAGCGCGCTGTGCGGCAAGCATTTGCGCACGGGTCTCTTCGTTGAGTGAAACGGTAAAGGCGATCTCCACCGTAGAGGGGGCGGTGGAAGAGGTCAGATATACCGTGTTGTCACCCGTGGTAAAGGTGAAAGCGGTGCTGACCCTTCCGTCGGCACGAAGCTGATCGATCTTATCCGCGTAAAAGGGAAGCACAAACGCTTTGGAAGAGGTCGCGTTGTGATAGTGCACGCGCAGGCGAGGGGAGAGCAGATTGATCTCCTCATAAACGTCACCGTAGGCGGTTGGATGCCAATTCAAGCCGTAAAGAGGTGCGTATGCCTCCAGGGGCATAAATTGGTTGTAGGAAGGGCGATAAACCAGGATGGTATTTCCATCCAAAAGATAGAGCTGACCTCGGTAGCAGCAAAACTCCACAAGTCCGTCTCCGTCGACAATCGTACCGACCTCTTGCTGTGCATTGGTGGCTTCATCCCATCGGTACACGATCGTTCCAACCGCCGCAAAGCGGTAGGGAGTGCCGTCAAGCGTCCCCTCCCATACGCCGCGGACCACCGCCCCCTCCGCAAAGGAAGCATGAAGGCGAAAGCCGGAGCGTGTGTGAATGCTGCCATCCTGCGAGATGCAAAAGTTACACAGATCCTCCACACCCATTCCCGAATGGGCGTCACGGTTGCCGATGCCGCCAAATTTGCAGGAGAAGGCTTGGGTTGATGCGCGTTTTGGTTTGATTCTTGCCATGAATCTGAAAAAACTCCTTTCAAATTGTTCTGTCACAGAGCGAGTGGATATATACCTTGGCGGATCAGAAGAGAAGATCCTTGCGTGTACTTGCAAAGCGGAAATTGCGGTCGGGAAGATCTTCGTTTGCGGTGTAATGCGTGCGACTCATTACGGCGTAGCGCAAAGCCTCCGGTGCATGGGTGATGCTGTGCGGCTCATCCGAGGCATCCTCGGGGCGCACCGTATCACACAAAAGCGCAGGCAAAGAGCGGATCAGCTCGGTACATTCCGACGATATCCAAAGCTTTGCACCCGTCTTTGTCGGGCTGAGGTATTCGCGCAGAACACGCCATCCGGGTACGCGGCGATTGTCGGCGGCACACATCGGTGGCATTCCGTAAACCGATTGCATCAGCTCAAATCCGCTTTTTCCGCTGTCCTGACGCCGATTCCATAAGTCGGGGGAGGCGACTGCATATGCCACGTGCTTGTCGGCACAAAGCTTTGACACCGCTTCTGCGGCTTGACGCAAGGTCAGATTTGGTTGACAGAGCTCCCGAAGCACGTACAAGTTCCCGGCCTCGTCACATCCCATTAAAAGGGCGGCAAGCATGTCGAAGCCATAATCCAGGGCTACAAAAAACTGCAGCTCCCCCGGGATCCGTGCAGGCGGGCAAACGTGTGCTTCATAAGAAAATTCGGGAAAGAACTGTCCCTCAAATACGTCCCAGCGACCGTAGAGCCAGGCGTCCTTGAGCTTTGGCGGAAGGGTTTCCAATTGACGAACGTAGCCGGGGTCTGCCTGCATCAGAATGGGGTTGTCGTATACCTGTGCAGGAATGAACAGATAATCAAGCGGATCCTCATCCGAACGGTACGCGCGGTCCACAAACAAGCGCTTGACCCAAGCGTGTCCGATCCCACCGGGATTGCAGGTCAGATACATTCGGCGAGGTGCTTGAGAGGTTCCACGCAGGCAAGCCTTGAAGATCGAGAACTGATATTCACTCAGCTGTGTTGCCTCGTCAATGGCGATCACGTCGTACTCCTGACCCTGATAGCGTAGCGTATCACGTGTCGATGCGCAATACCCAAGGGCAATATAGCTCCCGTTTGGAAAGCGCAGGAGCTTGTCCTTTTCGCTGTATTCCAGCACCCCCGCATATTCCTCCAACAGCGGTTGCACGTGATTGTTTTTTAGCTCCGCATAGGTCCTTCGTACCAGCAAGCAACGGATTTGTGGGTAGTGCAAGCAAAGCCCTACCAGCTTGCGTCGCAAAGCCCAGGATTTTCCGCCGCCGCGTGCCCCTCCGTAAGCTGTGTAACGGGCACGGGAAGCAAAAAATCGCTTTTGCCGTTCGTTGGGGGTGCCGTGAACGTGCAGGATCTTGTCCTCACGCTCACTCATGCGCCGTCCTCCTCAATGTCATGATCAAAGATCAATCGTACCTCGCCACAGCTTGCCGCCACACCTCCTGCACTCTGCCCGTCGTATCCGAGCCGCTTTTTTAAATAGTAAGAAAGCAAGGACGGGGAGGGGAGAAGTGTGATCAAGGCATCCTCAAGTGATGCGCAGATCCATCCGTACAGCTCCGGTTCATTTTTGCAAAGCTCCTCCAGCTGAGCGATCCCACAGCCCAAAAACCGGCAAAAGCCGGCAAGGTTGGGGAGTCGAACGCTTTGCTTTTTGGACTCCTCTGCAGGGGAGGGATCACAGCTTTTGAGGTATTTCAGAAATACTCTCTTGAAGCGATCCTTCTTCGCCTTTGTGTCAAGGGACTGTGGCATTCGTTCTGTCATACAAAATACATCACCTCCGTTTGGGTTATTTGCCCTGTGACGCTTGTATTTTAGCATGCAAATTTGTGCCAAACCGTGCCACTTTGTGCCAAACCGTGCCACATTTTTAAAGAAAAAACAAAAAAATCAGCGAAAAAATAAAAAAACGCCCCGAGCGCTGTTTGCGCTCGGGGCGTTTGATGATTCTTGAAATTGATTTTTAAGCCTCGTCGTCCTTCTTTTTCTTAGAGGAAAGCTTATTGAGAAGCATGGTGACCAGAATGATCACGCCCATAACGACCATAATACCAAGCATGCCTTTTCCAAGGTATTCAAGGCTGGTGATAAAATTCATAGGTTCAAACATGTGTTTTTCCTCCTATTACATAAAGAAGTTCAGGATCAAGCCGCCTGCAATGACGGATGCGATCTGACCGGAAACGTTGACACCGATGGAGTGCATCAACAGGAAGTTCTGGGGATCCTCCTGCAGACCCATCTTGTGGACGATACGACCGGACATGGGGAATGCGGAGATACCTGCCGCGCCGATCATAGGATTGATCTTCTTCTTGGAGAAGAGGTTGATCAGCTTTGCAAAGAGAACGCCGCCTGCGGTATCAAAGATGAATGCGAACAGACCAAGACCCAGGATGAGCAGGGTATCCAAGTTGAGGAACTTATCCGCGGTCATTTGCGATGCGATGGAGATGCCAAGGAAGATGGTGATGAGATTTGCAAGAACCTTTTGTGCGGTTTCGGAGAGGGAATCCAGCACGCCGCACTCACGGATGAGGTTACCAAACATGAGGAAACCGACCAAAGATACCGCAGAGGGAGCAACCAAGCCCGCAATGACGGTGATCACAATGGGGAACAGGATGCGCGTCAGCTTGGAAACCTCCTTTGCCTCATAAGGCATACGGATCTGACGCTCTTTTTTGGTGGTAAGAAGCTTGATGATGGGGGGCTGAATGATGGGCACGAGTGCCATATAGGAATAAGCCGCCACCATAATTGCACCAATGATATGCTTCATCGATTCATCGTTTCCGATCAGCTTTTGTGAAACAGCAATTGCAGTAGGACCGTCAGCCGCACCGATGACAGCGATAGATGCTGCTGCATCTTCGGGGAAGAAGATAGATGCGAGACAAAGGGTAATAAAAATACCAAACTGTGCCGCCGCACCGAAGATCATCAGCTTGGGATTGGAGAGCAGAGGACCAAAGTCGATCATTGCACCAATACCGATGAACAGGAGCAAGGGGAAGAGCTCGTTTGCGATACCTGCATTGTAGAGCGTGGTGAGTGCGCCGTGCTCGGTGATGGCATCTGCGAACGGAATATTAACGAGAATTGCGCCAAATCCCATGGGCAACAAGAGCGTGGGCTCCATCTCTTTTTTGATGGCAAGAAAGATCAAAAGACCGCCGATGAGCCACATAACGGGCATTTTCCAAGCGCCGGGCTCTTGGAAGAAGTACAAGATGTTTTCATACAGAAATTCGATAAATTCCATACTTAGTCCCTTTCTTTATTTGATTTGATATGATAACCCCATCATTATACCGCAAAACGTCCTTGAATTCTATAAACAAATTGTTAAAAAAAGTCGCAAAAAGTGAATAGTTTGTAAAGTTATCAAATGTTGCCTGTAAAAAGGGATTGTTCATAATAAAATAGGGATGAAAATTGTAAATAAAATAAAAAGCCCTTGCAAAAGCCACCGACATCTGCTATAATATAAATAGGTATATTTTTTACCCGAGTTACCAAGAAAGGAAACGGAATCTTTTGGGAAATCTTATCAAATCCAAGCTGTTGGAATCCTTCCAATCCATCATTCCCATTGCCTTGATCGTGGCGGTTTTAGCCATCACCATCACGCCAATGGAGCCGGGAATCTTTTTGCTGTTTATTTTCGGCGTCGTGTGTCTGATCTTTGGTCTTTCGCTCTTTACCATGGGGGCGGAGATGTCCATGCAGACCATCGGTTCAAAAATCGGTGCTTACCTTGCAAAATCGGGTAAGATATGGCTCATTGCGCTGGTCAGCTTTCTCATTGGTATTTTCGTTACCATTTCCGAACCCGATTTGCAGATCCTTGCAAAGCAGGTGGCAGATCTTTCGGGAAATGCCGATATGATGCTGATCCTGACGCTTACCATCTCCGTCGGCGTCGGTATCTTTTTGGTCATCGGCATGCTGCGCATCCTTTTTAAGATCAATCTTTCCATTTTGCTCATCGGCTTTTACATCCTCACCTTTCTTCTTTGTATCTTCTTCGTTTCTCCCGATTTCTGGGCGCTTGCCTTCGACTCGGGAGGAGTGACCACAGGACCCATGACCGTTCCCTTTATCATGGCAATCGGCGCAGGCGTTTCCGGCATGCGTTCGGGTGAGGAAGGGCATGACGACGCCTTCGGTCTTGTATCTCTTTGCAGCGTAGGCCCCATTCTCTCGGTTATGATCCTTGGCATCTGCTTCTCCATTGAGGGCGGCAGCTACGTGGGCGCCCCCATCGAGCAGATCACCGATACGCAGGACCTGATGGGACGCTACTTGCACAGCCTTGGCGAGCACGCACAAGAGATCGCCGTGGCGCTGCTTCCCATCATCGTGTTTGCGCTTTTGTTCCAGCTTTTGACGCGTGCCTTCACCGCGCGCAAGCTGTTGCGTGTGGGCATTGGCGTCGTGTATACTTTTGTTGGTCTTGTGATCTTCCTTACGGGTGCCAACGAGGGATTTTTGCCCGTAGGTCAAGAGCTTGGCCGTGCGCTTGCATCTCTTGACGGCATATGGAAGTGGATCCTCATCCCCGTGGGCATGCTCCTCGGTTACTTTATCGTCAATGCCGAGCCCGCCGTTTACGTTTTGAACAAGCAGGTCGAGCAGATCACCGCAGGTGCGATCTCGGCAGGGACCATGCGTCTCTCCCTTTCCATCGGTGTGTCGGCGGCATTGGGACTTTCCATGCTCCGCATCCTGACGGGCATCAACATTTTGTGGATCCTGATCCCCGGCTACGTGATCGCCTTGGGATTGACCTTCTTCGTTCCCAAATTCTTCGTGGGTATCGCATTCGACTCGGGTGGAGTTGCCAGCGGTGCCATGATGAGTGCATTTGTTCTGCCGCTTGCCACGGGCGCGTGCCTCTGTTTGGGCGCAAACGTTATGACGCAGGCGTTCGGCTGTGTGGCATTCGTTGCGCTGACGCCGATCATCTCCATTCAGATCTGCGGATTGATGTATAACCTCAAATCCAAGCAGGCAGTCAGCCGCTTTATCTCCGAGCAGGAGTACTTTATCGACTATACCGAGCAAAACGCGGAGGTGGAAGTATAATGGCAAAACGGACAACAACCGAAAAACGCGTCAAGCTTTTGGTGTGCATCATCAAAAAGGGCGACGAAAACGCCTTGACCGAGGCTTGCCTGGAGTGCTGTGCCGCGCTGAACTTTTCGGCAATCGGCTACGGCACCGCAAAATCGCATTATATGAGCTATCTCGGCTTGGATGAGATCGAAAAGCGGATCGTTTATTCTCTGATCCCAAATTACTGCGAGAGCCGCGTCCTGCGTGCCATCAATAAGCGTCTCAAGCTTTACCTGATGGGCAACGGAATTGCCTTTACCATTCCGCTCTCGGGCATATCCAATCTCATCAGTAACGCCATTCTCTCCACGCCCTACCGCGAGGAGAACACCGAAATGCAAAAAAACACAAAGGATAAGGAGAACCGAAAAATGCACGAACTCATTGTTGCTGTGGTAAACCAAAAATTCACCGACGCCGTCCTGGATTGCAGCCGCGCGGCAGGTGCTACGGGAGCCACCATTTTGCATACACGCAGTGTCAATAACAAGCAGGTCGAGCAGCTGATCGGCACCTCCTTCAAGCAGGAGACCGATACCATCGCCTTTTTGACCTCGCACGAATACAAGCAAAAGATCATGGAAGCCATCCGTGAGTGTGCGGGATTGAAGACCGACGGCGGTGCCGTGTTGTTTTCGCTTCCCGTCGACTCCTTGGTCGGCATCGGCAGATTCGACGAGGATGACGACGAAGCAGAGGAAGAATAAAAAATCGATTGTGGGGGAAGTTTTTTGAGGGGGGACTTTTTGAAAAAAGTCCCCCCACGCCCCTTCAAAAACTTCCCTAAAAGGAAGTTTTTAAGGCAGCGATATTGGGAAAGCTCGTGCTCTCCCGTTTTGTTTTGTGCATTGGATTTTTCAGCGAGTGCATCGTGGGAATGCCGCGAACCGCAGGTTCGCTTGGCTCCCGCCAGCGCGTGGGCACCACCAAGACCCCGCGCGCTCAGAGAGTTGTTTGGCGTTGGAAAACGATTTACCTTTAACACATCATCTCTGAGAAGGCGCGTTAAAGGTAATACGGTGCAAACAAAATCATTATCCTTTCGGCAAACTAATATTGGTGAGCGTTTTGGGTGGTGGAACCAAAACGCTTGCGGGAGCAATTGCTTGATATCGCGCAGGAAAGCAAAAAATTCAGTTGGAAACCCTCTTTTAAAAGTTCTTGAGGGGGTGTGGGGGAACTTCTTCTCAAGAAGTTCCCCCACAAAACACTCCCACAAAACGCCCCCTCAAAAAACTCTCAAAAAGTTCCTCCACAAATTTGGATCTGTGCCACTGCCTCCGCAAAGGCATCCACGTGTTCGACGGTGTTTGAGAGGGAAGGGCTGAGTCGGATCGCTCCCGTTGGGGGTGTTCCGAGCGTTTTGTGTGCCAGGGCGGCGCAATGAAATCCCGCGCGTACGCAAAAGCCGCGTGCATTCAATTCCTCTGCCACGCGCTCAGAGGGGATTCCCTCCAAGTTAAAGAGTAGGACCGATCCCACGTGATGCGGTGCGTAAATCGTAATTCCGTCCATTGCCGCAAGGCGACTTGTAAGACGAGAATTCAACGCCTGCTCATGCTTAAAAATAGCTCCTATGCTACGCCGCCTGACCTCGCGAATGCCCTCCAATAGCCCTGCAATGGCAGGTGTGGGGAGCGTTCCCGCTTCGTATCGCTCGGGGGAGTCCTGCGGCATGGCGGCATCCAGAGAGTGGTATCCGCTCCCACCCTCGATCAAGGTCTGTGCGCGGAGTCCGTCAGCCAAAAGGAGCATTCCCGTCCCCTGGGGACCAAGCAAACCCTTGTGTCCCGGGACGCAGAGGGCATCGATCTGCATTCCCTCCACGTCAATGGGCAAATGTCCTGCGGATTGTGCTGCATCCACCACAAAAAGAATGCCTTTTTTACGACAAAGCGCGCCGATCTCCGCAAGCGGAAGGGCGGCAGAGCAAATATTGGAGGCGTGCGCACAAATGAGCATGCGTGTGTTTGCGCGCACCTTTTCCAAAATTGAACCGCATATTTCCGCGGCACTCCTTTGGCGAGTGGGATCGTAGGTGGAAAACACGTCGTAGGTGATGATCCCACGCTGTGAAAGCAGTTCTATAGGTCTCCACACCGCGTTGTGCTCCATGTCCGAGATCAAAACGTGATCCCCGTGGTGCAACAACCCTTTGATGGCAAGGTTGAGGGACATGGTCGTGTTGAGGGTGAAGATCACGTTTTCGGGATGCGAGGAGCCAAAAAAGGAAGCGGCTTCCTCGCGGCATTCATAAATTTTTTCGGCGGCAGCCATCGAAAGAGCGTGAGAGCCTCTTCCGGGGTTGCCGCAATAATATTGCATACAGCGCATCTGCTCTTCACAAACGCGCCGCGGCTTTGGAAAGCTGGTGGCAGCATTGTCAAGATAGATCATAAGTCACCCTCGCCGTAAAAGCCTCGCACGCGGATCCCTGCATTTTCAAGAATCGTGCGCACGTTGTTGTCCTGATTGCAAGAATAGGAAAGTGCATAAGCGCAGCCGCGCCGCGTCAATGCGGAGTCTGCCTTTACGATCTCCGCACGCAAGGCGGCGTTTGCCAGCACCCTTTGCGCTCGCAGGGCTTGCGTCATCGATCCAATCATCGCCACACATCCGTTGAACTGTTCGTGCATTGCCGCACCTCCTTTCAATGTCATTTTATGCCAAATCATGAAAAAAGGTGTCGATTTCCGCATAACTCAAACTTCAAAGAAGGCTTTTTTTGTGCGGAAATTCTCCCAAGAAGTCCCCCACAAAAAATGTACCATCGCCCGCTGTGCGAACATTTTTCTCAGAAAACGAACATTGGTGAGCGTTTTGGGTGGTGGTAGCAAAACGCTTGCGGGAGCAATGGCTTGATACAACGCACGAAAGTAAAAAAATTAGTTAAGAACCCACTTTTAAAAGTTCTTGAAGGGGCGTGGGGGGACTTCTCTCAAGAAGTCCCCCCACAAAAACCAAGCTTTCAAGAAGCAAAAGCGGCTATTTTTTTACCTTGCTGTCTTTTAAACGGTCCTTGCGCAGTCGAACAAAAAGCGAGAGCAGGGCTTTTCCGTCAAAGGGGATCAAGGGGTACAAATAGGAGCGCTTGCCGTTGACCGTTTTGTTGGTGAGAAGGAGGATCAGAATGGTGACACTTCCAATGGCAAAACCGATCAAATTCAAAAATTGGATCAGGATCACAAGACCGATGCGCATAAATTTAAAGGCGTAGCCAAGCTCGTAGCTTCGCTGCGTAAAGTTGGCAATTGAAACGAATGCCATATACAAAATGACCTCCGGGATCAGCCAACCAATGCTGACGGCAAAATCGCCAAGGATCAAGCCGCCCACCACAGAGAGGGAATTGGAAAGCATGCTGGGCGTATTCATCGACGCCAGACGCAAGCCGTCGATCATAAATTCTACCAAGATCAATTGTACAAAGATGGGGATGCGCCCCACCTCCTGCGGCAAAATAAAGAGTAGCCACGAGGGGATCAGATTGGGGTTGCGGATGAGTAAAAACCAGATCGGCACCAAAAACAGCGTTGACCAGAATACCAGATGCCGCACAAGACGAATATACGTTCCCGTCAAGGGAGGAAAATAAAAATCGTTCGTTTCTTGCATAAAGTCAAAGATGGTGTTGGGCAGGACCATGACCTCGGGAGAGTTGTCGCATACGATCAGAACGCTCCCTTCAAGCAGCTGTGCCGATGCCACGTCGGGACGCTCGGTGTAGCGGATCTTTGGAAAAGGATTGAACCACCGCTGATGGATCAAAAGCTCCGCCAGGGATTGATGCCCCATCGTCAACGCTCCCGTTTGAATGCCGTCAAGCTTTTCACGCAGGCGTTTGACGTAGTCTGCGTCGGCAATGCCGTCAATATAGCACAGCACTACGTCGGTTTTGGAATGAGAACCGATGGAGGTGTAGTGCATGGTCAGGGCAGGATCGCGAATGCGTCGGCGGATCATTGCCGTGTTGAATACCAACGTCTCCACAAAACCGTCGCGAGAGCCCATCATCACGCGGTCGGTCTCTGGCTCGGCGACCGATCGTGCAGGGTAAGTGCGCGAATCGATGATAATGGCGTACGCGCCAAAGCTTTCGCCCAGCATCAGCGTTGTGCCCGATAGCAGCATCTGTATCATCGTGTTGGGATTCTCACATACCTCCGCCTCGGCGTAAGGCATGTGATGCTGTGCAAAATACCGCGCATGTGCATCGGGGGCGTCGTCGTTTGGCTCTCCCAATCCGGAGAGGGAAAGAAAATAGATCATCAGCTTGTTGAGCGAACCGCTGTCCACAAATCCGTCAATATAGTACAGCGTGGTTTCCTGTTCTCCAATAAAAAGCGTTTTTTTGATGATATCGAAGTTTTGTTCCACGCGCAGCTCCGCATCTACCAAGCGCACGTTTTCGCGGTAATTCGTACCCAGCCGTTTCATAAAATCCGCCCCTTTCTTTTCTGTTTTGTTATTCTGCCAAGGATTCCCGAATTTTATTCATAAAAGCCGTATTTTGCGCATAAGATGCAATAAAATCGGATTTTCCAAAAAGGAAAGGAGTAACAGAAAATGATCATGGATCAATTTCGCCCTGAGGGGACGTTGCTGGATACTACCGCCAATAAAGAGCATCTCGCTTCTCCGGCAGGGCTTGAGCGCGCCATGCTGTCGGGGGCGACCGTAGAGGGAATCGTCACCCTGTGTGATGAAAATATGCGCCTGCACGTCGATCTGCATTGCGCCGAAGGGCTGATCGACGTCGAAGAGGCTGTCTATTGCCGCGAAGGGGAGGAGCGCAAGGATATTGCCGTTATCACACGAGTGGGAAAGCCCGTGGCGTGCAAAATTTTGGCAATCGAGCATCGGGACGGTGCCATTCGCGTACAGCTCTCACGCCGCGCGGCACAAAAGGAGTGCATGAACGCATATATGAAGCATTTGCGAGAGGGCGACGTTATCCCTGCGCGTGTGACGCATATGGAGCCGTTCGGCGCTTTTTTGGATATCGGCTGCGGCGTTTCCTCGCTTCTGTCGGTAGATTGCATCTCAGTCTCGCGCATCTCACACCCGAGGGATCGTCTGCAAAATGGCATGTTCGTGCACGTGGCAGTCAAAAGTGTACAGCCCGAAAGTGAACGCATCTACGTGACCCTGCGTGAGCTGCTTGGGACGTGGCAGGAGAACGCAAGCGCATTTGAGGCAGGGCAGACCGTTACCGGCATTATCCGAAGCGTGGAAAGTTACGGCGTGTTTGTGGAGCTGGCACCAAACCTGGCAGGACTTGCCGAGGTACGGGAGGCAGATGCCGACGCCTTGCGTGCGCAGATCGGGCAGAGCGTGGTCGTATACATCAAAAGCATCGTGTCCGAGCGCATGAAGATCAAGCTCGTGCTCATAGACTCTTGCCCCGTTGGAATCGCAACCCGAACGCCTTTGCGCTACTTTGTGGACGGGGAGAGGACCAAGCACCTCTCGCGCTGGCGTTATTCTCCCACCTGTGCCGCCAAGATCGTGGAAACCGTCTTTGATGATGGAGCGGATATTTAAATATTCTTTTTTGTGGGGGTGGTTTTTGTGGGGAAACTTCTTGGAGAAGAACATCGCAACGTTCCGTTGCTGCGGCACGGTTTCGCACGCGAAACGCGTGCATTTCCCCACACCCCTTCAAGAACTTTTAACGCATTTACAGGTATGACTAAATGGGAGTGTTCAGCTCCCTTTCCTTTGTTTTTTACTACAAGATATTCTTTCACTTGTTGACTCATACATTAGCTCCCGCAAGCGTTTTGGTACCACCACCCAAAACGCTCACCAAAGTTAGTTTGCAGAGGAAAAAAGACGTTCGCACCGCACATCTCACTATGCTCTTACGAAAGAAAGTGCACAGGTGGGTGATACGGTGCGAACAATGTCTCCATTCGGTAAACAAATCTCTGAGCGAGCAGGGTCTCGGCGGTGCCTGCGAGCTTGCGAGAGCCAAGCGAACCTGCGGTTCGCGTCATTCCCACGATGCACACGCTGACAAATTACGTCCGCAAAACAAAAGGGGAGAGCACAAGCTCTCCCGATATTGCTGTCAAAAAGCTTCCTTTTTGGGGAAGCTTTTTGGAAGGGGCGTGGGGG
>JAFTKJ010000034.1 GCA_017453305.1 Clostridia bacterium
AATGAGACAGGATAAGGTTGAATTTCTTCGAAATTCTCCAAATATTTACGGGCTTTTTCTATCGCCGCTTTTGGGGCTCGACGTACCCTCGTACGCCTCACGCCCCAAAATCGACGATTCTCGCCTAAATCTGACTAGCCCCTTGGGGGTGTCTCAAATTTTGCATTTGAGACACCCCCTTTTGTGTTCGTCAAAAACGGAAAAAGATCAAAAAATGTCGCATTTGATAGAATTTGGAAGGGCAAACGAAAATTCCTATTGACTTATGAGGCGTTTGGTGGTATAATAATATGGATAAAATCGATAACTGCGCAAAAGTGGAGGGAATTAAGACCGTGTCTCAAAAAATCAGCGTCATTATGCCCGTGTACAATTGCGAAGCATATTTGGAAAAGGCCTTGCAGTCGGTGCTTGCTCAATCCGTTGAGGATCTTGAAATCATTGCTGTGGAGGATTGCTCTACCGATCACTCCCGTGAGCTCTTGTGCCGCCTGACACAGGGAGAGCCGCGCATCCGCGTGCTGCTCAACGAGCACAATATGGGTGTTTCGGCAACGCGAAACCGTGCCCTGGAGGTAGCAGAAGGGGATTATATCACCTTTTGTGACTCTGACGATACCGTTCCGCAAAATGCCTATGCTGCTCTTTTAGCGGCAATTGGCGATAAGGACGTCGCCATGGGGGGCTTTGAAGATCTATATTACGAAAAGGATACGGTCGCTCGAAGCGAAATGCAAAGAATTGACCCGCGCGCCAAAGAGTCGGCTTTTTTTGCGCTGTATTCCGTTTGGACGGTTTGCTCCAAGCTTTTCAAAGCAAGCTTTTTGCGCGAAAAGCAGATGCGCTTCCGTGAGGATATGCGCGTGGGCGAGGACGCCATCTTTTTGGCACAGCTTGCCTCTTATGTTCCTACGTATGCAATGATCGAGCAATCGGTTTATCAGTATCATCATTATCAAAGTGAAAATTACCGTTCCCTGACGCACGTATATGATCTGGACATCTTTCGTCAGCACGTCGAGTGCCGCTATGAGATCATGCGGATCTGCCGTGACGTGCCCGAATGCCGCGATTACGTTTATCAGACCTCAACGGGCTACATCGAACGACGTATGCACCTGCTTCCGTATGGGGAGGCGCGTCAGAGAGGCTTTGACATTTTCCGCGAATACGTCAAGGGCTATGATTTTGAAAACAGACCTCTTTTCTTCAAGGCGATCACCGGCGTAGAATACGAAACCTTTTTGCAGGTGGATGCCGACCGTTATTTCGAGCTTCAGGATGAAATGGAACCGCGTGAGCGCGTTGCCGCACAGTTTGATTGCGGCATGATCGGTTTGCGATGGATCGTACGGTACTTTAAAGGATGGCTGAAATTTAAGATCCAACGCAATTCCAAGTAAATCATTGTTATAATTGGAGGATCTATGACAAGAATTGTCGAAACCTTCCGCAGACATCGGTTCTTGTTTACGGAATTGGTCAAAAGAGATTTTAAAAAGAAATACAAGCGTACGTATCTCGGTATGCTGTGGAGTTTGCTGTCTCCGCTGCTTACGCTCCTTGTCATGCGCGTGGTGTTTACTCGCTTTTTTGGCAACAATATCGAGCACTACACCATCTATCTGTTTTGCGGAAACATCGTTTGGGCATATTTCAGCGATGCGACCAACGGAGGCATGTCCTCGCTGATGGATAACTCGGCGGTTTTTTCCAAGATCAACGTACCAAAATATCTGTTTTTGTTTTCGCGTAACGTTTCCTCGTTGATCAACTTTTCGCTCACCTTTGTCGTATTCCTTATTTTTTGTATCATCGATGGCGTCACCATCACGCCCCTGTTTCTGATGCTTATTGTGCCCATTCTGTGCTTGGTCATCTTTAACATCGGTGTGGGCTTGGTTCTTTCCGCTATGTTTATCTTTTTCCGCGACGTGCAGTATTTGTGGAGCGTCTTTTTAACGCTCTTGCTGTATTTGTCCGCTATTTTTTACAATCCCGCACAGTTTGGAGAGCTGGAAAAGTTTTTCCTGCTCAATCCCGTCTACGTCTATATCAAATATTTCCGTTCCATTGTTATCGGCGTGGGAGGCGGTGCACCCTGTATTCCGTCCCTTCCGTACAATCTGCTTGCCGTTGGCTATGCCGTGGTCGTGTTTTTGATCGGCTTTTTGATCTATAAAAAGATGAACCACAAGTTCCTGTATTATATTTGATACGAGGTTGAATCATGGAAGAAAAAACTGCGAAAAAGCAAGAGCCGATCCTTTGGCTGGATCACGTTTCGATCCGATATATGACAGGCGACTTCAAGGAGATCGGCATCAAGGAATTTTTGCTCCGCAAGATCACGCGTAATTACCACGTTAAGGAGTTTTGGGCAGATAAAGACGTCAATTTCAAGCTCTATCCCGGTGATATGCTGGGCATCATCGGTACCAACGGCGCAGGTAAATCCACGCTCCTCAAGGCGATTTCGGGTATTATGATCCCAACGGAGGGAAGTGTGACCTGCAATGGAAAAATTGCAGCGCTTTTGGAGCTTGCCAGCGGCTTTGACGGAGAAATGACCGTCAAGGAGAATACCTATTTGCGTGGTGCAATGCTGGGATATACCAAAAAATTTATGGACGATACTTACAAGGAGATCATTGCATTTGCCGAGCTGGAGGACTTCCAGGACACTCCCTTCAAGCATTTGTCCTCGGGAATGAAATCACGTCTGGCGTTTTCAATCGCGTCTCTTGTCAATCCCGATATTCTGATTTTGGACGAGGTGCTCTCGGTGGGGGACGGCTCCTTCCGCAAAAAGAGTGAAGCCAAAATGAAGTCCATCATTCAAGGCGGTGCTACTACCATTCTTGTATCGCACTCCATCGCACAGGTGCGCTCGATGTGCAACAAAATTCTGTGGTTGGATCACGGTAAGCAAGTCACCTTTGGAGACGACGTAAAGAAGATTTGTGACGCATACGAAAAATTTTTGTCCACCAAAGTCCTTCCCACCGATCTTTGAAAAAGGAAGGCTATTATCGGAGAACAGTTTATGAAAAAAGTTGAAGCAAATAAATATCCATACAAGTTCAGTATCATTTTTTCCATCTACAATGCGGAAAAATATATTGACGAGGCTGTGGCAAGCATCGTCAATCAGACCATCGGTTTTGAGGAGAACGTACAGCTGATCATGGTTGACGACGGCTCTCCCGACCGCTGCGGTGAGATCTGCGATCGCTACGGTGAAAAATATCCCAATAACGTCGTTGTCGTTCACCGTGAAAACGGGGGGCTCTCTCGCGCACGTAATATGGGACTTGAGTATGCAACCGGACGCTACGTCAACTTCTGCGATCCCGACGATATTCTCTCGCCCGAAACCTTGGAGCGTGTGTATGAGTTTTTTGACCGCAACGACCGCAAAATGGACGTGGTCGCCATTCCCATGATGCTGTTTGGAACGGCAAACGGGCCGCACCATCTCAACGATAAGTTTGCAAAGGGAACGCGCATTATCAACCTGGAAAAGGAGTATATGTTTACCCAGCTCTCGGTTGCCTCCTCCTTTATCAAAAATGAGGTTGCAAAGTGCTTCCACTTTAACCCCGATCTTCCCACGGCAGAGGATGCCGAGCAGCTGACAAAGTTTCTCATGGACAAGCACTTCTTGGGCGTGGTGGCAGATTGCCAATACAATTATCGACGCTACGGCACCTCCTTGGTTGCCGAGGCACCCAAAAAGAAGGCGGCGTACGGGACTTACCTGAAGCTCTTTTCTTTGGAGCTGTTGGAGTATGCAGAGCGCAAGTTTGGATACATTCCGCGCTTTGTACAAAACACCGTTATGTGCGACCTGCAATGGAAGCTGCAATTTGCAGACAAGCCCGAGATCTTGACCGACGAAGAATTCGAAGAATACCGTTCACTTTTGCATGCTTGCTTGGAAAAGATCGACGATGAGGTCATCATGCGTCAGCGTTCCCTCAGTTTTGATATCAAAATGTGGGTGTTGGCACATAAGGACGGAAAGCAGAATTTCATCAGCCGCTCTTATAAGAACATTTACTACGGCGAGGATTATCGCGTTTACCACAGCTTTTCGCACAATGCTCTGGAATTGAATTTCCTGGAGATGGATAAGGAGACTATTCAGCTCTCCCTGCGTCAATCGGTCCTGCAATTGGGCGATGAGATCGATGCGTTTTATATCATGGTCAACGACCGACGCCTTGATCCCGTCAACACACGGTATATCAATAACGTCAAATGCCTGGGCGAGCTTGTTTCGCGCTACTACGTGTGTAATTTTGAAATTCCTCGCAGCCTTTTGACGGGCAAGTCCAACGCAGTGACCTTCCACAGCATTTTGGGCGAGACCGAGGTGTTCCACAAGGTGGTCAGAACGGGAAGCTTCTTCCCCGTAACCAGCAAATATCGCTCGGCGTATTACACCGAGGATGGGCTGATGTTCACGCTTGTGAAAAATATGCTGATGATCTGTCCTACCACGGCAGGCAAACGCCGCCGTCAGGAAAGACGGTATTTGCGCGAGCTTTGGAGAAGTGACGATCTTGGCGCAAGAAAGGCGGTTTTTGCACGTCTGTTCTTAAGATTTTGCAGACCCTTTATGCGCAAGGAGATCTGGTTGATCTCCGACCGTTTGAACAAATGCGGAGATAACGGTGAGGCGTTCTTCCGCTATCTTAAGCAAATCCGTTTCAAAAAAGCGAAGTATTACTACGTCATCAATGAGGGAACGGGCTATGATATGATGAAGCCGCTGGGCAACGTCATCAAACGTGACTCCTGGAAATACAAGCTGTTGCACCTGGCGTGCACAAACATCATTTCCTCCCACGCCGATGATTTTGTTATCAATCCGTTTTCCAATTATTCCACACTCTATCAGGATATCATGCGCCGCAAGAATTTTATCTTCTTGCAGCACGGCATTACGCAAAACGATATTTCCGGCTGGCTGAACCGTTACAATAAGGATATTAAGGGCTTTGTTTGCGCGGCGTATCCCGAGCATCGGTCCATCATCGACGGCACCTACTATTACACCGAAAAGGACGTTTGGCTGACCGGCTTTGCACGTTTTGACCGCTTGTACCACGACGAAAAGCGTTACGTTACCCTGATGCCCACCTGGCGCCGCTATCTGATGGGCGCCGTGGATCCCATTACGGGTGTATGGAGTGTTTCGGACGCTTTCTGTCAGAGCGAGTATTTCCAATACTACAATGCGCTGATCAACGACGAGCGCCTTTTGGCGGCGGCGAAGGAATACGGCTATACCATCTGCTATATGCCGCATCCAAACACCATTACAAAGATCGATCTGTTCCAAAAGAACGAGCAGGTCAAATTCTTCTCGATCGATGACGAGTACCGTGACGTATATGCGCAGAGCGACCTCGTTCTGACCGACTATTCCTCTGCGGCGTTCGACTTCGCGTATCTGCGCAAGCCGATCGTTTATACGCAGTTTGATAAGGAAGAGTTCTTCGGCGGCAAGCACGTGTGCACGCAGGGATATTTCAGCTACGAGAGAGACGGCTTTGGCGAGGTGACTTACGATCTTGATTCCACGGTGGACGTTTTGATCGATTATATGAAGAACAACTGTCAGCTTAAGGATGTCTACCGCGAGCGTATCGACAAGTTCTTCGCATTTAACGACCACGATAACTGCAAGCGCATTCTGGAAAAGATTCTGGAGCTGCGCAGATAAAGAAAACCAAATTTCCCGTCCTCTTCAAAAAAGAGGGCGGGAAATTTTTAATCAATCGTTAAATTTGAAAATAATTTGTATATTCCATTGACAAAACCGCTAAAATATGGTATAGTATGTCATGCTTGAGGCACTTGTTCTTTTGGAATAGAATGTAACGTGCCTATATATTTTTAACCTCGAAAAAACAAATGAGCGCATTAGACGCTCAAATGACCGTGAGGAAGAAATGGAGGAAAAGAAATTGTTATTCCATCACCGTTCCAAGGAAGAGACGTTGCAACAGCTTTCTTCCAACCGCGAGAAGGGACTGAGCGCACAGCAGGTGGCAGAGCTGCAGGCAAAGTTCGGTGCCAACCGTTTGCGCGAAAAAAAGAAAAAGAGTGTGGTACAGCGCTTTTTCGATCAGTTCAAGGACGTTATGATCCTGATCCTCATTGCCGCCGCGATCGTATCCTTTGTGATCATTTGCGTCGAGCAAAATTGGGGTGAGCTGTTTGAGCCTGCGTTGATCTTGCTGATTGTCATCCTCAACGCCATTATGGGTGTTTACCAGGAGGGCAAGGCAGAAAAGGCACTGGATGCACTGAAGAACATGTCTGCGCCGCACGCGCGCGTGATTCGCGATGGGCAGGAAAGTGTCATCGACGCCGCTGAGCTGGTACCCGGTGACATCATCCGTTTGGAGGCGGGCGATTTTGTTCCCGCCGACGCACGCCTTTTGCAGAGCGTGAGTCTCAAAAGTGAGGAGTCTGCGCTGACGGGTGAGTCGGTTCCGTCCGAGAAGGAGTCAGATGCCGACGTCGCAGAAAATGCGCCTCTTGGAGACCGTAGTAATATGGTCTTTTCCGGCTGTAGCATCACCTACGGTACGGCAACGGCTGTTGTCACCGCTACGGGGATGGATACCGAAATGGGTAAGATCGCAAACCTCTTGGACAACGAGAGCGATGCGCAAACGCCCCTGCAGCAAAAGCTTGCACAGCTTGGTAAGTATCTTGGTATCGTAGCGCTTGCCGCATGCGCTGTGATCTTTGTGGTTGGACTTCTGAACGATACCGATCCTTTGGATATCTTTATGACCGCGGTATCTCTGGCAGTTTCGGCAATCCCCGAGGGCTTGCCTGCCATTGTTACCATCGTTCTTTCCATCGGCGTGCAAAGAATGGTCAAAAGAAATGCTCTCATCCGCCGTTTGCCTGCAGTTGAGACCTTGGGTAGTGCATCCATTATCTGCTCGGATAAAACGGGTACGCTGACGCAAAACCGCATGACACTGGTCAAGGCATACCTTGACGGTGCCACCGATACCGAGGAGATCCACACGCAAAACAGTGAGGAGATCAAAAAGCTGTTGGCGTGGGGCACGCTTTGTTGTGACGGATCTGTGGTCTTTGAGGGGGAGAGCGAAAAGCACATCGGTGACCCAACCGAAACGGCGATCGTTCTCGCGGCGCACAAAAACGGTATGCCGAAGGAGTCTTTGAATCAAAGTTATCCTCGTTTGGCAGAGATTCCGTTTGACTCCGACCGAAAGCTGATGACCACCGTCAACCGCATCGACGGCAAGAACGTTGTCATTGTAAAGGGCGCGTTTGATATGATGGCGGTCAGATGCGTCAAGGGGGACCTCCAAAAGGCAAAGGAAATGACCGAGCGTATGAGCGAGAACGCCTTGCGCGTGCTTGCCGTTGGATATAAGGAGATCGACACCGTTCCTGCGGTTGCGACCTCCGAGGAGCTGGAAAACGGCTTGACCTTTATGGGACTTGTGGGTATGATTGACCCGCCGCGTCCCGAGGCTAAGGTTGCGGTTGCAACCTGCCGTCGTGCAGGCATTAAGCCCATTATGATCACGGGCGACCACGTAGTGACGGCATCTGCTATTGCGCGCGAGTTGGGGATCCTTCTGGACGGTGACCGTGCTATTACGGGTGCGGAGCTTGACGCAATGAGTGACACCGAATTGGATGCGCAGGTCGAGCAGATCTCGGTCTATGCGCGTGTATCCCCCGAGAACAAGATCCGCATTGTCAAGGCTTGGCAACGCAAGGGTCAGGTCGTATCCATGACCGGCGACGGCGTCAACGATGCGCCTGCGCTCAAGGCGGCTGATATTGGTTGCGCGATGGGTATTACGGGTACCGACGTTGCAAAGGGTGCCTCCGATATGACCCTGACCGATGATAACTTTGCTACCATCGTTGAGGCGGTCAAGGAGGGAAGAGGCATTTACGCCAACATCAAAAAGGTGGTCGGCTTCCTTTTGGGGACCAACATTGGCGAAGTGATCACCGTATTCCTTTCCATGATCCTTTGGGCAAAAACGCCTCTGCTTTCCATGCAACTTCTGTGGATCAATCTTGTCACCGACAGCTTGCCCGCCATTGCGCTGGGCATGGAGGCGGTAGAATCCGACGTCATGGATCGCAAGCCCAAGCCCAAGGACGAAGGTATCTTTGCGGGTGGACTTGGCATCAGAGTTGTTCTTCAGGGTATGATGTTTGCTGCATTGACGCTGATCGGCTTCTGGATCGGTTGGGGCGGCGTAGATGCAAATCTCGCGCAGGGTCAAACCATGGCGTTCATGATCCTTGCATTGTCGCAGGTCGTGCAGGCGTTCAATATGAGAAGTGAGCATTCCATCTTCAAGATCGGTCCTTTCTCCAATCGCACGCTCAACCTTGCAGCCCTGGCATCCGTTTCCTTGGTGGCATTGGTCCTCTTTACCCCCGTGGGGATTGCATTCGGACTTGTGATGCTCCCCTGGCACATGTATCTGATTGCGCTTGGATTGATCTTCGTTCCCCTTGTGGTAATGGAGGTATGCAAGCTGTTTGGTATGATCAAGCATAAGAACTGATAAAACAAAGGGGCTGAGTCATTTAGCGCAGAACAAAAACACACAAGCAAAATAAGAAAAAACGAACCGCTTTTTCTGTCGAAAAGATAGAGAAAGCGGTTTTTTAAGGTAGAAATCCTTACGGATTTCGATATTTTATGTGTGTTTTTTAGCCGCGCT
>JAFTKJ010000056.1 GCA_017453305.1 Clostridia bacterium
TCATTTGTCGTTTTTGACGGCGAGCGGGACTTTTTTCTTTACGCCACGGGCTTTTTCAGTCTCGTCAAATGTGACAGCCACTTTTTGCATTTGTCCCTACAAGTTGTACGTTTTTCTCATGAGTTCACGGTAGGGCGTGCGATGTAAATATGCCCAAAAACGCCGCCTGCGACGGCTACACCTCATCCACCGCAAGCGGTCCCCCTTCCCCTCAAGGGGAAGGCGCACCAACCTTCACGCTTTGGGTGAAATAAGTATAAAAATGCTTTTTGGGTAAAAAAATCCGTGATTGAGAATAGCATATCAGTAGCCTTCTCCCGGAGGAGAAGGTGGCAACCGTAGGCTGACGGATGAGGTGTAACCGTCCGCAGGCGGCGTTATCGCGCTGCACCCACAATGGAGGGATTTAAAATAGCAGAGGTTTCACTGCGCAAAAACAGCGGCAGGAATTTTCGCCGTTCTTGGAAACGATCGGATAAATTTTCTCAAAAAGTATTTACAATTTGTCGAAAGTATGTTATAATATCCTTGCGACGCAAACTGAATAACATCACATTACCATGGATAACATGGGATAAGTATACCTTTTTCCTTTTGGCAAAAATGTATGCTCCCTTTTTGTATGCTTTTCCGTGTAACATGGTAGTGTAAAAAAAGTTTGCGTCGCGGCATGGAGCTACGTTTTTCGGTGCGTAGCTTCGGTTGCGCACCTTTTTATTTGCTAACGGGAGGGTATATGAACAAAATTCCAAAGAAGGTAACTGACATTACCGGTGTAAAGCTCACACCTGGGGCGTCTGCCGTTTGTCTTGGCAACGGAGAGCACGGATTTGAGTGTTGCTGTGATGAATGTGACTACTATTTGCTTTGCTTTCCGGAATTTGATCCACAAAAACGCGATGAATAATCATGCTCCCATTGAGCAAACATAAAAAGGACAGAGAATTTTGGCGTGATACTCTTATCGGAGAATTGGCAGGCACAAGATTTCGGCAGAGAACTTGTTTTCCCTGCCGATTTGTGATATAATGGAAACGATAAAGCTTTGGAGGAGGAAGTATGTCGCTTGATTACAACGAAAAGAATATTACTCTTGCAAAAAATCTTCGTAAAAATGCTACACCGCAGGAGAACCATCTGTGGTACGATTTTCTATCAAAATATGAAATCAGATTTCAAAGACAAAAAGCCATAGACAATTTTATTGCGGATTTTTACTGCCACAAAGCAAAACTGATCATAGAAATTGATGGGTCACAGCATTACACCGAAGAAGGCAGACAAAAGGATGAATTCCGCACGGAAATACTTGAAGGGTATGATCTGAAGATCATACGGTTTACAAACCGTCAAATCAACACAAACTTTTCGAGTGTTTGCGAGTATATAGATTCCGCTGTGAAAGCCTCCCTCCGAGAGGGAGGGGGACCGCGATAGCGGTGGAAGGAGCCTGCGTGACTTTAGGTTTGGATAAATCTTATTGTATCGCGCTCTCCCTCAGTCGCCTACGGCGCCAGCTCCCTCCCGGAGGGAGCCTTTGGACGCGCTCGTGTATCTTTAGGGGTGTGGGCTTTGCCCGAAGCCCGCGTTGCAAGCAACGCCGTAATACAAAGGCGAAACTGGCAATAAAAAACAAAAGAGAGAGTTAATCGGAAGCGAAATTCCGTAAGACTCTCTCTTTTTTGCTTTTTTAGTGATATTCTTTGCTTTCGCAAAGAGTGATATTATTGCTTGCGCAATAGTGATATTGAAGCCTTGCGGCTTCAGTGATATTCTATTCGCCTCCAAAACTCGCGAAGCGAATATCACTCGGCGCAAGCTGAATATCACTGCGAAGCAATAGAACTCGCCGAAAGGCGAATAGAACTGGCGTGATACTCTTATCGGAGTATCACGCCAAAATTCTCTATCCTTTTTTTGACGTGCTGTATTTGTAAAGATCTATGCGATGTATCAGTACTCCAGGCGTTTGACGGTGACCTCGCCGCTTGCCGTTTGGATGGTGATGCGAATGCCGTCCGTGCCGCAAACGTAGGTGTTCTCCTGCTCGGTCACGGGAAAATCAATGGTTGGTGCCTTGTCGTTTCGGCTCTCGCAGGTAAGTATAAAGGCGGTCGCCTCGGGCATCTCCAGGGTGACGTCCCCGGTGGAGGTCTTGACGTTGATCTGCTCCGCCACGACGCCACTGACGGTGACCTCGCTCGACACGCACGTGATCGTCAAGGACTCCAGCTGTCCCAAAAGTCGCTCGGGAATGCGCAGGACGAGGTCCTTGTTCTTGTTTTTGGAAACGCCGAAGAACTTGGAGGACTCGCGGTACTTGATGGAAAGAGTCTTGCCATCCTCGCTGACACGCCAATGCACGCGGCTTCCCTCGTTCAATTCCTCCCCCGCCGTTTCGGTGATCGAGACGTAGGCATCCTGACAGAGCACCACCTGCACCTTGCCGTCGATCCAATCCAGGTCGATCGCGGTGACGCGGTCGGAGGGGATGCTCGCATTGTCCACACGATAGTCGCTGTCGTCGTAGGTGTAATCGGTCCAACCAAGGTTCCACTGCCCTTTTCCGATCAGCCCGTCCAGGACGCCAAGCAATACCGCGCCCAACACCAGAACGCCGACCGCAAAGCCGACGTATTTAAGTCCTTTTTTCCAATTCATAGTCGTTCCTCCCATTTTCAGGTCGATATGTGTGCAACCGCCCAAGGGGCGGCGCTTATTGCAACCGATTCATGCGATCGGTATTGATGACGTTTCCAAGCGTGTAGAGCACCAGCACGGCATCGGCGTTCCATTGCTCTGCCGCCGCGCTCAGGTTGGTAAAATCGTTGCGCGGTGACGAAAGATTGAGCAGGACAAGGTCAAAATGCTGTGCCAAAAAGGGCGCCAACGCATTGGCAAAGCTATCCTTGGCTAAGAGCAGGAGCGGTCGCTCCTCCCCTCTTTTTTGCACGGTGACCACGTCGTGCGTACCGTCCAGAAAGACCGAGTAGCAGTCGCGCCCCGTAAGATAGGACGTGCTGTAAAAGCCCCCGGGCAGTTCCTTTCCGTCGGCGGTGACCGCAAAGGCGTCCTCGTTGCCGCGATACCAGATCTCCAGAGTGTCGGGCGTTGCATCAAAGCCGCTTGCCGCGGCAAACGTGCCCAAAAATCGGTCGGTAGCAACGGTACGCGTAAAGGCACTTTCGGGTAAGATCTCGTCCTCTAAGCCATAGGAGCGCATCACTTCTTTGTAGGCGTAGTATGCGCCAAGGGTGGTCCAATGGTGGTCGGTGCGGTAGTAGACGTATTCGCCGCTCTCGTAGCGCGCGCGGTATTCCGGGAGCATGTCAAGATACGTGACCGAGGGGTCAATGCTTTGGCGAAGCTCCCTTGCAAGGGCATCGCTGAGGGCGCAGGGATAAGAGAACGCAGAGGCGGCAACGTCCAGCGTGCGCCCCGTCAAGAGCACCGAAAACGGCACGTTCGCCCGTTTCGCCGCGCGCGAGATCCCCTCTGCCGCGCCTGCAATATGCGCAGGATCAAAAAGGTCGCTCTCCTCCACCGTCTCTCCGTCTGCCCGTGCGAGCGTAAAGAGCCGCTTGGCAAGCTGACCGTTCCGCCCCATCAGAATACCGTTGTTCTCCCCTTTTCCCGTCCACAGCTCCAGGCGCGCCTTGATGGCAACAAGCCCGTCACGCAGGGGAAATTGGTCGGCAAAATAGTCGTTGATGCGCGCGGAATACTCCCCCGAAAGAAGGTGCTCCGCATCCGCGTGCGGCAAGGATTGCAAGCCGCGATTTTCGGTCTCGGAAAAGGCGTGGTCGGGCAGGATCAAAAACGCCGCCGAAAAGAGAAATAAAAACAAAACGAAGCTGACAACCATCGCAATGTGACAACGTGATTTCATTGCATGCACAGCACAATCGTGCGCTCCTTTTGATTGTTGGATTTAAAATTGCGTGTATTCAAACGGGCTGAAGGTGGAGTCCACCAAATACGCCACGCAAACGGTCAAAAGACCGATGCAGAGTACGGGTAACGCCGTCTGCGCACGCGGAAAGCGCTCCAAAAGTCGCCTCCACAATCGCCGCGGCAGAGGCGTTGCGCCCATGCAGGCAAGCGCAACGAGCGGCAAAAGACGCGTCAGCTGATACAGCGTGATCTCGCCCGCAAACGCGTGCACGCCCAACCCAAGCATTGCTCCAAGGCAAGAGAGGGCGGCGGAAAGATCGGTTTCCGAAAAGATCAAAAAGCCCACAAGGATCAGCACCACCGCATACGCGTGGCGCAACGGGCGCGGCAGGCGTTCCAGCACGCGCAACAGAACCGCGCGCTCCAAAATAAGAATGACGGCAAAATAGACGCCCCAGAGCAAAAAGTTCCAATTGGCGCCATGCCAAAAGCCGGTCAGCAGCCACACGATCGCCATGTTGCGATAGCGCACGAGCGTCCCCTTGCGGTTACCTCCAAGCGGAATATAAACGTACTCGCGGAACCACAAGGAGAGCGACATATGCCACCTCCGCCAAAACTCGGTCATGCTTTGCGAGATATACGGGTAATTGAAGTTTTCGGGAAAGTCGAAGCCAAACATTCTTCCAAGTCCGATTGCCATATCGGTATACCCCGAAAAATCGTAATACAAATGCAACGAATACAAAACGACGGTCGCCCACGCGCCAAGCGTTGTGGGATACAGCGTTGCCGACTCCCGAAAATAAACGTATCCTGCCGCCAAAGCGTCACCCACAAGCACCTTTTTGGCAAGTCCCGCAACAAAGCGCGTCACGCCATTTGAAAACCCCAGCACCGTTTCCCGTCGGTGGCAGAGCTGTGCTTCCACGTCGGTATAGCGCACGATCGGTCCTGCGATCAGCTGCGGAAACAGCGTGACGTACGCGCCAAAGCTGATATAGCTCCTTTGCGCCGCGCACGTGCCGCGGTAAACGTCCACCGTGTAGGAAATGATCTGAAAGGTGTAAAACGAAATGCCGATGGGCAAGACGATCCCTTCGATCACGGGGACCGTGACCCCCGGCAGGCGCGACAAATTCTCGGCAAAAAAGCGATAATACTTGAAAAAGAACAAAAACGCAACGCTGACGCTCACCGACGCCGCCGTCAGGCGCTTTGCCCGTTTGGGGTCTCGCTCCCGACACGCGCCAATGGCAATGCCGAACGCGTACGCCGCGCTCAAGGATGCCAGCATCACAAGGATATAGATCGGCTCGCCCCATGCGTAAAACAAAAGGCTCAGTAAAAACAGGATCGCGTTTTTCGCACGCCTCGGAGCAACGTAATACACCGCCAGCGCCATCGGCAAAAACGCAAACAGAAATACTAAAGAGGAAAATACCATTCTCCTTCTCTCCCCTTTTACGTGTATTATTATACAGTATTTCTCATTCCTTGTCAATAAATACATCGTGAACAATCTTTAAGTTTTTTGTGGGGGAACCTTTTTTGAAAAAAAGGTTCCCCCACACCCCTTCCAAAAAACTTCCATAAGGGAAGTTTTTTGGATATCGATATTGGGAAAGCTTGTGCTCTCCCTTTTTGTTTTGCGCAGTGGATTTGTTAGTTTGTGCACAGACGGTCGACGCGAACCGCAGGTTCGCTCGGCTCTCGCAAGCGGCTAGGGACCGCCGAGACCCTATCCGCTCAGAAAGTTGTTTTGCGTGAAGTGGGGAGTCTGGGAGCCTTCCCCCTGGGGGGAAAGTGGCGGGAGAAACGAGCCGGATGAGGGGGAGCCGTCCGCGACGGCGTTATTTCTTTTCCGCACGTTCGCGCCGCATTACCATTAA
>JAFTKJ010000057.1 GCA_017453305.1 Clostridia bacterium
CGCACAAGTGCGCTTTAGATTGGCCTGCCAGCCATGCAATTGCTACTTGCTACCCGTAAACGGGTTGCGTAAAAAGCCTTCCTCCGGGAGGAAGGGGGACCGCTTGCGGTGGAAGGAGCCCGCGAAACTTTAGCTTTTTCTCTCGCCTTATTGCAACTGCTTGATTGAGAGTGCGCGTGCTCCCTCAGTCTCGCATTCGCTCGACAGCTCCCTCCCGGAGGGAGCCTTTGACACAAGGACATTCTGCGCTTACTTTTTATTTGTTTTCAGTCTATCGGCAGAGCCTCTTTTGAACCCCGCCACTATGGCGGGGTTTTCGTCTTACAAAAACCGCTTTCTCTATCTTCTAGACAGAAAAAGCGGTTCGTTTTTCTCTTATTTTGCTTGTGTGTTTTTGTTCTGCGCTAAATGAATCAGCCCCATTTTTTTGCATCCGTTCCTGCAAAACTTACATTCCGCAGCACTGCAGGATGGTTCGGAAAAGTGCCAGCTCATAGTCGAGTGTGTAAGGATTTTGGATCTCGCCGCGCACCATTGCGCCAAAGGCAAGCATCATCGATTCATAGCGCTGGAACGGCTCGCTCTGACGCTCTGTCCGCTCTCTTTTTCCGTCCTCCTGCAAAAGCGATTCCACACTTCTTGTGTGCATCATGTATTCCTTTTCGGGGCTCTTGAAATCTGCCTCCAGGGGCTTGATCTCAATCGTTCCCTTCTCTCCGCAAATGACCAGCTGGCGGCGCAAAAAGCCTTCCACCTCACAGCCACCCGCGCGCACGATGGACGTGGCATTGGGATACTGCAACACAGCCATACCGAGATCCTCGGTATTGACGCCGTCAATGCCCGTTGCGGTATTGAGTGGGATCACGCGCGTGGGAAGCCCCTGCAAGAGGAGCACCAGGTCGATCAGGTGACAGCCGAGATAAAACATCATGCCGCCGCAGAAGGAACCGAACCACTCGCGCGTCGTCTTGTTATCCAAACGGCTCATGTGTGCCTCCACACTCCAGATGTGTCCAAGCTCGCCGCGCTTGACGCGCTCGATCGCCTCCTTGACCAACGGATTGTAGCGATACATGTATCCGACGTGAAAGACCTTTTTGCTCTCACGCATGGTTTGAATCAGGCGTTCAAAGTCTGCAAGGCTTTGACTGCCCGGCTTTTCCATGTGAACGTGCTTGCCGTGATCTGCCGCCATCTGCGCGTATTTGAGCAGATGGATCTCGTCCGTCTCCACGGTAACAGCCTCGATGGTGGGATCGTTCAAGATCTCCTCCAGTGAAAGCTCGGGGTAGCCGCGAAAGAACTTGTCGATCTTTTCGGCGCAACGCTCGCGCTCGTCCTCCACCAGCGCATAGCCCACCAGCTCAAACACCTCGGGGTGGAGCTTCATCGTGTAAAAAATTTCCGGCGCGTGGCTGTATTGATTCATGCCGATCTGCGCAATTCTGATCTTTTTCATTCCGTTTCTCCTCTCTGTCGCACGTCGCTTGTTTTCAAACGTATGATACCACGTTTGTTTCGATCAAAAAAGATACGATGCTGTAAAAAAAGGCTATCATTCTGCATTTTTGCACAGGTGATCAAAAGCGATAGGTCACCTCGTCGCCTGCCGCCATGAACTGCTCGATGATGCCGTCATGGGCAAGGGCGTGCTCGTATTGATCTCCCACAAACAGGTGCAGGGTTTGATCCACACGTGCGCGAACGGTGACGCATTTGAGGCGCTTCTCCTTCCACTCTGCCGAAACGACAAAGCCGCCGCGTGCCGTCAACCCCTCAAACGAGCCGTTTGCCCAGGCGTCGGGGAGAGCGGGCAGGACGTGCAAATACCCCTCGTGGCTTTGCAACAGCATCTCTGCTACGCCTGCGGTGGCGCCGAGGTTTCCATCGATCTGGAAGAGCTGCGCGCCGGAGATTGAGCCATAAGCATCCCACAGATTGGGGAAGGTGCAATAGGTTAAGATCTTTTCAAACCACTCGTATGCACGGTCTCCGCGCTTTGCACGCGCCAAAACGTTCATTTTGTGGGCGATGGGCCAGCCCTTGATGTTCTCGCCGCCGCGCAGATCAATCGAGATCTGTGCCGCCTTGAGCCACTCGGGCGTATCCTGCGTCACGAGCGTTCCGGGGTAAACGCCCACCAGGTGCGAAAGATGACGGTGGTGCGGATCTCCGATCTCGCCGTAGAAATGCTCCTCGCGGAACTCCTTGATCTGCCCCGAGTCACCGATGACGATGGGGTCAAGGCGCTTTATATCACGGCGCAGCTGCTCGATAAATTCGTCCGAGATGCCAAGCTCATCGGCAAAGGCAACGGTATCCTTGAAGCACTCGTAGGTCATGCATTGGTCAAACGTACAGCCCTTGGTGTGGTAGTGCTTGCCGTTGTGCGTTTGCTCGGGGGAGGCGGAATATTTGATCAGGAGCGTGCCGTCCTCTTGCTCCTCCAATTGCTTGGAGAGGAACTTTGCCATGCCGCGGTTGGCGGAATAGCCAAGCGTGCGCATCAGGTCGCGATCCATCGAGAAGTTGCAGTAATCACTAAAGAGCTTGGTGGTAAACGCACCCGTGCCGGGGCCGGAGTGACCGCAACCGGGAGGGTTGATGCCGTCCACCTTAAAGACAGAGGCGCCCGTGCCGATGGTAAAGCCGTTTTCGCCGGGGACGTCCTCGTATTGATCGGGGAAGTAGTTTTTGATGTAGGTGTCGGCGTACTCCTCGGTCTGCGCACGGTAGGCGTTAAAGTAATCGATGTAGGGCAGGAACACCTCCAGCAAATTGGTATTAAAGGCAGGCCAATAGTTCATTTGCACGTTGATGTTGTGCCAATAGCCGCTTGTCCAGGGCGTGCAGACGTATTGGTTCCACGTGCCCTGCAAATTGGCAGGATATCCCCCCTTGCGTGAGGAGGCAATGAGCATGTAGCGCCCGTAGGAGAAATAAAGCTCCTCCAGATACGGATCCCGCTCGCCTGCCTGATAACGCTCCAACAGCTCATCTGTGGGGATATCGGGAATCTTTCCGCCAAGGTCGATGGCGGCACGCTCAAACAGTGCGCTGTGGTCGGCAACGTGGCGTGCGCGAAGCTCCTCGTAGGAGTAGCGCAACGCACCGTCCGTGCGCTCGCTGACCTTTGCATGCGGATGGGGATAGGGAGCCAGCTTCTTTTTGGGATCCTTTTCCAAAAAGACGCGGCTTTCCATGGTGTAGTTGGAGCCAACCGCCATGATCAGCGTAACGCTGTCGGCGTTTTGGACGCGGATGCGATCCTTTTGCGGCGTCAACTCGCCGCCCGTCGGGAGCACGGTGATCTGCCCCTCAAACAGGATGCCGAAGTGGTACATTTTGCCCGTGAGCGTGATGCGGTTGCCGTTGACCGTTACCTCACCCTCGCGTCCCCAACCGTCGCCTTCGCGGATCAGATCGGGACCGCTGTACGGGAACTCGGCGCGCACGTCAAAGCTGACCGATGCGGCGCGGTCGGCAGAAAGATGCACGACCAATACGCGGTCGGGATAGGAGGCAAAATACTCGCGCTCGTAGCGCACGCCGCCATAGGTGTATTCGGTTTTGGCAATTGCCGTGTTGAGAGAAAGCGAGCGACTGTAATCACGCACCTCCTCAAACGGATGCCCCAGATCGAGGTAGACCTCACAAAAGCTGTTGAGTCCTGCATTGTGGAAGCGCTCATGGCTCCAATCGGCAGGATTGTAAAGGCTGTTTTCGGTAATTTGCAAGCGCTCGGTCTCGGTTCTTCCAAATACGCTCGCTCCCATGTAGCTGTTGCCAATGGGGAGCGACCATCTTTCCCATCCGTCATCCTTGCGCGGTGGGTCACCAAAGCTGAAAAACGTGCGGTTCTCATAGCCGTACGGCGCTTCCTTTGTGTAGCGGAGCGTATATTCTTTCATACCATTCTCTCCCTCTCTTTGTCTTTGTTTCGCTTCTCTCAAAAGCGACCTTCTTTGCTTTTATTATATACGGAAACCTACGATTTGTCAAGCACCTTGTCGATGGGCGCCTCACGCTCCAAATTTGACACTTCTCGCAAAAAAATCTGTCAAGCCCCTTAGGGGCTGTCACATTTGACGAGACCGAAAAAGCCCGTGGCGTAAAGAAAAAAGTCCCGCTCGCCGTCAAAAACGACAAATGAGACAGGATAAGGTTGAATTTCTTCGAAATTCTCCAAATATTTACGGGCTTTTTCTATC
>JAFTKJ010000058.1 GCA_017453305.1 Clostridia bacterium
AACGAACCAAGAAACCGACTTAGGGACTCCGCCCCTAAGAACCCCGCCCTTCTCGCGTGCTAACGCGGTCTTGCGACCGCTGATACGCACGCGGTTGTCGCGGCTCGGAAATTCCGCTTTTCGTCGTGGGAAGGCCACGACGAAAAACAAGGAGGTGCTGACGGGATGAAAGACAAAATGTCGAAATTGAATTCTGCGAAAACAGCCTTTTAACAATATTTCGCCATGTTTATGTCCTTTGTTCTGTTTCGATTTTCTGCAACCTTGTAGGGACCGACCGCGTTCGCTTGCGAACGATTCGGACCGTCCGCGGGTTGTGGAAGATATAAACTGAATGAAAGATGTGCGAAAGAACCAACGTCATGCCTTCCCCAGCGGGGAAGTGAGTTCGCAAAGCGAACTCATAAGGTTTGCCTTCGGCAAACCTATGTGGACACGCGCAGCGGTGGATGAGGAGAGAGGTGATAGGAGAACTAAGGTTGTGCGAACACACCAACGCCAAGCCTTCCCGGCAGGAAGGGGGAGATGCGCGGCGGTGGAGGAGGAGAGGTGACAGGTGAATTAAGGTTATGAGAAAAAACTTTCTGCGCGGCGCAATCGAGGCGTTTATCATAGTGGAATACAAAAAAAGGGGGTTATGAGAACAAATTTTGAAAATACTGCGGCGAAAAGAAAAAGGCATCCGCCAAGGGACGCCTTTTGAAAAATAAAACGATATTATTCGTTTGGCAGAATGCCAAAATAGGTATTGAGAACAGCGGCGGCGGTGGGGGATGCTAAGGTTGGATCGGCTCCATGCTCAAGGACGACGCAGACCGCGATATCCTTTGTTGAGGGGGATTCCGTGTTTTTTTGGCTGCCGAACGCCAAAAGGAGGGCGTTTTGGCTATTCATTGTTCCAAATACGCTATCAGCGCCGAGGTAACCGATCTCCACGCCGCTCTCTCGCAGTGCTGCGGTTTTTGCCATCAGCAGCGTATTGGCCATGGCGGAGGTTTTCATGGAATCTATAACGATATTCACGTCTTCACGATTCAGGCGCATACGGGAGAGAAGGGTGGTATCTCCCATCTCCAGAATGGTTCCGCTGATATAGGAGCGCGTATCGCCGAACAGGCGCACGGCGACGCGATCTCCACCTTGCAGAATGGTCGAGAGCATGGAACAGAGCTGCAAAGGCGTACAGAGGTGGTCAGAAAGCCCGACGGCAGCCAAGGGGGTCATAGAATCGCTCCAAGCGGAAAGCCCCGCCTGTGCGCTGTATTCGGGCCCGGCGAGGGCACCCGTTGATTCGGATATTTCGATACCCGTTGCTTGCCCGAGCCCAAGAGAGCGTCCGTAGGCATTGAGGTAATCGATTCCTATACTCTCACCAAGCGTCGCGAAAAAGACCTCACAACCATCGGTCAAGGCGGTGCTGACGTTCAGACTTTCGTGTGTGACGTCGAATTTTTCATACAGGGGGCAGAGAATGTCCGTAGTCCCTGCGGAAAAAATGCCGAGGTCGGAGCGCATTGTATCGGCAGAGAGCTTACTTTGATCCAAGCCGGCAATTGCCGTGCAGAGATGAAACAGCTCGGAGGGGGTATAAAGGGAGGAGGTCGCGCGATTGATGTAGGGCGAAGATGCGCTGCCGTCTTCGGGAAGAGCAATTTGGATAATATTATTATATGTCGGGTAAGAGCCCATTGCCAGAACCTCACCCGTTTCGGGATCGAGAGCAACGACGGCACCCGCGTTGCAATCCGCGCCGGACAATGCGCTGCCCGTGTTGGAAACGGTGGCAATATTGACGCGCAGAGCATCCTCGGCGGCGATCTGCAGATGGATGTCGATGGTCAGATAAACGTCCTGTCCTGCCGTGGGAGAGGTCAGAACGCGACGGGAGAGAATATTTCCGTGGGCGTCGTAGGTGATCTCCATCTCGCCGTCAACGCCCTGTAAATAAGAATCAAATGCGCCCTCACAGCCGCTTTTTCCTTTGATTTCATTGACGGGGTAGCCCAAAGCGTTACAAAAATCGGGATTGGACGCCTCGGTATTGACCAGCTCTCCGAGAAGATGAGAGGCATAGCCGTCATATAGATGGAGTCTTGTCTGGGTGGCAAAAAAGTGCAGCCCGGAGACGCCAAGCTTTTGCATCTCGCTCATCAGAGAGACACCGATCCGTGTAGCAAGGGTATAGCTCTGATCGGGAGAAAATTCGCACCGATCCATATTATAATACAGGCGAATGAGAGATAAGATCTCCTCATCAGAGTAAAGAGGGATACCGTCCACACGGCTGTCCAGTGCATACATGGAAACGTAATATTGTACAATTTGCTGTGCGCTGCTCCCCTCGGCACCCAGATAAGAAAGTGTTGACTGCAGTGCGCGATAGGTCTCGGAGCTTGGATCCATTGCGGCTGCGGTAAAGCGGAGGGAGGGATATTCACCCTCAAGGGGGAACATCTCCTCGGCAAGTGTAAACTGCCAGGAGCTTGCCGCCTGCTCTTCCTGCGACATTTGCGTTGTTTCCAACAGCTGCAGCAGTGCGCGATTTCTCATTTCCATGCCGCCCATAGCATAGAAGGCATTATAATCCAGCGTCGCCGCGTAGAAGGTTGCATTGGTAACCAGCTTGTTGCCGTTTCGGTCATAGATCTCACCGCGCGGTGCCTGCAGCGTTACGGTTTTGGTCAGCGCGGCGACAGGCTCGGAGGCGGGATCAAAGACGGAATATGCATTTCCTGCCGCTTGCAGTGCGATCAGATCGATGGCATAGACCGCGATGACAAAGCAGAAGGCACAAAGCAGAGCAATGACGCGTGTGTGGAAGGTTTTCTTGAGCCGCGGCTCAAAGCCGCCGGCACGCGCCTCCCTTCCCTTTTGCGTGATCGCATCGGTGTGGCCACGCACGTCCGTGCGGGAAAATCTGATTTTTTTACCCATGAAACTCCTTTCTTACAGAATGAGATTTCATATCTCTGATATCAAAAAACGGAAAAAGTGAGCTTTGTTGGCGAGAGATTACCCGCCGATCAGCCCCATATTGAGAATGGTCAATACGATGCTTGTAAGAATGAGGAAGATCCCACCGACCGAGCTGCCCCCGAGAACCAGCGAACGGGAGACGGGAACGTCGGTATTTTTTCGTACGATCTTGATGCGATGGATGCCGGCAATGAGGAGAATAATTCCCGCGATTGCCGCACCGTATTCCAGAAAGATGTATTGGAACAGCAAAAAGACCGGCGTAAAGTTGTCAAAAATCAACCGCATCATTGCATCCGCATCGGCGATCAGCTCGGTGCTCCCCTCCATAAAAAATTCAACCAGCGCCGGATCCATGTTGGAAATAAGCGCTACGGTGACCAGCGAGCCAAGGGCATTGATGATGATATGCAGCGTGATGCAATAGCGCAGGCGACCGGTGCGAATATACAGCAAGGCAAGAAGAACGCCGATACCGAAGGCGTAGAAAAATTGGAATAAATTGCCGTGAATGCAGGCAAAGATGATCGAGGTAAATATGATCGCCGTTCCCTCGCCGTAGGGGAGCAGGCGCGTCAGAATGATCTTGCGGCACAAAATCTCCTCAAAGATCGGAGAGAGTATGACCGTGCACAGCATAATTGCCCAGAGAGGAGCGGAGGTGATAATGTCAAGGCTGTTCATCGGCACGATGCCGGTGAGCGACTGGAAGAAGGAGAGCAGGACGGTGGAGAGCAGGTTACCCGCGATCATAATGCCCAGCGACATAAAAATGAGAACGGTGAATTTTGCACCGCCGATGGGCTTTTGGGGTGCGGGTGTCACGCGGGGCATCACGCGCATGACCAGATATGCCACGGGAATGGCGACAAGGATCAGCGGCAGCGTACTGGAGAACATCAGAAATGTCGCATCGCTGAGCAGCTCGGGCTTTACGATGGTAGCTACCATGCCAATGGCAAAATTGAGACCGAGCCAGACGACGATCATAAGCACGACAGCCAAGCCGATGCGGGAAAAAGCGAGCTTTGCTTTGCGCTCCCTTGTTTGCACGTCGGCGGCAGCATGGGGCGGTTTTTCCGCCGCTTGCTCGGGGGTCGACGGTGCGGGAGCAGGTGCAGACTGCTCCTTGTTTTTTTCTTCGTCGGGTGATACGACAATAGACTCGTTTTTTTCAATTGGAAAGCTGTAATAATCAAGATTGGGATTATGCTCCTTCAAAATGAAAACTCCTTTCAGATACAGCGTTAATTATAGTAATATATTACCCTATTTTACATCAACCATTCATAGCATCAGGATCTGAGCGCCAGCAGTGACAGACCAAATTGCTCCTGCAGCAAATTTTCCAGACGATGCAAAGGCAGACCGACGACATTGAAATAATCGCCGCGGATCCCGCAGATCCACAAGGCCGCGGTGTTCTGAATCCCGTACGCCCCGGCCTTATCGTCGCACTCACCACTGTCCACGTAAGCGCGGATGACCTGGTCAGAAAGCTTTGAAAAACGAACGTAGGTGACCTCGTGCGCCGTTGCGACGCAGTCTCCTCTCATGACGCAAAGACCGCTGATGACGCGATGCTCCCGATCAGACAACATCCGCAGCATTCGCTCGGCATCCGCGCGGTCGCAGGGCTTTCCGAGCAGTTCCCCGTCCGGGGAGACGACAATGGTATCAGCTGCGAGAATGACATCTTCCTTTTCCAAATAAACGCGGCCGTTTTTCATGGGTCGGCACAAGGCGGTACGAACCGCATCGGCTTTTCTTTTGGCAATTTCGCAAACCGCCTGTTCGGGTGTCTGTGCCTCTACGCTCTCGTCCGCCTGCGACGTGACGATCATAGGCGAGAGTCCTAAATGCTGCAGCATTTCCCGACGCCGCGGCGACGCTGATGCAAGAATGAATTTCATCATGAGGTCCTTTCTTTGATTTTAATAGCAAGGGGCACCGCCCCATGTCCCCGCCAAAGGTACTTTTGAAAAAATTCCTTTGGACTTCTCAAAACTTTTTATTGATTTTGTAACATTTTATGCGATTCTGTTTTGAATAAGCAAAAGCGAATCTCTCATATGGGATTCCTACAGGGAAAGAAGGAAAGATGGATTTTGCACGATTTTATGCTCCCCGTAAAATCCCGCAGGGAGACCCCCAAATACACTGAGAGCCTCCCCAACGGTTAAATTAAGTTTTGCTTTCAGTCACAACTAAAATACCATCCTCTACCTTGCGGGCATCGGAAATCAACTTTTCTACAAAGGACGCGTCCACAAAGAACTCACCCTCTCCGTTGATCGTCAGATAAGACTTGCCCTCCGAATACCGATAAAAGCGGTAAACCAACGTCTTTTGGTTGTTTTCCGTGAAATAATTCGGATTGGTCACAGTAGCGATATCCTCCGCAACCAAGGTCAACTCTAACTGACAGTTGCTCTCGTCCGCGCGCAGCGCCGCCATCTCCTCCTCGGTCAGCTTGATGTGACCCTCGTCAGTCAAGCCGCCGATCGAGGCATATAGCAAGGATTTGTAAAATTGACGGAAGTTGTATACCGGCGTCTCTGCCGTCTGCTTGCCCGTGTTTTGCGAGGTCTTGTAAACCACGTAATCCGGCTCCTCACCGTTGATGAACAGCTTGATGTTCGCCGAGCTGACGTTGCTGCTCTGATCAGATGCCGAGTTGTCCAGCGTGAAGGTCACGTCATAATTCGGAGAATTGATGTCAATGGTCTGAATATATGCCAGATTGATCCAGATGATATACTGGTTCAGCCAGTCCAAAAGATCGTTTTCAAGGAAGTAGAAGGAACTCTGATCTACCTCGGCAATGGTGTTGCAAAGACCCGACATAACGTAGTAGGTTCCCTGCGGTGTACGCTCCGAAATAAACAGAAGATTCTCTACCTCCGCGTCGGTGGTACCATCCTCGTCGGAATCAATCAGATAGGTGTAGCTGATAAAGAATTTAGGATCATCCAATCCGTATTGCTCAATGGCCTCGTCCGTCAATCCCAGCTTGCAGACGCGGGTGAAATTGGTCGTGTAAAGATTCTGCAGCACCACGGAAATCATGTCGTTGTCCAAACGGTAGCCGTCGTACTTATAGCGGAACAGATTGTCGATGATCTCATAAGACTCGGAGGTGTACATGGTGTTGGTACGAACGTTCAATGGGATAAACTCAAACGCAACGTCGATCTCCATCTCACGGTTACCCTCTTCGTCAAGCTCGTCGGTATAATGACCGATGATGAAATCTTCTACATTATAATAAGTGGTGATGGACATGGGATAAACGATCATGGGCGTCACAAGATTCTCCACGGGCTGCAGGATCGCCTGCCCGTAGCTGGAGGAGCTCATGACGTAAACCGCCTTGTTTTCTTCACTGTCCGCAAGCTTGCAGTAATAGCCTGCCTCGGAGACGATCATATCGCCGATGATAACCGTGTGAGAAACACCGTCCTTGGAGGTGATGGTGAAGGTGGAAGGCTTGTAGAGATATTCGTTCCCCTCCTCGTCCACGCGCATTTCCTCCTCAAGACCGTACTCCGCGTAACCACGCTTGAGTACCTCCTCGGTATCCAGCTTGCGCAGCGTCAAGGGATACCCCGCACCAACGCAGAGGTAGGCATAAAGCTCCTTATCATACTGGACCAGATCATTTTCAAAGCCCTTGATCTGGACGTTGTTATTTTCGTCGGTGTAGAAGGTGTAGGAGCCATACTGGTTGGTGACGCTGATCTGCTTGACGTTGGACTGCTTGATTTGCGCGTACATCAGAATACGGGAATTGGAGCCGACTTCCTCGGAGCCCTCCACGTAAACAATGGCATATTCGCTGATTTCACCCGTCGTGGGATCAAGCTCCAAAAGCGTACCAAATTCGGTGCCGTAGTAGCCCTCCTGGTTGACTTCCAGCGCGTTGCCGTCCTCATCGACGATGGTATATTCCCCGTCGATCTTTTTCGAGGTATAGACGCGTCCGTCGGCATCGGTATAAGGTGCGGCGAGAGAGGCGAGATATTTTGCTACCACAACGCCGACGATCAATACGACGACGGTGCAAAGCAGGGCAACCAGAGCTCGCCTCTGGGTGCGCAGTGAGGAGACCTTTTTCTTTTTCTGTGCGCCTTGTAATTTGGTATACATGGCGTAAAGTGTTACGTCCTGCTCGGCGGTGACGGTATCACCGGAGGTGATCTTATCTCCGTTGACGTCTGCCTGGGTATACCAGCCATCGAAAACGTAGCCTTGGCGGCGGGCGGTGGGAAGATCGCCGTAGGGTTCTCCCGTGACGGCCTCGCGAGAGCGAATGGCACATTCACCGCGGCCGGCGTCAAAAATGAGGTTGATGATGTTTTTCTTTTGATTTCTTTCCATTTCAGTGGAATCCCTTTCTTTTATGGGATTGGATTATGGGGTGGGGAGTGCGAACACAGCTTTCTAACTATAATTAGTTTATGTTCATTTTTTTGGCACACGTCAAAGAAACGAACCAAAGGAAAACCGCATTCCGCTACGCGGAACGCAAAAGTTTGCCTTGACGGCTAAACGCCGTCACCGCGCCGTTTTGTTTAACAAAACATCGCGGCGGCAAACTTGCTGCTGCCGGAAAATTTCTTTACGTATCCCTGCTGTTGCTGCGCGCTAACGCAACCTTGCGGTTGCTGAGACGCGCGCGAAGGGGAAGATTTCAATCATTCCTCCATCTCTTCGGCACCGCCTCGAGATGGGGTGGACGTGGTCATTTGGAAATTGATGGATTTGGGTAGGGAATATATTATCTTGAGATCGAAACGGTTATTTGGGATTTTGCTAAAACTCTGTAGGGGAGGGGTCTCCCCTCCCGCGGGTTGTTGAAATTCCAAATTGAATTAAGGTTGTGCGAACACAGCTTTCTAACTATAATTAGTTTATGTTCATTTTTTTGGCACACCCCAAAAAAACGAACCAAAAAAAGCGTGTATAAGGGGG
>JAFTKJ010000059.1 GCA_017453305.1 Clostridia bacterium
GCAAACGGAGCCCTGAGAGGTGGAACCGTTGGAGGATACCACGTCGGAAACCAAACGGATGGCGTAGGGGAACTCCTCCTCGGAGGGAAGCACGGGAATGAGGGATCTTTCAGCGAGTGCACCGTGACCGATCTCGCGGCGTCCGGGGCTTCTTACGGGCTTTGCCTCGCCGGTGGAGAAGCCGGGCATGTTGTAGTGGTGCATGTATCTCTTGGAGGTCTCGCTGTCAATGCCGTCCAGCATCTGTGCCTCGGAGAGGGTGCCAAGGGTTGCAACGGTCAAAACCTGCGTCTGACCTCTGGTAAACAGACCGGAGCCGTGGGTGCGGGGAAGAACGCCGACCTCACTGCCCAAGGGACGGATCTGGTCCATGCGGCGTCCGTCTACGCGCTTCTTGTCAACCAAGAGCCAACGGCGAACGATCTTCTTTTGAATTTTGTAGATCAGCTCCTCCATCATGGTGGGCAGATCGGGATACTTTTCGGTAAACTTTTCAAGGATTGCATCCTTGATGGGAACCATCTTGGCATCACGAACGTTCTTGTCATCGGTGTCAAGTGCTTCCATGACGTCCTTTTCGCAGAAAGCGAAGATCTCGTCAAACATATCGTGGTCGAGCTCGCAAGAGGGATAGTCGAACTTCTTCTTGCCGATCTCGTCGATGATGCCGTTGATGAAGCCGAGCAGATCCTTGATCTCCTCGTGTGCCTTCATAATGGCGTTGTACATGGTGTCGTCGTCAACCTCGTTTGCACCTGCCTCGATCATAACGACCTTTTCCATAGAAGCCGCAACGGTCAACTGCAGATCGCTCTTTTTCTGTTCCTCGGCAGTGGGGTTGAGGACGATCTTGCCGTCAACAAGACCCATGAAAGCGCCGCCGATAGGACCGTTCCACGGAATATCGGAGATTGCGAGAGCGGTGGAAGCACCGATCATCGCAGTGATCTCGGGGGAGCAGTCGGGGTCAACGGACATCACAACCAGGGTCAGGGCAACGTCATTTCTCAGATCCTTGGGGAAGAGAGGACGAATGGGACGGTCGATGACACGGGAGGTGAGCACAGCCTTTTCGCTGGGCTTACCCTCGCGCTTGAGGTAGCCGCCGGGGATCTTACCTGCCGCATACATTCTCTCGTCAAAGTCGACCGAGAGGGGAAGGAAATCGATGCCGTCGCGGGGCTTTTCGGATGCGGTTGCACAGCAGAGCACTGCGGTGTCACCGTAGCGGCAGAGAACAGAGCCGTTTGCAAGGCCTGCCATTTTGCCGGTCTCGATCACCAGGGGTCTGCCTGCATAGGTGTACTTAAACACCTTGTAGTTCTTAAAATTCATGGGTTCGCTTTTCGTAATGTTCATGATTTTTTTCATTCCTCCGTAGTTTTTAAAAGAAGTGCTCTTACGGAGGTTTAGCACTTAATCATACATCGGAAAAAGGGGCTTCTCCGGTGCATGGTTAACTGCTAATCCAACCGCAAGAGGGGATTTGTCGAGAAAAAACAAACAAGGAGTGAGGGCAGTGACAGAATGCCGCTGCTCTCCACTCCCACTGTTTGCTTTACTTTCTCAAGCCGAGCTTGCTGACGATCGCGCGGTAACGCTCGATGTCGTTCTTTTGCAGGTAGTTCAACAGATTTCTTCTGTGACCGATCATCTTCTGCAGACCGCGGCGGCTGTGGAAGTCCTTCTTGTTGGACTTGAGGTGCTCGGTCAGGTTAGAGATGCGGCTGGTCAGAATTGCAATTTGTACCTCGGGAGAACCGGTGTCTCCTTCGTGGGTAGCGTATTGCTCGATCAAGCTGAGTTTTTCTTCCTTCTGCATGTTTTTTTCACCTTTCTTTGTTTTATTTGCGTTTCACTCAGCAGTCGGCGGGTGAAAAAGCTGCTTGACAGCCTCGTATCCGAAAACCGAGCTCACGCATACAACGATATTATACCACACATTTTTCATTTTGTAAATAGGTTTTTGAAAAAAATTTACTACAAATATTACTTTTATAATGTTTCAGGCAAAAAAATCATTTACCGTACACCCGAGTGTGTCAGCAAGGGTAGGGAGGAAGGTAATGTCGGGATAACACTCCTCGCGTTCCCATTTTGAAATTGCCTGTGCCGATAAGCCCAATTCGGCAGCAAATTGCTCCTGCGTCAATCGTTTTTCGCGGCGAAACGTTTTGATTTTTTGCGATACAATAATTCTTTTTACAGCCATTTTTTACACCAACCAATAGGTTTCTCTTTCTCGCGCCATAATGCCGCAGGCAATCATCTCGCGGCGAATGGTGCAGTGATCTTCGTGAAAGCGATGAATGATTTCGTTGACCTCTTTTTCATCGTATTCGCGTCCACGTTCAAATTGTTTTGCAATTTCCAAAAGCACAATTTCACGCTTTTTGCGTTGCGTGGGGATCTGCGTCAGGCGACCGTACTTGAAAAAGTGAGAGAGAACCTCTTTCTTATATTTTTCCTCGGCATCCACAACCGGGTCATCCTTTTTGATCAGCTCGTAAAGGGGCTTGTCAAAAATCTCGCGATTGAGAGAATAGATCATATAAAATTGCGAGCGTGAGCAATTTACCACACCTGCCGACTCCATTTTTTTGAGGTGATAGCAAATGGTTGCAGGGGTGAGGGAAAGCTCACAAGCAATCTTTTCTACGTAAGAATCCTCTTTGAGCAAAATGTTGAGGATTTCAAGACGTGTTTCGTCGGCAAGAAGCTTTAGGAGGGCAAGCTTTTCTTTCACGCGATCACATCCTTTCGTCTTTCCCATGCCTCGTCAAGGCACTCCTTGGCAAATTGCAGACCGTCGATGCGCTCTTCAAGCTCAACCTTTTCCCAGTCGGATGCATTTTGGCACTTTTCGCCAAGTGTTGAAAGTTCTCTTTCAATGAATGCCAACATTGCGTAATATAAGCTATAATCGGGTTTTTCGTTGACAGGAGCGGCTTCGTACAATGCCAAATATTCGGCACGCTCTTTGAAAAGCTCATCAAAAGGTTGGAGTATATAATGAGAGTACTCCAAATTATGTAATTTCCCGCAGTGGCGATTATTGTAAACCGTGCTGTGAATTAAAGATACCGATGCATAACGATATTTTGCACACTTGTATTCTGCAATCTGTTCTTTTTTCTGTTGTGGATTTTTATCAAGAGACTCGGTGAAATGCTCAAGTCTATCGCATTCCTTTTTTAGAGATTCATAAGATAAAAGGTAAAACGTAGAATCTCCAACAACTTTTCCGTTTGATACGTGTATAGAGTATTCGTTCATTTTAACCCCCCATTCTATCAATCAAATTGGGATAAATGTTGTTTTCTTTGCGCCATGCTTCCCACGCTTCAAACACATTCTCACAGCCACCGATTTTAATTTGGAGCTCAAGAATATTTTTCATATCTCCCGAGGCCTTGGCGGCTTCAAATTCGGTATAATAGGAATTAACGATTTGATCGCGCATATAAATTTCTGCTTGTAACGCTGCTAAGAACCGCATTTTTTCTTCTTCGTCAAGTTTGGTAAACACCTCGTTTAATTTGGGATATCTCTGCAGAATTTGTCCGATGACTCGACGTCTCATAGTAAGAACATTTTCTCGTTTTCCCAACACGTATACGAGTATCCCGGCACGATTGCACAGTCCGTACATCTCTCTTTCAATCATCAAAGCCTTGCGTTCATTTTTGTTTTCTTTCGATACTGCATCGAGTCTGCCTTGACATTCGTTATATTTTTCATTGACAATATCGTACAATGCTTTATCAATTTCCAAATAAGTCATCCTATTTCTCCTTTTGCTTAATTTCTGTCCGTGGCCACACTGATATTATACACATCTAATCACTTTTTGTCAAGAGTAATTCGATAAATTTCTAATCATTCTACCAATGGTAGAATTTTGGGGCAAAAAAAGAAAAGGGCAGAGAAGCCCTTATTTACAGATGATTCTAATGCTTTTCACTTTCCGAGCGCGCGGGGGCTCGGTGGGTCTCGCTGCGGCTCGTGTCACAAAAGTTGCCGTTGGCAACTTGCGTTCTGACAGTCCACCGGACTGTCATTCATTCCGTTCGCGCCGCTTCGCTACCCAGCCGCTCGCGGGAGCAAAAGCGAGCGGAGGCGAGCGCCGAGGGATCTGTCTTTTGCGGTTCAAAATTTTTTTCCAAAATAAAAGAAAGGGAGCTAAACACTCCCATTTGGTCATTTCTATAAAAGCGATAAAAGTTTTTGGGGAGGGTGTGGGAGGGACTTTTTTCAAAAAGTCTCTCCCACAAAAAAGCGTTAAAAGTTCTTGAAAGGGGTGCGGGGGAAACTTCTTGCAAGAAGTTTCCCCCGCGTCTCTTATAAAACAAATTAATAATTCTCAGCGTGTACTTCGAAATAGCTCTGAGGATGTGCGCAGGTGGGGCAAACGTCGGGGGCGTTGGTACCAACGACGAGGTGACCGCAGTTGCGGCACTCCCAAACCTTAACCTCGCTCTTCTTGAATACTTCAGCAGTTTCTACGTTCTTAAGAAGTGCGCGATATCTTTCCTCGTGATGCTTTTCAACTGCAGCAACCAGACGGAATTTTGCAGCGAGCTCCGGGAAGCCTTCTTCTTCAGCAGTCTTAGCAAAGCCGTCGTACATATCGGTCCACTCGTAGTTCTCACCGTCAGCAGCAGCGCCCAGATTCTGTGCAGTGTCGCCAAGACCGTTGAGCTCCTTGAACCACATTTTTGCGTGCTCTTTTTCGTTGTCGGCAGTCTTGAGGAAGAGGGCAGAGATCTGCTCGTAGCCTTCCTTCTTTGCTACGGATGCAAAATAAGTATACTTGTTTCTTGCCTGGGATTCGCCTGCAAAAGCAGCCTCAAGGTTCTTTTCGGTCTGGGTGCCGGCATACTTGTTTGCCTTGGGAGCCTCGGTAATTTCCTGCAGCTTGTTGCCCTTGAGCCCACACTTGGGGCATACGGGGGTAACGCCGTCAGCAACCTCAAATTCTTCACCGCAGATCAAGCATCTGTACTTTTTCATAATTGTTTTCTCCTTTTATTGTGTTAATTTTTTATTGTTGATTTTATTTCTGACACTCCCGACAAACGCCGTAAAAGTTGACCGATTGCTCGTCAACTGTAAAGCGGTCGCTTTTGGGGAATGAGAGCTTTTGTGTGGCAGGAAGATCAATGATCTTTTCACAATGTCTGCAGATAAAATGGTAGTGACCGTCGGTGTTGGCATCGTAATGCGCAACCTCATCGGGAAAGAAGAGCTTGACGATTCTTCCTTCCTCCGAAAGAACTGCCAAATTACGGAATACGGTGGCTCTTCCGATGGAAGGAGCCTCCGAGCGCAGATATTCGTAAACCTCCTCTGCCGTGGGGTGATACAAGTGCATCAGCGCATGATAGACGGTCTCTCGCTGTTTTGTGGATCGCCGTTGCATATCTTGCTCCTTATTGAGATTTGGTATCGATATGATTATAACATGCTTACAACTGTTTGTCAATAGTTTTTTCAAAAAAAATAAAAAAATTTTTGAAAAGCATCAAAATGCCATTTACAAAAAAAGCTTCCCGTGCTATAATATATATAAATATATCTTTTAATGAGAGAAAGAAGGACCGAAAGCACTGTTATGGAAGCAAACGTTTGTAATTTGATCGTTGATTTGGTGGAATATGCCGTTCAAAACGGACTTGCCGAGGGAGAGGATCGTACGTTTTTGTACAATCGCATCTCGGACGAGCTTGGCGTTATGGAATTTTGTCCCGACCGTGGGGCAGAGGAGCGCATCGATCTTGAAGCACTCCTCGGTGCTCTTTGTGACTATGCCATCGCGCATAAGATCATTCCCGATCGCGGTATTACGGGGAGAGACCTGTTCGATACCAAGCTCATGGGCATTCTGACGCCGCGTCCGAGTGAGGTGATCCGCACCTTCCGCGCGCTGTATGCACAAAGTCCGCGCAAAGCAACCGACTATTACTACCGCCTTGCCTGTGCATCCGATTACATCCGTACCTATCGTATCAAAAAGGACCTGAAATGGACCTATACGGGCAAATACGGCGAGATCGACATTACCGTCAATCTCTCCAAGCCCGAAAAAGACCCCAAGGCGATCGCCGCGGCAAAAAAACAGAAGCAGACGGGATATCCCAAGTGCGCGCTCTGCCGCGAGAACGAGGGCTTTGCAGGCAGCATGACGCAGGCGGCAAGACAGTCTCACCGACTGATCCCCTTGACCATTGCAGGGCAGGAGTGGTTTTTGCAGTACTCTCCTTACGTTTATTATAACGAGCATTGCATCGTGCTCTCCTCCGAGCACACGCCCATGCGCATCGATCGTTCCACCTTTGTCAAGCAAATGGATTTTGTGGAGCAATTTCCGCACTACATGCTCGGATCCAATGCCGATCTTCCCATTGTGGGTGGCTCGATCCTGACGCACGACCACATGCAGGGCGGCAGATATACCTTTGCCATGGAGCGTGCTCCTATCGAAAAAGAACTGCATTTTGCAGGCTTTGAAGGGGTCAAGGCAGGCATCGTCAAGTGGCCCATGTCGGTCATTCGTCTCACCTCGCCCGATCGCGAGGCACTCATCGAGCTGTCGGATCGCATCCTTGGTAAGTGGCGCGCCTACTCCGACGAGGCGGCGGATATCCTTGCCGAAAGCAACGGCGAGCCGCACAACACAGTCACCCCCATTGCGCGCCGCCGCGGTGAGGATTTTGAGATCGATCTGGTCCTGCGCAACAACCGCACCACCGAGGAGCACCCGCTGGGACTGTTCCATCCGCATGCAGATAAGCATAATATCAAAAAAGAAAATATCGGTCTGATCGAGGTCATGGGTCTTGCAGTCCTTCCCGCGCGACTCAAGACCGAGATGAACCTTTTGGCAGGGGCGCTGGTCAACGGCACGGACGTTGCCGCCGACGAGACGATTGCAAAGCACGCCGATTGGGTGAAGGGGTTTGCACACCAATACCAATTCACCGAGGAGAACGTTCACGCCATCCTGCAGGCGGAGATCGGCAAGACCTTTGAGGGCGTTTTGGAGGATGCGGGCGTTTACAAGTGCTCCGAGGAGGGCAGAGCGGCATTCCTGCGCTTTATTGATACCATCTGAACGAGGCGCATTCCGCGAGGTTTTTGCGCTTGGCATCGGGCTTGTCGCACACGGGGCGGCAGAACGACACGGTTCGTGCACCTGCAGGCACACTGAGATAAAAGGGGGAATTTTTGCAGGATCCGCCCTTGACTTTTCGCATTGTTTATGATATACTGAAAATAGAGTATTTTGCACGCGCGTTGATATGCGTGTAATAAAGAAAGAGGACGTTGGAATGAAAAAGAATTTGAGAAGTATGATTGAGGTCTATCAGGAGAGCGCGGCACAATGCCTTGTTGATATGAATCAGTATGATCTGATCGAAAGCACGGGCATGACGCCCGATCTGGCACACAAAAAGAGTGCGCATATGAGTGCGGCTTGGCGTTTGCCCAAGCTTGCGCGTGCCGTCATTCCCATGGGTGGCTCGGATCTGTCCGGCGTGCGCTATCTGACCTTTTCGGTCTGCTCCGTCAATGCGGCGGGAAGCAGCTTTCGTTTGATGTTTGACAACAGCCCCAAGGGTGAGGGGAAGAACGGTTATGAGACCGTTTTGTCCGTTGCCAAGGATGGTTGGAACGACTATCGCATTGAACTGCCGTTTATGCACGGTGTGCGCGATATGCAGGGCTGGAACGATATTGGAAGCATCGTGCTGGAGGTCGTCAGCCTTCCCACCGAGGGCAAGGGCGTTCCCACGCTGTATATCGACAGCATGTACGTGTACGAGGACTTCGCAGCGCCGCTGTATGCAAAAATGCCCGAACTCAAGGGCGCGGCTGTCTTTTCCAAGAGCGGTAGTTTTGCCATTGTGGACCGCAAGCGTCTTGCCATTGCCATTGACGAGGCAGAGGCAAAGCCGTTTGAGGAGGATGGCGTGCTTTGGCTTCCCATGGCACCCGTTGCCGCAGGTGTGGCGTACTCTGCAGTGGTGGATAACCGCGCAATGACGCTTTCCTTTACTTATCGCCGCAAAAAGTACGTCTTTTCGGCAATTTCCAATTGTATGACCGTGGACGGAGAGAGTGTTGAGCTCGGCTTCTTCCCGAAGGAGAGAGAGGGAACTCTCTTTTTCCCCGCGGACTTCGTCCGTGAATTCTTCCGTTGGAGACAGATGTTCGTCGATCCCATGGGGCTTGTCGTCCTCTCCAACCGCCGCAACATCTTCCAGAGCGGAAGAGACGCGGCAATGATCTGGCAGTTGATTGCAGACACCACCTTCCTCCGTCCTACGGGCGAGCGGATGGTGAACGATCTGCGCCGCCGCTTCCCAAATCCCGGTCGCGGCAGACTCCTTTTGAGCTATGACGAGTTGATGCAGCTGCGTCGCCGTGCAAAGGAGGACGAGACGCTGAAGGATTACGTGCAGGCGCTCAAGGAGCAATACGGCACCTCTTCCGCCGCATTTCGCGCCGAGCCCATTCCTGCCGCGATGCAACGCGGAGTGCAGGAGCTGGCAGACGACCTGAACGATTCCGCCGAAAAGATCCTTGCATTCTCTACGCTCTACCGCGTCACGGGAGACAAGAAGTACTCCGAGCGCGCCGCCGCAGAGTGCGAGGCGCTGGCACAGTTCAAGGATTGGAATTCCCAGCTGATGTCCTCGGTGGGAGCCGTATCTTTTGCGGTTGCCATCTGCTATGACTGGTGCCACCACGTATGGGATGAGGGCAGAAAGGCGATCGTAGAGAGAAGCATGCTCCGCAACGGTATGCGCGTGGGCTTGGATTGCTACGACGGCAAGAGAAGAATGTGGATCGCGGGTGGCACCGCGGCGGCTGTGGTCAACGCAGGTATGCTTGCCATGGCTCTTGCACTTGCAGACATTTATCCCGAAACCGCGCTCAAGCTCCTCAATCGCGCCTTGCGCAACGTGGAGACCTGCTTTGCCTCCTATGCACCCGACGGCGGCTACAGCGAGGGCGTTGCCGCATGGGAAAAGAGCTTCCGTTCTCTCTCTTTGATCATTGCAATGCTCCAAAAGGCTTGCGGAAGCGACTACGGCCTTGCCTCCGCGCCCGGATTTGCGGCAACGGGATATTTCCCGATCTGCACCGAGACCGCAAACGGTATGTGGAACTTCCACAACAGTGCCGCACAGCCTGCAGACACCGCTATGATGTTCTGGTTCACCGAGCAGTACGGCGACCCGATCCACGCTTGGATGCGCCGCCAACAGCTGCTTGCCGGTACAAAGAAGGTTAGTCCCTTCGACGTTATTTTCTATACACCTGTGGATGATACGCTCGCACCCAGCCTTCCCCTGGATGCCGTTTACCGCAAGGCGGGACTTGCCGCTATGCGCTCCGGCTGGGGAAGTGAGGATATTTTCGTCGGCTTGCACGGCGGAAGCAATGCGGAGATCAACGGCGACCTTGATGCAGGCAGCGTGATCCTGGATTGCGCAGGCGTTCGCTTTTTTGCGGAAACGGGCGGCATTGAAAGCCTCCCCGTCATGATGCGCCGTCGCGCGGCAGGACAAAACACCATCATCGTTAATCCCGTGGCAGAGCCCGCACCCGACCAGGATCCGCATGCAAACGCAAAGCTGATCGAAATGAAGGGAAGTGAGGATCGCATCTACGCCGTGGTGGATATGAGCTCCACCAATTCCGCCATCCTGCGCGGCAAGCGCGGCGTCATGCTCACCGATCGCCGCAGCACGGTGGTCATCCAGGATGAGCTGGTGCTCAAGGCACCGGGTGAGCTCCTTTGGACAGTCTACACCCCTGCCGAGGTAACCGTCAGCGGTGGCGGCAAGATCGCAAAGCTGGAATGCGAGGGCAAGACGCTCTTGTGCAAGCTCGGTGGCTTGGGTCAGGCAAAGTTCGCCTTTGAAAAGGTGGAAAATTGCGACCTGACGCGCCTTTACATCCGCGCCGAGGTCAAGGAGCGCGTACGCCTGTCGGTTGCGGCACGCTTGATCGAGGAGGGTGAGTCCCTGCAACAAAAGATCTACGACGTTACCCCCATCAGTACCTGGGGCAACGTAGAGGAATAATCAAATACCAAAATGGGGAGTCGCATGCGCATGGCATCCGACTCCCCGCTTTGTGTGATCATACAAAAAGGGAAGCCGAGCTTCAATCGGCTTCCCGTAATTGTTTGTAGTGGATTATTTTGCAGCCTTGATGCCTGCGGAGGTGCCCCAGTAGATCATAGCGCCGGACTGAGCGATGGTCCAGTCGGTATCCTTATCGTCCTTTTCGCCTTCTGCATATTCCTTAACGTCTTCCCAAGCTTCCTTAGCTGCGTCTGCATCTTCGAAATAGAGGATGGTAACGTGCTCAACCTTATCGTCGATCTTAGCGGTGCCGGAGATAACGGTATCAACGTCAACGCCGAGAACCTTCAGAGCGAGGGGAATAAGAACCTTATCTTCACCTGCGGTATACTCGTTCTTTTTCAGAGCATCGAGAGCCTTGTCGGGATCTGCGTTGGGAGCTCCGCAAGAAGCGAGAACCATAACGGACATGATAAGTACGAGAGAGAGTGCGAGAATTTTGATTGCTTTTTTCATGATGTTTCTCCTTGATGAAAATTGAAAATTTGTATCTTTTGATACTATCGTTATTATAGCAAAGTTTTATGCTTTTGTCAAGGCAAAATGCAAAAATTATTCAACAATTCTACAGTAAAAATTAATAGTAGAAATAATTGACCGCCACCTGCTTCATATTGGGTGCCTTTTGGTAGACTGACTCGTCCATGGTGATCAGGTCGTAGTAGGGCTCGCATCGGTCGGCAAAGATCTGTGCGGTCAGCCCCGAGGCAAAGCTCTTGAACCACACCTCGTTTTCTTCCTTTTCATATGCCTTGTCGGTGGGGGCAAACTTCATGACGATGTGGTAGCCGGAGGTGGAGGGGATCATTGTGACAGCACCCACGTCGGAGGCTTCCAGCTTTTCGACAATCGTTTCCAGGTACATGTAGTCCTCGCCGGAGGCAGAGTAATCCATGCCTTTTTGCAGGTAATAGCCGTCGGTATAAGCAGCACTTGCGTTGGCGTCATCGCTGTTTTCCTCAATTGCAGCCTTAAACTGCGTTGCCGTTGCGTTCTTCAAGGAAAGATAGAGGTCGTTGGCTCTTTCCGTCAAGCGCTCCAGCTCCTTTTCGGTCATGGGATTGGTCACGTAGGATTCGCCGTTTTCCGCCACCTTGTAGGAGGGCTGTCCCTTTTCGGTATCGTAGGAGATGTGCGTGCGGGTCACGTCTGTGTAATAAATGATCTTTCCTTTTTTATCAGTTTCCACCTTGCCGGAGGCATCGGTTTGTGTAAACTCGGTCTTTTTGTAGCAAACGGAGTTGTCGGTGGGATCGTAATAGATCACGTCCTCGTTTTTGTCCTTTTCATACTCGTAGGTGTAATTTGCCAAAAAGATCTGATAAAAGTGAACGTAGTTTTCTTCCATATAGGTCTGCTTGATGTTGGGACCCAGGGTAGAGTAGATGTGATCCTGCACGGCGGTGAGCTTTGCCTTCATGATGAAGTATTCCTCCATCATGTCGTAGTTGACGCCGTAGGCGGAAAGAATGGAGTTGAGCTTGGTCTTGGAGCCCTCGCCGTCGGTCTTGATCAATTCGGCAAGGTCATCCTCAATCTTCTTTTTGGCGCTCTCGCTCAATTCCAGCTCGTACTTGTCAAACAAATACATGGCGATCAAATAGGTCTTGCAGTTGTCCAGCACGTTTTTGCGGCAGTACTCGTCGGCGCTTTCCATGGTTTTGCCGTCATGCGTATCCATAATGTCCCAGTACGCGTCCTCCGTTGGCTTGTGCCCCTCGGAGGTGTAGCCGTAGGCGGCTAAAGTTCCTTTCATGGCAGAGAGCATCAGCTCGTAAAGATTGACCGAGAAGGTGTAGGTCTTGCCGTCCACCGTCAAGGAGAGCATCGGTGTGCCGCGATTGGCGCAGGACGCAAGCGGAAGTGCAAGCATGACGACCAGCAAAAGCAGAGCCGTGATGCGCAAAAAGGCTTGTTTCATAGTTTCAGATCCTTTCCTAAAGACAAAAGAATAAGATGTTACCTCATATTATATCAGTAAAATGTGAGGTGGTCTATGCGTTTTTATGACAAATGTCTGTATATTTTTCAAATATTTTGTGAATGAGCGTCAGGGGTGCGTCCTCCTTTTGCAAGCGCAGGCAAATATGAGGCTCACCCGCCATGATCATGCGCAATCTCCCGGGGTAGAGCGCGGCAAGCTCCGACCATGCGTCAAAGTCCAGCTTGAGGGGGGTAATATGCACCCCTGCAGCATCCTGACGGATGGAGGTAATGCCACAGCGCGAGGCGACCGTGTGGATCAGGGCAATGCGCAAGAGATTTTGCGTGGGGAGCGGAGGATCGCCAAAGCGGTCTACCAATTCGTCGGTCACGTCCTGCAGATCCTCCTCGGTGGCAATCAGGGCGATCTTTTTATAAAGTGCCATGCGTTGCGCGGGATAGGGGACGTACTTTTCGGGCAAAAAGGCGTCAAACTGCAAGGAAACGGTGCATTCCACCTCCACGGGCGGCGTTTCTCCCTTTTCCTCCAAAACCGCCTGATTGAGCAGCTTGATATAAAGGTCGTAGCCGATGGCGTCCAGATGTCCGTGCTGCTGTGAGCCAAGCAGATTTCCCGCACCGCGGATCTCCATATCGCGCAGGGCGATCTTAAAGCCTGCGCCAAACTCGGCGTATTCGCGAATTGCTTCCAAACGCTTTTGCGCGATCTCGGGAATGGATTTGAAGGCAGGGTAGGTGAAATACGCATACGCGCGACGCGAGGAACGACCAATGCGTCCGCGGATCTGATGAAGCTGGGAAAGTCCCAAACGGTGTGCGTTTTCCACGATCAGCGTGTTGGCGTTTGGAATATCCACGCCCGTTTCGATGATGGTGGTGCAGACCAGAATATCGATCTCGCCCGCCAGCATGCGCTCCCAGATCTGCTCCAGTTCCTCCTTTTCCATTTTTCCGTGCGCTACGGTAATGCGCGCCTCGGGAATGGCTTCGGAGAGATGCGCCGCCGCAGTATTGATGCTTTCCACGTTGTTGTAAAGATAAAAGACCTGACCGCCGCGGCGAAGCTCACGGCGCACAGCCTCCTCAATGATCAAGCCGTCCTTTTCCAGCACGTAGGTCTGTACGGGGAGGCGATCGTTGGGGGCGTCATCCAGAATGGAGATGTCGCGGATTCCGCCCATTGCCATATTGAGCGTGCGTGGAATGGGGGTTGCCGAGAGTGAGAGAACGTCCACGCCGTCGGAGATCTGCTTAAGCTTTTCCTTTTGTGCCACGCCAAAGCGTTGCTCCTCGTCAATGATCACAAGTCCCAAGTCGTGGAACTTGATATCCTTGGAAAGCAGGCGGTGCGTGCCGACAATGATGTCGACCTCGCCGCGACCGAGGCGTCGGATCGCCTGCGATTGTTGCTTTGCGGTGCGGAAACGGGAGATCATCTCCACGTTGACGGCAAAGGCACGCATGCGACTGACAATGGTTTGATAGTGCTGGAGCGCAAGCAGGGTGGTTGGAACCAGAATTGCCACCTGCTTTCCGCCAAGCACCGCCTTGTAAGCCGCGCGGAGTGCGACCTCTGTTTTACCGTAGCCCACGTCGCCGCACAAAAGGCGATCCATGGGCACAGCCTTCATCATGTCGCCCTTGATCTCGTCGGTGGCGCTGAGCTGGCTTTCGGTCTCCTCATAGGTAAATGCGTCCTCAAATGCCTTTTGATAGCTGTCGTCGGCAGGGAAGGCGTGACCCGGGCGGCGTAAGCGTTCGGCGTAAAGGCGGATCAGATCCTTGGCAATGTCCTTTGCCGCCGCCTTTGCGCGTGCCTTGGACTTTTTCCAGGACTCGCCCCCCATTTTGGAGAGCTTGACAAGTCCGTCGTCCGAGTGTGCACCGATATATTTGGATACTTTATCCAACTGCTCCACGGGAACGAACAGCTTATCCGAGCCCGCGTACTGAATGCCGATATAGTCGCGCGTGATGCCCTCGCAGGTCAAGGACTCAATGCCCGTGTATTGACCGATGCCGTAGCTTTCGTGCACCACGTAATCGCCGTTTTCGAGCTCGGCATAGGAGAGAATGCTCTTGGAATTCTTTTTCTTCTTTTTGCGGATCGCGCTCTTTGAGGCAAGCGAAAGCCCACCCGTGCGAGCGTCGGGACCTGCCGACAAAACGGCGAATTTGGGTACGGGCAGCTCAAAGCCCGCAATTGCTCCGTCCGAGATCACCGCAACCGTTCCGCGCTCCGCCTGTTCGGTAAAGGTGGCAAGGTCGGTGACAACGAAGGAGGCATTGCGCAGGGTCTCCTCGGTGGTACGCGCCTCGGTCTCGTTTTCCGTTAAAATCAGACAGCGGTAGCCGCTTTGTACGTAGCCGTGCAGATCCTCCAAAAAGAGGGGCATATTATCCGCATAGGACACCGTGTGGCGCGTGCGGAAGCCGAACAAGCCCGAAAGGCGTCTGTCGCTGATCGAATGCGCAATGGAGTCGATGTGTACCGTGACGTTGGCATCGCAAAAAAGCGCAAAGGCAGAGGCGGGCTTGGCGTAATCGGTATATTTTGGAGCAATGGTGCCGCTCTCCAAAAGATCGGTCACAGTTTGATCCAAATGCCACTGCGACGCCTTGATGCGGTCGTAAACGGCGTTGGTATTGCGAATGCAAAGCAGGGTAGTGCGGTCAAAATAATCCATGAGCGAGGTGCGCTCGGGATAGATCAGCGTGATATACTTATCCAAAAAGTGCACGTCACGGCTGCCGCCGATGGCGTCCTCCACCGCGCGCGCCTCCTTGACCAGCTCCTCTACGGCGCGCTCGTCGTGCGCGGATTTGAGCTGTGCGGCAAGCGCTTTTTTGAGCGCCTGCAGGCTCTCGGGTGTGGTCAGCAGCTCGCGTGCGGGGGCAAAATCCGCCGCAGTCACGTCCTCGGACATGCGCTGTGTGTCGGGATCAAACAGACCCATGCGGTCGATCTCATCACCAAAAAACTCCATGCGCAGGGCAAACGCGCCGCTCTTTTTGCCTCCGTCTCCGTCAAGGAAGGCACCGCTTGGGGGATAGACGTCCACAATGCCGCCGCGCAGGGCAAACTGCCCGGGGCTGTCGACTGTTTCGGTGCGTACGTAGCCTGCCGCAACCAGCGATGCGGCAAGCTTCTTCGGCTCCAAAATCATGGAGTCGTCCACGTGAAGCATCTTCTCACGCAGGTGCTTTGGGGGAATGGTGTAGCCAAGACATGCGTCGGGCGTGGTGATCACCGCGTCAAAGTCCCCGTTCTGAATGCCGGACAAGACGCGAAGCCTCTCATGCTCGTACTCATGGGAGGCGGTAATGTTATAGAAGGTTAAGTCGCGCGTCATATAGAACGCTGCGCGCAGTCCGCACCGCTCAAGAATGCCCGTCAGTCGGACGCAGTCCTTTTCCTCGGGGCAGAGCACAAGCGCGGGGGATCCGCCTCTTGCCTTTGCGGTGTCCTCGATCAGAGAGACCAAAAACGCATCGGACGCCCCCTCGCAAAGTCCGCTTGCCAAGATGGGCAGGGGCTTTGTGCGAAAGTTGCGCTCCGCAGTCCGCAAAAGCTGGAGATATTCGGGATCCTGACGGATACAGCTTGTTAAAATACTCATGTTTTACGCTTTCTTCTCTTCGGGAGAGTAGGAGTTGCATATGCGCTGGGCGGCATCCAAGTCACCGTCCAAAAGCTTGCACAGTCCCTCGTACGCACAGCCAAACGCGCCAAACAGCGCCTCCTGCTCCTGCTTATTGAACTCCGAGAGCACCCACGCGGCAAGATCGTAGTCGGGGTGGGGCTTTTCTCCCACGCCAAGACGAATGCGCGCAAAATCCTCGCTGGCGAGCTGATAAATAATGTCCTTGAGTCCGTTGTGACCGCCCGCGCTGCCTTTTTTGCGCACGCGGATCTTGCCGGGGATCTGGGTAATATCGTCCGAGATCACGATGACGTGTGCGGGATCGATCTTATAGAACGCCGCCGCCTCACGAACCGCCATACCGGAGGCGTTCATCATGGTCTGCGGCTTCATCAGCAGTACGCGATGCGTGCCGATCACACCCTCGCCGCACAGGGAATGGAACTTGGAGCGGTCGATGCGGATATTTGCTTTTTGCGAGGCGTAATCCAAAAACAAAAATCCTGCATTATGACGGGTGTTAAAGTACTTGCTACCCGGATTTCCGAGACCGACGAGCAGGAAGGATACAGGCTCCTTGGGTGCCTCCTCCTTTTTTGAAATTTGCTTGAACAGATCAAAAATATCCGCCATTTTGCTACCTCACTTGCTCAATTTTGAGAAAATACGTGCAAACGCACAAAAGGGCGCCAAACTCACACAGAGTCCGCCGCAATCTCATATCCCACTTATTATACAATACAAAATCCTTGCTGTCAAACGAATTTTGTGTAAAAACAGTTCTGTTCACAAAATATTTACAACTTTGATAGCATTTTAACGATGTAAACCTATGGAAAAATGGGGAAAAATATGGTATAATGAACTGTCAAGCATAAGTCGAGGGGGCTTGGGACGTCGTCCGGAGCTTCCGTCGGCATGTCAAAAATTTATTTCAGATAAAATGGAGGATTATCCAAATGGCAAAGAAGTATTGCTATCTCTTCTCCGAGGGTAACGCAAACATGCGTGAGATCCTTGGTGGTAAAGGTGCAAACCTTGCGGAAATGACCAACATCGGTCTTCCCGTACCTCAGGGCTTCACAATTTCTACCGAGGCCTGCACACAATACTATGAAGACGGCCGTCAGATCAATGACGAGATCATGGCAGAGATCATGGTTTACATTGAAAAGATGGAAGCGATCACCGGCAAAAAGTTCGGCGATCTTGAAAACCCCCTGCTCGTATCGGTTCGTTCCGGTGCGCGCGCATCCATGCCCGGTATGATGGATACCATCCTCAACCTCGGCTTGAATGAAGAGGTTGTTGAGGTTATGGCAAAGAAGTCCGGCAACGCTCGTTGGGCTTACGACTGCTACCGCAGATTTATCCAGATGTACTCCGACGTCGTTATGGAGGTTGGTAAGAAGTACTTCGAGGAGCTCATTGATAAGATGAAGGAAGAGAAGGGCGTAAAGCAGGACGTTGAGTTGACTGCTGACGACCTGAAGGAGCTGGCAAACCAGTTCAAGGCTGAGTACAAGGCAAAGATCGGCGCAGATTTCCCCTCCGATCCCAAGGAGCAGCTCATCGGCGCGGTAAAGGCAGTGTTCCGTTCTTGGGACAACCCCCGTGCAAACGTATACAGACGCGACAACGATATTCCTTACTCTTGGGGTACCGCTGTTAACGTACAGGCAATGGCATTCGGTAACATGGGTGACGACTGCGGCACCGGTGTTGC
>JAFTKJ010000060.1 GCA_017453305.1 Clostridia bacterium
AAACACACATAAAATATTGAAATCCGTAAGGATTTCTACCTTAAAAACCGCTTTCTCTATCTTCTCGACAGAAAAAGCGGTTCGTTTTTCTCTTATTTTGCTTGTGTGTTTTTGTTCTGCGCTAAATGAATCAGCCCCTTTAGTTTTGCTTTTGTACACTCTTGTATTCGTCATAGTATCTGTAGTATGGGCAGGATTGATGCTTTTGTGTCAAAAAACGAACCATCTCATCCTCATCTAAATTCATCTGACAGGTGTAGGTATCCCAATCCTCATCGTAATCGTAAAACACACAATCGTCACAGCTGGAAGCCCGTTGGTTGCTTTGTTTCAATTATAGCACCCCCTTTTTTTATATTTTACCACAGAAATGCCGTTGTGTCAATTTTATTTTTGCAAAAAAAATAAAAAAATATATAACTACGCATTGACAATTGCAAAAAAACATGGTATACTGGTACTATCCTAAAAGCACAATTTTATAATTATGAAGATAGAGGCGCAGAATTTATGAGTCGTGCGAAGAGCTCCCGGAAAAGGGAACGCACAAAAGGAGATTCTGCCGAAGCCAAGTAAGATTTTTCCATCTGCTTGCGCTGGGGGATGTGGAAATACTGCATTCACTGTCACGGTCGTGGAGGGCTATCAAGTATTGCGGCAGATTTGTGCCGTATTGTTTGCGTAGCTTTCTGCTACGCTTTTCTTTTTATTGTAAGAGGTGCAAAAATTAAGAAAGGAAACAATATTATGTCAAAGGTACAAAAAATTACGTTGGCTGTTGCTGTGGTCGTAATCATTGCTTTGCTGGTGGTTGCAGGCGTTACCGGTGGTGCAATGGGTACCGTTAACTGCATCGACTGCCATGCAACGGGTCTGGTCGACGGTGCGACTTGCGAAACCTGCGGCGGCGAAACCACTGTCAGAGGCTCTTTCTGGGCACTCATTCCTCCCATCATCGCAATCGGTCTTGCGCTGATTACTAAGGAGGTTTACAGCTCTCTGTTCGTTGGAATTTTGTCCGGAGCACTGCTGTATTCCAACTTCTCCCCCCTGCAAACGGTAGATTTCTTGCTGAATGACGGCTTGATCTCCGCGGTATCCGATACTTCCGGTATTTTTATTTTCTTGGTAGAGTTGGGGGTTCTCGTTGCCTTGATCAACAAGGCAGGTGGTTCTGCCGCATTTGGCAGATGGGCAAAAACGCATATCAAATCTCGCGTTGGTGCAATGATAGCCACCTTCTTCCTGGGAATTTTGATTTTTATTGACGACTATTTCAACTGTCTGACGGTCGGCTCCGTTATGCGTCCCATCACAGATACGCATAAGATCTCCCGTGCAAAGCTTGCGTATCTGATCGACGCAACCGCTGCTCCTGTCTGCATGATCGCTCCAATCTCCAGCTGGGCCGCCGCTGTTTCGCAGTACGCCGAGGATGGTAAAGGCTTGGATCTCTTCATTTCCGCAATTCCGTTTAACTTCTATTCACTTCTCACCTTTGTATTTATTATTACCCTTGCAGTATTGGGGTATGATTACGGCTCGATGAGGACGCATGAGTTCAACGCCATCAACAACGGTGACCTTTATACCTTCGGTGAAAAGGCTGAACCTGAGGACGTGGAGCCTGCAGAGAACGGCAAGCTGATCGACCTTGTTTTCCCGATTGCCGTTTTGATCGTTGTATCCGTATTCGCCTTGGTTTATAACGGCGGAATTCTGGATGGTGTAGACTTTATTACAGCTTTCTCCGATACCGATGCAACCGTTGCACTTCCTTGGGGCGGCTTGATCACGTTGGTCATCGCAATGATCTATTATGCAATCCGCCGTTTGATGAGCATGAAGGAAATGATGAATTGCATTCCTTCCGGCTTCAACGCAATGGTGCCCGCAATTCTCATTCTGACCTTTGCAACCGCGCTCAAGAATATGACTGCTATTCTTGGTGCAAAGTACTTTGTTGCTGACCTGATGAACAGCGCTGCCGCAGGATTGAACAACTTCCTGCCTGCTATCATTTTCTTGGTGGCATGTGTCCTCGCATTTGCAACCGGTACTTCCTGGGGAACCTTTGGTATCCTCATTCCGATCGTTACCGCTATGTTCCCGAACGATCCTACCCTGATGATCATCGGTATGTCCGCATGCCTTGCAGGTGCGGTTTGCGGTGACCATTGTTCGCCCATTTCCGACACCACCATCATGTCCTCTGCAGGTGCAGGCTGCAACCACCTCAACCACGTATCCACCCAGATGCCGTATGCGATCACCGTTGCGGGAATCTCGTTTGTGATGTTTATCATTGCGGGATTTGTTCAAAATGCGTGGATCTGTCTGCCCATCGGCGTGGTGCTCACTGTTGCAACCTTGCTCGTGATCAAGATGATCGTAAAGAAACAAGAAGCAAAAGCATAATTTTTACATAAAGCAAAAGCCGCAAGCGCATAGCGCTTGCGGCTTTTTGTGTTTAATTCATTTCTTCGATGTGATAAATATAATCCAGCGAACGCAAAGCTTCAATAATCTGGCTGTGCGTTTTATATTTTTTCAATTCTTGACTGCTGATTGAAATAGCAATGGAGTAAACGCTCAAGCCGGAGTGCTGATAAGCAGAGTTGCATTCAATGTCGTCGATCTTCATTCCAAGCTCACGGATTGTGGTTACAAAGTTTTGCAGATAAGCAATGTTTTTTAGCTCCAGGTGAACCTCAAAGTGATTGGAGCGATTTTTAAAGTAGCGTTCCATACGGGGAAAGATCGAAAGACTGCACAAGAGCGCAAAGTAAGAAGCCAGAGTAACGGTGTAAAAGCCCGCGCCGATGCAAAGCCCGAGCACAGCACTTGCCCAAAGGGCGACGGAAGTGGTCAATCCCTTGATCTGATTGCGCGAGCTGTAAAGGATGGAGTTGACCGTGATGATGGAAACCGAAACCACGCTGGCGGCAGAGAGGAGATACATGCCACTTTCTCTTCCGTTCAGTAAATACAGATCCAACAGCATGGAGGCGGTGGTGGCAAGTGAAACGACCATAAAGGTGCGCAAGCCTGCAGCGTGGCGCTTGGTGGAACGCTCGTAGCCGAGAATTGCAGATAGGAGCAGGGAAGTGACAATACGTAAAATGACGGTGTAAATATTAAGCTGTACAGCCCATTCTCCCAAAAGGGAAGCGATTGGATCAATCATATCAATTCTCCTTTATTTTTTATTGCCGTGCATATGCCGCACGTTGGGGCGTGTGTTGACGTAATGCTCCTCCGCCGCCTCGGTAAAGGCTTGCTCGTTTTCCTCGTGGAAGGCGGTGACGGGAGGAATGCTTTGCTGAATTTTTTGAATGCGTTCGATCAAAAGCTCCACCTCTGTTTTGGGTGTACCGGAAGGGTGAAGCGGTTCCACTGGGGCGAGATCCTCCAACTTGTCGGAATAAGAGTCAGTGCAATAAAGTGAAAGCTTCGCGCATGCGGGACCGATCAGCTCATAAAGAATGGAAGATGCAAGAACCACGGTCTCCAATGCGATGCCGATCTCACCCCCCAGAGCGCGTGCACCCATTGCCGCCAAGGGAATGGCAACGCCGGCCTGCGGAATGAGGGCGAGCCCCAAGAATTGACGAATCTTTTTCGGTTCGTGCGCACAAAGCGAGCCCATAAAAGCCCCTGCGTATTTTCCAACGATTCGAACGGCAAAATAGAGCAATCCAACCGCAATCAACGGAACTGTACCAATTGAACCGACAGAGGAAAAGAGGGTATCCAAGCGGAAATTGACGCTGGATCGAACAAAAAACAAAAGCAAAATAGGAGGGCTGAAATAGTTGAGCTGCTTGAAGAGCTTGTCGTCCCCCGATACGTTGATGTAGACCGTTCCCATGGACATACAGCCAAGCAGGGGAGAGATATCAAAGAGAGCGCAAATTCCGCAAAAAGCGAATAGGAGAGCAACCGAAATGATCAGGCGGTTGTCAGTAGATCTCTTTTTTGGCATCAAAAGCTTCATAAATATGCCGAAGAAGCCGCCAAGGATCAAAACCCCAACGTTGGAAAGGAGTGGGAGCAGGACGTTCATAGGGGAAATCTCTTCTCCTGTGCTGAGTGCAACCGCCACCGAGATGGCAATACCGTATGCCAACAAAGCTACGATGTTATCCAAGGCAACCACTTGTAAAAGTGTGTTGACAAAATCGCCTTTTGCCCCTGTTTGACGAATGGTCATCATGGTAGAGGCAGGCGCCGTTGCGGCTGCAAGGGCGGCAAGCACAATCGAAAAGCCAAGCTGCAACCCCAGTACTGTGTAGGTGAGCACAAAAACCAGCAACGATGCCATGCACGCTTCAAATAGCGTGATGAGAAGCACCTTCCAGCCGTTACTTTTCAAAATTGAGACCTTGAAAAACTCGCCCGTGGTAAAAGCGATCAGTGCCAGGGCAATATCGGAGAGAAAATCCATTCCTTCAACCACGTGCAATGGGATCAGATCCAGGCAATAAGGTCCGATCAGGATGCCTGCCAAAATATATGCCGTCACGTTTGGGAGCTTGAGCAGCTTTGTCAGTCGCGTCATAAAGAAGCCGAAAAAGAGCATAAAAGCCACCGAAATGATCACCGACGCCGTGGGGGACATCTCGTTTAATGCGGTGTGTAGCTGTGGTAACATGTATCGCCCTCCTTTTGAAAAAAGATAATCCAAATTATAGCATAAACACACACGAAAGTCAAGCCGAATTCAATAAAAAAGCAGAAAATACCAAAAAATGAAAAAGTATCACGAAATGCTTGAAAAAAGTGCATTTTTAAGTGAAGCTCTTGACATTTTTCGCGCAAAGAGGTATAATGTTATGGATCGAAAAAAGGAGAGTACATATGGAGACCTTTATCTCAACCCTGAATCAAACGCTGTATCTGTTTTTGATGATCGTCATCGGCTTTGTGCTGGCAAAAATGAAATGGCTTCCCAAGGGAGCTGACAGCGTGCTTGCTAAAATGGAGAATATGCTTTTCATTCCGGCCCTGGTCATGGGCACGTTTATGAACGACTTTACTGTCGCGCGGCTCTCACAGGTGGGCGGACTTTTTCTGTTCAGCTTTTTCTTGATGATTTTCGTCTTACCCGTTGCCATTTTTCTGCCGAGGCTTTTGACCAAGGATCATTTTACACGCAATATCTTTACCTACGGCTTGGCATTCGCCAATTTTGGATATATGGGTAACTCGGTCGTGCAGGCATTGTTTCCGGCTTATTTCAGCGATTATCTCATTTTCACTTTGCCGCTCTACATTCTGATCTACGTCTGGGCGGTTCCTACGCTTTTGATGAGCGACCAAAAAACGACGCTTTCCCAAAAACTGAAAAACTGTCTCAATCCCATGATGATCGCAATGCTTATCGGTATTGTGCTGGGACTTTTGAAAACACCGTTTCCGCAGTTTGAGATCCCTGCATTTCTTTCTACCTCTATTACGGCACTGGGGAACTGTATGTCCCCCGTCGCTATGATTCTGACGGGAATTACCGTAGCACAGATCGACCTGAAAAAGACTTTTTCCAATTTTTCTATCTATGCAATCACCGCAATTCGTCTTTTGATCATTCCCTTGGTCTTTGTGGGCGTGTTCCGTTTGCTTCCGCTTCCAAACTTGTTTGAGGTCTGTGCGGTTTGCGCCGTATCTATGCCGTTGGGACTAAATACCGTGGTGATTCCAAGCGCATATGGAAAAGATACCTCCGTGGCGGCAGGCATGGCACTGGTTTCGCATCTGCTATCCTGCATTACCATTCCTATTATATTTATGTTAATGTAAAAATATATAAAAAGAGACTCTCTCAAAAGGTTTGAGGGAGTCTCTTTTGTTTGACAAAGAAATTATGCCCGGTACGGATGCTCTGCGGCAGATGCACGCATTGCCGTCATGACCTCACGTGGGCGTTTGGAATTGAAGATTGCAGAGCCTGCAACGATTACATTGGCGCCTGCCTCGGTGGCAAGGTGTACGTTTTCGGCTTTCAAACCGCCATCCACCTCGATATCCAGCTTCAGCCCCATGTTGTCGGCATAGCGGCGCACGATGCGCACTTTGTCCAACGTTTCGGGAATGAGTGATTGTCCGCCAAATCCGGGAACGACCGTCATGATCAATGCCATATCGATCTTGGAAAGATAGGGAAGCAGTTGCTCCACAGGCGTTGCAGGGGAGATTGCCAAGGCGCAACGTACGTCGCGCTCACGGATGTACTGAAGCGTTTTTTCAACGTTCTGACAGCTTTCCAAATGAATGGTAATGATATCGGCACCGGCTTTTACAAAGTCGTCAATATAGCGCAGAGGATCGTTGATCATCAAATGCACGTCAAAGATCAGCTTGCTGTGCGGACGCAAAGCGGCAATTACGGGCGCGCCAAAGCTGATGTTTGGTACAAATGCACCGTCCATTACGTCCAGGTGCAAATAGTTTGCACCTGCGTCGGCAATGCGTCTGACGTCCGATTCCAGGTTGGCAAAATCTGCCGCCAAAAGAGAAGGGGCTATATAGATCATAAAAAATCCTTTCTGATTAAAAGATATGACGAAAGAGAAGTCTTTTTGTCAAAACCTGCCGCCTCGACATATCCTATTATAGAAAATTCGTATCCGATGTGCGAAAGGGAGCTTGAAAAAAACGGGAAGTCGGGATGCAAAGTTCGTATCAGAGGATACTTTTACTCGCGAAAAAGGAGGCACACGGCGTGCGTGGAAATGCCAAGCTTTTCCCCGGTAAAGCCGAGGTGTTCCTCGGTGGTTGCCTTCACGCTGACACAATCAAGCGGAATTTGCAAGGACTGCGCAATATTTTCACGCATGGAGAGAACGTACGGCGCGAGTTTTGGTGCTTGCGCGATCACCGTTGCATCCACGTTACCGATCTGCCATCCTTTTTCGCGGATGAGAGCCGCCACGTGCTCCATCAGCTTTCGGCTGTTGGCACCGGCATATCGAGGATCGGTGTCGGGAAAATGCTTTCCAATGTCGCCCAGCGCCAAGGCACCCAGCAAGGCATCGGAAATGGCGTGCAACAGCACGTCCGCATCCGAGTGTCCAAGCAAACCCGTTTCATGGGGAATGAGAACGCCGCCAAGGATCAATTTTCGATCCGGTACAAGGCGGTGTACGTCATAGCCGTGTCCAATGCGAAAATTGCTCATTTCTTATATCTGGTGCGGTAATTCAAAATTGCCTGCGCCAGGGGGAGGTCATCGGGGGTTGTGATCTTGATGTTTGCGTGACCGCACTCTACAAGATGGATCTGGTAGCCGAGGTGTTCAACCAGGGAAGCGTCGTCGGTTACGGTAACGTTTTCTTCTTCTGCCTTAATCAGTGCGGCATGATACAGCGCGGTATGGAATACCTGCGGCGTTTGCATCTGCCACAGTCCTTCGCGGTCGATGGATTCCTGCACGTTTCCAAGAACGGTTGCGCGCTTTACGGTATCGGTCAGCTTATGAGCCGCACAAGCTGCCATCTGACGGTAAGCGCACAGGCAGACCTTGGTAATTTGAGCGGGGGTGGTCAGGCAACGAGCACCGTCTGCAATGGCAACAAACTTGGTCTCGTCACTTACCTTTGAAACACCGCGACGTGCAGATTCCTGACGGGTCTCACCGCCGCCGACGATCTGCGTCAATTTATGAATTCCGAATTGCTTTGCAATGGAGAAGATCTTCTTAAAGTCGGAGGGCTTTGCAACCACGATGATCTCACGGATCAAAGGGCACTTCTGATATGCCAGCTGGGTATGTGCCAGCACAGGCTTGCCGTTGAGGTAGCAGAATTGCTTGTTCTCTTTACCCATACGGGTAGAGTTGCCTGCGGCAAGAATGACCGCGGAGGTGCGGCTTTCGGGGAGGTATTCGTGGACGATTTCTGCAATTTGTTGTAATTTGCTCATGGAGATTTTCTTCCTTTCAAAAAAACTTATGTAGAATTCAAAATCAGCCGTTCATTTCATTTTTTTCGATTTCGGTGATCATATCCACGCGTCTTTGGTGCTTTCCGCCCTCAAATTCTGCGTCGATAAAACTATCCACCAAATCGCAAGCCAAGCCCATGCCAACCACGCGCTCACCAAAACAAAGCACGTTTGCATCATTGTGCATACGGGTTAGCCTTGCGCTGAAGGTATCAGAGCAAGCTGCGGCGCGAATGCCGCGATGCTTGTTTGCTGCCATGGACATACCAATGCCGGTTCCGCAAATCAAAATGCCAAGCTCGGTTACGCCGTCCTGGACGTTTTTGCAAACGGCATGTGCAAAGTTGGGGTAGTCACAGCTTGCGGTGGAGTCGGTTCCTACGTCGATTACTTCAATGCCGCGCTCACGCAGGTGTGCAATGACCTTCTGCTTCAGTTCATAGGCTGCATGATCGCAACCAACGGTAATCACTTTGTTTTTCATGTCAAGACTCTCCTTTATATTCCGGTATCCACGGCTTGACGCTCGGCGCGCTCACGCTCTGCCTGCGAAAGTCGCAGATATACAGGGGACAAGTTCAAATCCGTACCAACGTCGCCGTTTTGATGCTTTTGCAGAGCGACCTCTGCGGCGGAAAAAGCGCTTTGATGACGGTAACGCTCCGATACGGGAATGATTGGATGTGTCAGCAGTTCTTCGGTAATGTCATAACCATCGCCGCACAGGCGGACGGGCTCGTCAAATTCCCTCAGCTTTTCATCCAGCTCCGCAATTGCAATGGCACTGTCATCCATCAGACGCGTAAGATGACCGTTTGATGCGCGAAAGAGCGCGGTGTAGACTTGCTTTCTGCGCGCGTTCATCACGGGGCAGATCAATCCGTCAAAATCCTTGAGGTTATAAGCAAGGGCTTCCAAGGTAGAAACTGCGGCGCAAGGCTTATTTGTGCCGAATGCAAGACCTTTCAGCGTTGCGGCGCCGATGCGCACGCCCGTAAATGAGCCGGGACCTACCGTTGCCGCAAACAGATCCACATCACCGGGGGTCATGTCAAATTGCTTCAGCAAAAACTCCACCATCGGCAAAAGCGTTTGGCTGTGGGTGTTTCCGTTATTCAGCGTCAGCTCACCCAAGAGCTTGCCGTCCTCGCAAAGTGCAACGGAAGCCACCAAAGCGGTACTGTCCAAGGCTAAAACTTTCATCACAAATCCTCCGTGACGATCTCGGTTGTTATTTTGCGCGAGTATTCCCGTGAAAGATCGTCCTTTTCAATCAGGACCTTGACGTACTCGTCGGGAATGGCGTAAGGGATCTTTTCGCTCCATTCCACAAGGCAGATCCCGTTGCGCATCAGATAATCGTCATATCCGATTGAGATCAAATCATCCTCGCTCTCAATTCGATACATATCAAAATGAAAGACCGAAAGTGGCTTTGCGCGATATTCATTGACCAGCGCAAAGGTGGGGGAGCGGACAATGGCAGTGGGGGAGATGACGGAGGTGAAGCCTCGCACGAATGCCGTTTTACCAACGCCGAGGTCACCGTACAGTGCCACAAAGCGCGGAAGCTCTTGTGACTGCATCATCATGCTTGCCAAGTTGGCTCCACATTGCTCGGTTTCTTCGGTTTTGGTAGTAAAGACCACACTTTGTTTGTTCATTTCCGTTCCTCTGTTCCCGTTTCTACACAATTCTATCAATTACATTATAACACACTTTATTCGCTTTGTAAAGGGTTTTGAATTGATTTCTTGCTTTTTGGAAATTACTTTTTTTCCTTTTTTTGCGCATCTCTGAATTCAGGCACGCTTTGCTTTGAGCCATCCGGATATTGGATGACGGTATTTTCAAGAATTCCGGTAAAGCTTGCGCGGAATTCCGCAATGTATTCGGCGCGAAGTGCCTTTTGCTCCAAAAGCTCTTCCTCGCTCAAAGGGGCTTGCTTTGATTTTCTTGCCAGCTCGTTGATGCGAGCGATCTTTTCCTTTTCCATTTCAAATCTCCTTGTGGGATAATCATTCAATCAAAAAAATCGTACCGACGTCGGTCAGCGGGAAATCGCCCAGCGACACCGTTGCAAAGCCGTGTGCTTTGCAAAAATCGCGGACCCTTTTTGCATCCGGGTGCGCATCAAGAGCACCGCAAAACAAGATCCGATCTGTGCTGCCGTAGGGGGCAAAGCTTGTGCAACCGCCAAGAAAGCCGTAGTCGTAACCTGCAAGCTCTACCGATCCGGCAGAGACCAAAAGCGTGTCCGCACCGATCTGTTTGGCGGCAGTGGCAATCGATGGGTCGGCAGTAATCAAGGCAGAGGAGCCAAGCGGGATCGCCGAGCACTTTGCATACCCTTGATTGACGTGGCACAGGCGGTAAAATTCGTGTGTTCTTAAGGCGTGTGCAATGTGTTTTGTGTTGCAAAATAGGTGCTTTCCCAGGGGGAGGGCATTGAGCAAAATGTCTTTTGGATACGTACAGCCGGGCTCTTCATCCACAAGGCGAAGCGGTCGCTTGCAAATGCCTTCCAAATATGTCAGCTCCGTATGGGCAATGCATTGATAGCTTTTTGTGGTGTAAATCGCATCCGGTGCAAAAAAAAGAAGCATGTCCGGATGTGAACAGGTCGGTTCCGGCAGGAGAGGGTGGGGAGGTAGGCACAGAACTGTATTTCCTTGAGCTTTCAGCGCTTCGTGTGCCTGCTTCGGTGCGCGGGTATCCAGAATTACCAGCATGAATTCCTCCTAAAATAAAGGGCAGACACATTGTGTCTGCCTTACTTTATTTGCACAATAGCATTAAGCCTTTTTCATGGTGCGCAGGCAACGAGAACAAATGTAGATTGCTTTGCTGCCTTCCAACTTTACTTTACGGATGTTGGGCTTCCAGGTTCTGTTGGTTTTGCGATGAGAGTGAGAAACGTTCTGACCGAACACAACGCCCTTACTACAGATACAACATTTTGCCATTTTTGACACCTCCTAAAACTTGCTCTTTGCCGTCCTTGATACAGCACGGCACATCTCATACTTCACAACGACAATTATTATACCATATAATTTTGGAAAAAGCAAGTGTTTTTTTTATTTTTTTATAAATTTTTTGTGCTTTTTCTGCCTCAATTTCGAATTTTTTCAAAAAAAGCGTCTCCAATTCCGTTTTTTAAGCACAGATCGTGCGCGTCAAGGCGATCCGCCTCGGAAAAGCAGAGAACCGAGCCACCTGCACGGCGAAGGGTGTCCAGCGCAAAATCGATTTGCCGTGTATGTGGAAGCGTTGCGTTTTTGCATAGGAGCAGATACTGCGCACCAAGTATCGCACGGGAAAGCGGCAACAGCTCCTTTTCATCCCCGAAGAAGTGCAGGACGTCAACTCCGCGCTCCTTCAAAACGTTTGCAAGCACGGCGGCGTCGGTATCCTCTTTTTTTGAGAGCAGGACAAGCGTGGGAGACTCCGACCAGACCAACGTGGGACGATCGGGGAGAGTTGCTTCTTCCATGAGTGTAAACGGCGTGGATCCCTTTTGGGCAACGGTACCGACTTGGTACAATGGGAGCTTGCGCGAGGATTCCAAAAGGATCGCGAAGGGGAGCGTGCCGTTTGAAGCGATGCGGCTGTCACTGAGCGTACAGGAATGAACGGTGCTCATTTTGCGAATGCCGTCGGTGACCGATTGATTGATCAACACGCGGAAGGCGGTGATCGATCCGTCGCGTCTTAGGCGGACAAGCTGCTCCAGTAGCTGTCTGAGTGCGGCAAAATCAGGAAGTCCGCACGCATCAACGGCGGGGCTCACACAATAGACCGTATTTCCGGGGGTAGTAAAGTGCTCAGGGATCGCTTCGGTGTGCGCAAGCGAAAACGCTGTGACGGTGGGAGATTGGATGTCCTCAAAAGAACGTACCGTTACCGATTGTGCCGGCAATCCAAGCTCGATCTGTGCGCGGTAAATGCCGAGAATCGTTGCCATACAGTTACCGAGCACGTGCGGGTCGTTGCAGTCCGAAGGAAGCTCCAAAGCAATGGAAAGTCCTTGCATCGCCGCAGGGATTCCGCTGACGGCAAGGGAAATCACGGGGATCAATGCAGTATATAGTGATGTTTTGAAAAATGTCTGCTTGGGAGCTGCTGTAGCAGACGCCGCAAGCATGCCGTTCAGGTAGGAGAGATCTCCTTTGCAGGAATTGACACCTGTGGCGAGATATTTGCACGATGCTTCATTTGCAGTACCGAATTGGATCGGATCCGGCGGCAAAGTCTTTTCATCTGTGAGCTTTGCGTTGGTGGGTTTATAGTGATACAGCTTGCGCAAAAAGAGAGGGTCCAACGCAAAAGACTCGTTCTGATTTCTGGAAACGGTAAATTTTTGATCCGACGTGATCTGCGCAAATGGAAATGCCTGCAATTCACGGGTGATCATGTATTGCATCACGGCAGAAAGGCTCTGCGCTCCAATGCGCAAAATGCGACAGCCGCCATAGGTATTACAAAGAACGGTTGCGGGAACAGCCACGCCGTGCAAGGCAAATGCCGAGAGGTGAATGCGCACGCTATTCGTCATTGAAAGCAACTCGCGCAGAACTCCGTCGTTGCGTACGGTTCTCACGGCTTTGACGTGCTGTATCAGTCGCTCGTCCTGCAACAGCTTATCACACAGCCCTGCAAATTGCAAGGTCGGTTGATTTTGACGCGGAGAAAGCAACACCAGAATGTCGGAGGCTACGGGAGCGATGCTGTGATAGGGAAGCATTTGCAGTCGGTAGGTAGAACCAACGGGGCAGACGCAATCGGCACCAACCGAAAAGCGGTTTTCGCGTACGTTTTCGGGGACCAAGGATACGTCCTTGAGAGGGGGCTTTTTCTCAGCGCGCAAAAGATACGCACTTGCAAGCTCTGCGGCTTCTCCCAACGTGCAGGGAGTGGTGTAATTGGGATACAGTTCCGCGCGCTTGTTCAACAGGTCTGCATAGGTTTGCGCCACAAAAGCGTCGTTCGTAAAGAACTGAACGGGGGAGACCGAATGCGCATCTTTTTCAAGAGCAGCCGAAAGCTGATCCAGCATTTTTATCTCATCGATATATGGGTCACGCTTTGCGGTGTTTTTATAGTAGTTTGCACAGTAAAGGATCGCCTCCCGGGACATGGATAAAGAAAGTCTTTCCTTCAATTCCAATGCCTGGTGAGGTGTGCAGTTGATAAAATTTCGAATAATGGCTTGATAATTCATAAATTATCCCCTTTCGATTTTAGAGTAAAGGGTTCCAAAGCAACGATCTTCGTCGCTTCCCGTAATGAAGACGGGATGAATCTCTGCGACGAGTTTTGTGTTGCCGGGGCAGGAAACCTCGATAAATTCCTTGGTGTGTCCGTACAGCATTCCGTTCGAATGGGTTTCAAACAAAACGTCCTGCACGGTGTTGACGTAGGATGTAAGGATCTCCTTGCGGATCTCCTCCTGCACGACGGACAGCTCCTTGAGTCGCGCGTGCTTGATGGGCTCGGGGATTTGTTCCGGCATGGAGGCTGCAACCGTCCCCGCTCGCTTGGAGTAGGGGAAGATGTGGATCATCAAAAATCTTGCTTTTTTTGCAAAGGCAACCGTATCGGCAAAATCCTCCTCGCTTTCCTGTGGAAAGCCGACGATGACGTCGGTTGTAAATTGAACGCCGGGCATCGCGTGACGTAACCGTTGCATTCCTTCCAACGCCATTTTGCTGTTGTACTTTCGTTTCATCAAAGCGAGCACGCGATCCGAGCCGCTTTGCAAGGATAAATGAAAATGGGGTGCCAAGGATTTCAACTTGGAAATGCGGTCAACAAAGGGTTGCTTCATCAGGGAAGGATCAAGGGAGCCAAGGCGGACGCGCTCAATTCCGGGAATGGCATCAACTGCTTCCAAAAGATCTGCAAGTCCGTATCCGTCCAGGTCTTTGCCGTAGGAAGCTGTCTCAATTCCCGTCAGTACCACCTCACGGCATCCGTTTTGCACAAGCTGTGTGATCTCCTGTAGAATATCTTCGGGCTTTTTTGAGCGTACTGTACCGCGAGCGCTTGGAATGATACAGTAGGTACAACGGTTTTCGCAGCCATCTTCAATTTTGATGTAGGCCCGGGTGCGGTCAAATCTGGAAATGCACATTTTTTCAAATCCGTTGGCATCGGGGGCGAGCAGATTGATCTCGGGTATTGTATTTTTGCAACCGTTATCGACAAGACGCATGGCGGCGTCCACCACGGAGAGCTTGTTGGCGTTTCCGCAAATATAATCCACACCTTCAATCGCGGCAATCTTATCGGCGGCGGTTTGAGCCATACAGCCCGTAACAAGGATGTACGCATTTGGATTTTTATGGATTGCTCTGCGAATGAACTGTCTTGCCTTGCGATCGGATTCTGCCGTGACCGTGCAGGTATTGATTACGTATACGTTGCAGGCGAGTGCAGGAGATACGACACAAAAGCCGTGTGCGGAAAACCGTTCGGCAATGGCTTCGGATTCGTATTGATTTACTTTACAACCGAGCGTATAGATGCCCACGGTCATTTTTGATTGTGACATAATGGCTCCTTGAAATCTTAATGTATTTATTTTACCACTTTTTTAGCCGATTGTAAATAAAAAAAACAAAAAAACTGATATTATTTAAAAATTATACTTGAAAAAGCCGAAAAAGAGTTGTATAATAGTATCGTAAGAAAAAATACTTTCCAAGGAGGTCACGCCATGAGCAATTTATACGTTGTAGATCACCCGTTGATTACACATAAGCTCTCTATTATGCGAAACAAAAAGACAGGATCCAAGGATTTCAGAGAATTGTTGGACGAGATCGCTATGCTGATGGGCTATGAGCTGACAAGAGATCTTCCCCTTGAGGATATCAATATCGAAACTCCCGTTACCAAAATGAAGGCAAAGGCCATTTCGGGCAAAAAGCTTGCCATCGTTCCCATCCTGCGCGCAGGTCTTGGTATGGTGGACGGCTTGCAACGCCTGATTCCCGTAGCAAAGGTGGGGCATATCGGCTTGTATCGCGATCCCGAAACGCATCTTCCCATTGAGTATTACTGCAAACTCCCGCCCGATATCGATGAAAGAATCGTTATCCTGGTTGACCCGATGCTGGCAACCGGAGGTTCTGCAGTCGACGCTTTGACCATGCTTAAAAACAAGGGCTGCAAGCACGTCCGTTTTATGTGCCTGGTAGCAGCACCCGAGGGTGTTAAGCACGTACAGGACAAGCATCCTGACGTTGATATTTATACTGCCGCTTTGGATGAAGGCTTGAACGAGCACGCATATATCGTTCCGGGTCTTGGTGACGCGGGCGACCGTATTTTCGGCACACTGTAAACAAAACTGAAAAGGAGTGCGGGGGAGCTTTGAACGGTTTCCCCGCATCGCGTATATCAATGAAGATCATTACCGTAAAACGCAACGATGCCGGACAGCGGCTGGATAAGTTTTTGAGCAAAGCGGTCAAGGGACTGCCGATGTCTCTGATGTATAAGTACATCCGCACCAAAAAAATCAAGGTCAATCGCGCACGCACCGAGCAAAAGTACATGCTTTGCGAGGGCGACGAGATCCAGCTTTTCATCAGAGATGAGTTCTTTTCCTCACCAGAGGGGGATAGCGGTGCTTTGTATCGTATCACTCCCAAGCTGGATATCGTATACGAGGATGAAAACATCCTTTTGTTGAACAAACGTCCCGGCGTGTTGGTGCATGAGGATACCGCGGCGGCGGAGAATACCTTGATCATGCACATCAAGGCATATCTGGTGCAAAAAGGGGAATACGATCCCGCAGAGGAACAATCCTTTGCTCCCGCACTTTGCAATCGTATCGACCGCAACACGGGCGGCATTGTCATCGCGGCAAAAAATGCAGATGCTTTGCGCGAGATGAATGAAAAGATCCGCAACGACGAGTTGAGCAAGTGCTATCTTTGTGCCGTTCACGGCGTTCCACGTCCGGAGCGCGCGACCTTGCACGGTTACTTAAAAAAGAACAGTGCCGACAATACGGTAGACGTCTCCGATGCAAAAAAGGCAGGGTATAAGGAGATCATTACAAAATACCGTGTTCTGCGCTCCAAAAACGACGCCTCACTTTTGGAGGTGGAGCTTGTAACGGGAAGAACACATCAGATCCGTGCGCATTTATCCCACGTCGGTCACCCCCTCTTGGGTGACGGAAAATACGGTGTCAACCGTGCCGATCGCGCAAAGGGATATAAATTTCAAGCGCTTTACGCCTTTCGCTTGACCTTTAAACGCACCGAGCGCGACGGTGCATTGAAATATTTGGAAGGAAGGTCCTTTGAATTGGATCAAAATGAGATCTGGTTTTTAAAGGATTTTGAATAAGGAATTTTTATGGAGAAGAAGCGTACAAAACGCGCCTTGCCGTATTTGTTGCTTGGCGCGATTCTTACAAGCTTGACTCTGATATTTCCACAGCTTGGATTTTTGGAATGGTTCACGCTGATCCCACTCTTTATTGGTGCATATCGCTTTTGCGGAAGCTCAAAATATGGCTTGTGGCGCACCTATTGGGTCGGTTTTTTGACGATTTACGTGTACTATTTCTTTGTTTATCATTGGTTTATCAATTTGTATCCGCTCGATTTTATCGGCATGGATAACGCATCCTCCTTGGCGGTGGTTCTGGCGGGATGGCTGGGGTTGTCGCTACTACAGGCAATTCCCGGTGGCTTGATCTTTCTTGTATTCAAGCTGTTGCACCGCACCAATCTTTTTTACCGCGCGCCGCTTTTGCGACCGTTCGTATTCTCAGCACTTTGGGTTGTCTTTGAATGGTCCTCCACACTTGGCTGGACCGGTGTTCCGTGGGGGAGACTTTGCTTAGGACAAAGTGAGTATCTGCCCATTCTGCAAGCCTCCTCGCTCTTCGGCTCGTACGTTGTCAGCTTTTTACTCCTTCTGTTCAACGGACTTTTGGCGTATGCCATCCTCTATCACAAACGACGTGTCAAAGCTGTCCTGTGCGTAGCTCTTGCACTCTGCTTGTTCATTTCAAATCTTGTTCTCGGCTTTGCACTGATCCAAAAAACAGATGGAGAGCGTGAGAGCGTAAAGGTGGCGGCAATTCAGGGAAACGTGGATATGCATGAAACGGGTACTGTTCTTGCAAACGTCATGGCTGTGTACGGAGAGATGACGAGGGAAGCCGCGGCAGAGGGCGCTGAATTGATCGTGTGGCCCGAAACGGCGTTCCCATACCGACTCAACAACAGCGGAATGATGAAAAACTACGTTTCATCACTTGCCAAGGAGTGCGGCATAACATTGATCGTCGGGGCACTTTACGAGGATGACGAGGAGCGGGTCTACAACGCCGTGTATATGGTCAGTCCGGATGGCGTTATTTCGGATACCGTGTATGCCAAGCGCCATTTGGTTCCGTTTGGCGAATACGTTCCCATGCGTGAATTGATCATGACGTTGATCCCGCCGCTGGCAAACCTTTCCTCGCTCAACAGCGATCTTTCCCCCGGGGAGGGATCGGCGCTTTTTGAAAGCGAATGGGGAAAGCTTGGGTCTTTGCTTTGCTTCGATACGATCTATGAGGAGTTGACGCGTGAGAGTGTCAGGGACGGTGCTGTTTTGATGATGCTGCCCAGTAACGACTCCTGGTGGTTCTCCGATTCGGCAGCGACCTATCAGCAGGAAGCGCAGGCAATGCTTCGCGCCATTGAAAACGGCAGATACCTTGTTCGTTCGGGAAATACGGGAATCTCCTCCGTGATGGACGAGCACGGTAAGCATCTTTCCATGCTCAAGCCGATGGTAGAGGGAATTGCATACGGAGAAGTGGAGCTTTGCACAGAATTGACGCTGTATACAAAAATCGGTAACCTCTTTGTGTACCTCTGCATTATATTTATCGTCCTGCTTTTCCCGATCGGCATCGTTTTACCGAGGAAAAGAAGGTTCTGAATTTCAAATAGACGCGAGGAATAAAAACTCTTTTCAATTAAAAAAGCCCCACACGTGACCGTTACTTTCAAAATCACGCGTGGGGCTTATTGTAGAATCTTAGTGTTTCTTTTTTTGAGTAGCGAGTGGATTTTGCTTCATTGCTTTTTCCATATCCGCATTGGAAACGTGCGTGTAGATCTGCGTGGTGTTGAGCTGCTCGTGACCTAAAATTTCCTTGAGCACGCGCACGTCCACGTTGCCGGATTGATACATCAGCGTGGCGGCAGTATGGCGGAGCTTGTGCACCGAGTAGTGTTTGGACTCCAGCCCTGCCAGGCGAAGGTACTTGTAGACCATTGCCTGCACAGTTTTTACGCTGATGCGCTGTTCCAGGCGACTTAAAAAGACGGCTTTGGTCTGAACGGATGCATATTTTTGGCTCATCCGTAAAATCAGATAGTCGGTCAAGGCGTATTGGCAAGCCTCATTGAGGTAGATTACGCGCTCCTTGCTTCCTTTTCCCGTTACACGCAGGGAAGTCAGATCCGAGTCGATGTCGTTAATGTTGATGCCGACAAGCTCGGATAGACGCATTCCGCAGTTGAGAAAGAGTGTGAGAATGGCATAGTCGCGTTCGCGAAATTTGGAGTCCCTATCACGCTCAACCGCTTCCAAAAGACGTTGTGCTTCGTGAAGAGAGAGCACTTTGGGCAATGTCTTTTGTGCCTTGGGGGAATCAATGTCTACCGTTGGATTGTGCTCCAGATAATGGCGCTTATTGACCAGATATTTGTAAAGGGCGCGGATGGCGGAGAGCTTACGTGCGCGTGCACACCACTTGTTTTCGCGGTCATCGGTAATGAAGGAAAGATAGTCGTACAGATCCTCTGCGTGAATATTTTCCAGATCTCTCAAGCCCACGCCACTGATATCCAATTGAAAGAACTCCTCGGATTGAAAAGGAATGCCTTTTTGACGCGCTACGAGATAGCGAAAAAAAGTGCGCAGATCCAGCAGATATTCATCCACTGTTTTTTGAGAGCACCCTTGAATGGATCGTTTATAAGAAGCGTATTCCTGGATCAAGGAAGAAAATTCATCCTTGGAAATGATATTCGACATAAAGCCCCTCCGTTCTTACTGCTTTTATTATACAACATATCTTAATATTTTAGTTGATAAATTGTAAACTTTTGAAAATACAGTTGCAATCCAATGCAAAATTCGCTATAATGAAACAAAATAAATCTACGAGGTAGAGCAATGAAAAGATTTTTCGCCGAGCACTCTTACGACATGGTTAAGATGCTGCTCAATCAAATCGTCATTTCCATTTTCGGTTTCTCTTTGGTGCTTGCAACCATGAAAGCCGAAAACGTAACGCTTCGCAATCTCAGCAGCTTTTTTTCCATCCTATTTTATCTGTTCCTTTTGTATATGATGACATGGGAAATTGGCTATAAGGATAAAATTGCGGTAGAGCAGGGCAGAAAAGCGCGCAATCCGTTCCGCGGACTGCTGATCTCGCTTTGTGCAAACTCCGTCAATTTCCTTTGTGCCATTTTCATCACCCTTAAGGCATTTCTTCCTAACGTAGGTGCTCTGACCTCCATTGGTGACGTTTGCCAGGCACTGACCGTCTTTTTGCAGGGAATGTACACAGGTGTGTTGACCAATGCTGTGGGGGGCGTAATACTGAATAAGTATTGGTTCGTGTACTTCCTTACACCTCTGCCTGCAATGCTGATTTGTGCGCTTGCGTATCAGCTGGGCGTTCATGACGTCAAGCATTCGGCATTTTTCCAAAAGAACCAATACCCGGAGTCGGATCGAGAGACCAAAAAGAAAGGATAAGATATGATCGACCATTTGATATTTGACTTTGATGGAACGATTTCCGATTCTTACTCTCTCTTTGTCCGCATGTGGATCGAGGTTGCAAAAAACAGAAATATTCCAATTCCGTGCGATGAAAATACACTTTATCGCGCGTTGAAGATCACAGGTGCCGAAGGGTATCGCGTGCTTCATTGTGAGGATCTTGTTGATTACGATACGTTTATCGATGATTTTCATCACTTGCAGGAAAAGTATCGCATGGAGTTTCGTCCTTTTCCGCAGGCAGTGGAGCTGTTGCGCGCATCGGTCAAGGCAGGAAAAAAGAACTATATTTACACGCACACAGGACCCGTGGTCAAGGACATGCTTGCCAATATGGGAATTTTGGATTGCTTTGAATTCATTCTGGATTCCTCCTATGGTTTTCCGCTCAAGCCCGCGCCCGATGCTTTGCTCTTTTTCTTGGACAAGTTCAAATTGAATCCCAAAAGCTGTATGATGATTGGTGACCGCCCCATCGATGCGCACGCGGGCATGAATGCGGGCATGTACGGCTGTTTGTGGGATGAGGAAAATCTCTTTGCAGATGCCAAGGTTGATTACTATATCAAGGACCTTGCCGACGTTGCAAAAATTGTTGGAATATGAGGAGTGGTAACATGGATTTTACAAACGTCAAAAACTTTATGGATGACCTGACGGGTTGGATCATCCCGGGAAACTCAATCGTGATCTATCACGAAAACAAAAAGGTCTTTTCTTATCAATCGGGATATGCTGATCTGGAAAAAAAGATCCCGATGCGGGCGAGCGAGCTTTTCAACATTTATTCCTGCTCAAAACCTTTGACCGTCACGGCGGCGCTCCAGCTTTACGAAAAGGGAAAGTTCCTTTTGGACGATCCGCTTTATCAATTCATTCCGGAGTTTCGCAATATGCAGGTGCGCTTGGAGAATGGGCAAACCGAGCCGGCTCGCACCCCCATTACCATGCGGCATCTGTTTACCATGACCGCCGGATTTGACTACAACACCAACGCCCCGTGGAGAGCGCGTGCCGAGGAGCGTACGGGCGGAAGGATGCAGACCATGGAGGTCATCCGCGAGCTGGCAAAGGATCCCTTGCATTTTCAGCCCGGTACAAGATGGAATTACAGTATGTGTCACGATGTGCTGGCGGCGGCTGTAGAAGCAATCTCCGGCCAGCGCTTTTGCGATTATGTCAAGGAGCACATCTTTGATCCGTTGGATATGCAAACTGCGACCTATCATCCCGATGCAGATGCAATGGTGCGTATGGCAGAGCAATACCGCTATCAGATTGTTGGCGATAATGATGCCGTCAAGCTGCAAGCAGGCTTGATCCGTACCGATTGCGGAACGGTGATCAATGCCACAAAGGGGAATCATCTCCGTTTTGGTGAGGAATACGATAGCGGTGGAGCGGGCATTACCGTTTCGGTTGCCGACTATGCAAAGCTTGCAACCGCCCTGGCAAACGGCGGCGTTGGAGCAAACGGCGAACGCATTCTCGGTGCAGGCACGGTGGATCTGATGCGCGCCGATCAGCTCAATCCCATGGGCGTCGGTACCGCTCATTTTAACACCTGGAAAACGCATAAGGGGCACTCCTACGGCTTGGGAGTCATGGTCATGACCGATCGCGCCCTGAGCGGCTCTAACGGCTCTGTGGGCGAATTCTCGTGGGGCGGTGCGGCAGGTGCTACGATCCACGTTGATCCCGAACGCCGTCTGGCTTATTTCTATGCTCACCACATGCTCAATCCGCAGGAGGATTACTACCAGCCGCGTCTGCGCAATGCGGTGTATTCCTGCTTATAACAGAAAAAAGACCATCTCATTTTGTATGAGATGGTCTTTTTTGTACCGTTTTATCGTGGAATGCTTCTACGATTCGAATTTTATTTTCGTACAATAATGACTCTATCAATGTAAACGGCTTGTGCGTCTTCCTTTTTACCGCCATACATCGCGCCGGTAAATTTCATAGAAAGATATACATCGCATGCATCCATGGGGAAGGCAACCGAAATACCGGTAAGACTTACCCAATCAAAATTGTTATTCCCAAAAATGTCAACGCGGGTATCTCCGGATTCTCGAATGCCGGAAACTTCTCCAACCTTGTATAAGTGATATTCATCCGCAAAAACATCTTCTTTGTAAAGCTCGATACCGGATACACGCTTTGCGTCCTGCTCAATATCAATCGAAATCGAGCGCTTGTGTTCCGTATACTTGCTTGTCAGGAATACTCCCATGATCAGATGTCGAGATTTTGCCTCATCAAAGCAGATCCGCTCTACTTTTCCGGTGGAGGATGAAGGATCTTCTACAATCGTAACGCCGTAGTTGTGGTGATCGTTGATATGACGGCAAGTATTCTTAAAGAAAAATTGGTAAACGTTTTCAGGATTCACATCGGCAAGCTCGTTTGGTAACGGAGGGGCTTCTTCCTTATCAAAGGACAGTGCTCGAACATACTCTGCTTCATTGTGCAGTCGGCGGGTATAAGCATACTTTGGATCCTCCATGGCTCTTTCCAATCCGTAAAGAACCTGAGTGCGAATTGCCTCGCGATCAAATTCAAAGGTTTCACCAAACAAAGCGGCGTTCTTTTGTAAATCGAAATATTTGATCAAAAGAGTCATACCCAAAATAGCACGCAGATAGAGAATTCTGTCCTGAATGACCGAATTGTCTTTGGTTGCCTCAATTGCTTGGTTTAAAAGCTCCATGCCGCGTTTTACACAACGCGCATCCAGATAATTAAAATGAACGCTTTCGATTACGCAATATACAGAGTAATTGTTTTCTGTAGCCGCACGAACCAGCTCCTGGTAATATTCTTTGACAAAGGGGGCGGCAGGACCATAATAGCGGATCATAAAATCCTCCATCAAAGCCTCACAATCTGCCAAGGGATCCTCTGCAAGATGTGCCAACAGATAATGCGTTAATTCCCACATATTCGCATCGATGTTCTCATTTTCAACAAAAACGCCCTTGACATCATACTCATAAAAGGCACGGTAGGTATCACTCAGGCGATTTGGAACACAGGTTGGAAAAGTGAAGAACAGGTTGTACATGTATTCCCAAATATACAGATCACAGCCTGCTTTTTTGCAAATTTCCGACCAATCCTTTAACAGCTGTAAATACCATGCGTTTCCTCTATCGTGAATGCTATGAATAATGTCAACAAACACCTGGGCTAAACGAATGATTACGTTCTTTTCGGGCAGGGTGTCGTCTAAGGGCTTTTCCAGATAAATCGAATATGCCAGAGTTTCAATTTTTACGTGGGGATATTTTTTCGCGACGCGACGCGCAATTTGATTGACAAACTGAAGCGCGTATCCGCTGGGGCCGGATTTTTTAATGATCTTTTTGCAGGCATCACACTGGCAAAGCTCTTCAAAGCAATCTGGAAAAGAGATGGAATAAAACACCGGCTTTTCCACGTTTTCTTCCTCTGCAAGGCGCTCGTCTTCTTCTATGTACGCCATTAATTTTTTAAGTATGGCTTCTAAAAATTCGGAATTTGCTAAGCAATAATGGCCGTAAGAAACGCGCTTTCCAAGAGCATCACTCCAAGCAAACCAATCGGGATGCTGATCAAAATATTCTTCGGCAGGATAATATAGATCCAGGGTATGAACGTGGGATGGGCGTCCCATAGGCATTGCACCGCCCAACTTTTTTAAGCTGGGATGAAAAACGCCACCCGGAAGCCCGTCATCTTCTCCCACAACGTTCCCGCGGATTCTTGCTTCATGGTAAAAATCCTCAAAGTGACTGTTGTGGAGGTTTTTTCGATAGTAAAAGAAAGGAGTACCTTCTTTGCAAAAGGTAGATTCCAAGACGAGATCTGTCAAGGAAGGGATGTCCTCCTCCCAATAGTTCCACCATCTGACACCAACAACGTCTTCCAAAAAATGATAAACGCTGTAAATAATGCCGCGATCGTTCTTTTCTACACCACCCGTTAAAACCGGATTACCGTTGTGCATTTTAATGATCCAATTTTCTTTGGATTTACCGATAATTCCGGCTTTCTTGGCATATTCTGTATGCCCCAGATAAAAGGCTTTATCAACCGATTCGCGCTCTGTTTTTAAATCAAGGCCTATGCCAAACGCCTTTTTCAAATAATGTTGAAGCTCTTCTGCAGCTGTTTGCTCCACGGGACTGAAATTTACTGGGATTACAATCGAATAGTCTGTGGCATTTGAACGAATCAAAGTTATTTTCATAAAAAACCTCACTTTCCCGGATATGCCGTAAAAAGAGTCTTCATATGGTAACGATATCAAACGTTAAATCTAAAGAAAACGATATCTCCGTCCTGCATCACGTATTCCTTACCTTCACTGCGGAGCACACCTGCCTCCTTGGCGGCGTTCATAGAGCCGTACTTAACAAGATCGTCAAACGCCAATACCTCGGCACGGATAAAACCGCGTTCAATGTCGGAGTGGATCTTTCCGGCAGCTTTGGGTGCCTTGGTGCCTTTGCGAATGGTCCATGCACGGCATTCGTCGGGACCTGCGGTCAAAAAGCTGATCAGCCCCAAAAGGGCATAGCTTGCCTTGATCAAACGGTCCAGACCGCTCTCCTCTATGCCAAGGTCGGAGAGGAACATTGCCTTTTCCTCAGCGTCAAGCTGTGCAATCTCCGCCTCAATCTGGCAGCAGATGGGAATGATCTGCGAGTGCTCGCTGTTGGCATATTCCTTCAGCGCAACGTACGCAGGGTAATCGGTCGGCTCGCTTGCGGCGTAGTCCTCGCTGACGTTTGCAACGTAGATTACGGGCTTGCGGGTCAAGAGGGGAGTGTCGTAAAGGCAAGCCTCCTCGTCCTCGGTCAATTCCACCGTGCGCGCACATTTGCCGTCGGCAAGAGCCGCCATCAGCTTTTCAAATACAGCCAATTCAGCCGCATATTTCTTATCTGCCTTCATTGCCTTTTTGGTGCGGTCGATACGGCGCTCCAAAACCTCCATGTCGGCAAAGATCAGCTCAAGGTTGATTGTTTCAAGGTCGCGCATCGGATCAATCTTGCCGTCTACGTGAATGATGTTGTCGTCCTCAAAGCAACGAACCACGTGCAAAATCGAGTCGACCTCACGGATATTGGCAAGGAATTGGTTTCCAAGACCTTCTCCCTTGGAGGCACCCTTAACAAGTCCTGCAATGTCAACAAATTCAATAACGGCAGGCGTGTATTTATTGGGGTGGTGAATATCCGCCAAAAAGTCCAGGCGCTTGTCCGGCACGGTGACCACACCAACGTTTGGTTCAATGGTACAAAAAGGGTAGTTTGCAGATTCTGCCCCCGCGTTTGTCAACGCATTAAACAGCGTGCTTTTTCCAACGTTTGGAAGTCCTACGATACCAAGTTTCATATATTTTCAATCTCCTTTGTAATACATGTTCATTACATTATATCATATCAGCAAGCATTTTGCAAGGGCTCTTTTTCAATTTGTTATGTCATTTCCAAGAAAATCCTTTCAACGTGCATAACGCTTCTAAGTTTGAAAGAAAAATTGCATTGGGAGGTGCTGAATCTTTAGCCTCTCTTTAGTGAGGTGTGATATAATTCTTAACAAACTTGAAGAATGCAACAAGACCGAAAAAGCCGGTTGCAGAAGTTGGCATAAAGCAAAAGGAGAGAGTTATGAAAATTAGATTCATGATTGTGGTATTATGCTTGACTCTGTTGTTTGTAAGCTGCGGAACGCCATTGGATGACAACAAAGGTTATACCAATCCAGAAACGCAGGGAACCTCGTCAGCGCTTGGCGACGATAGCACGAGCTTTGGTTCATCACTTGACGATCTCGGCGCATACGATGGTTATTTTGAGGGAGAGTCCACCGATATCGTGGTTGAGTGCGTTTCGGGAACGGATAAAGCGTATAAGCTTGAAGGAACAACGCTGACCTTTACCGGGGTAGGTGAAGAAAGCGTATATTCCATTTCGGGCAAGCTGCGCGGTAATATCGTTATTGACGTTGGAGAGGGTTACAAATTCGATCTGGAGCTTCACGGACTTTCACTTGTCTGCAATTCTACCAATCCCATTACCGTAATCAGCGGTGACGAGGTTGCTATCAAAGCAAAGAAAGACACAAAAAACTATATTTACGATATGAGAGCAGCCATTGATACAACGGACGAAACACTCTATTCTGGCGCAATTCATT
>JAFTKJ010000061.1 GCA_017453305.1 Clostridia bacterium
CGGCGATAGAAAAAGCCCGTAAATATTTGGAGAATTTCGAAGAAATTCAACCTTATCCTGTCTCATTTGTCGTTTTTGACGGCGAGCGGGACTTTTTTCTTTACGCCACGGGCTTTTTCGGTCTCGTCAAATGTGACAGCCTCTCTTACTACTGTTATTCGATTTTGATCGTCCAATCCTCTTGAAGCGTTGCGGCAGAATCGGATGGCATTGCCGTTGCATTCAAAGAAGAATTTTTAGCAGAAACCAAAAAGGAGAAGAAACCATGATTTTGAAAATGCGCAAGGAATTGCAGAATTTGAACGTATTGGTGCTTGGTGACAGCCAGATGGCAGGGGCGAGAGACGTGCCCAACCAATGGTGCAATCTGCTGGGCAAGGAGTACGCGTGGAATATGACCAACCTGGGCGTCAGCGGCATGACGGTGTCGCTCACCGACAAAAACTACAACGAGGACGGAAGCCTGCACAAGGAATCCATGTATGAATGTCTGTTCCTGATGCGTCGGGAGGCTGCATATTACTGGGGCAGCGAAAAGGCTTCGTATTTTTCTTGCGGAAATATTTCGGGCAAGGGAGAGGACGTGGATGTGGTCCTCTTACAGGGGGGAAATAACGATTTTGGTCCCGACATTGCCGCTCCTTTGGGAAAATGGGGAGAGAAGCGCCCCGACACCTTTATGGGAGCGTGGCAAATGGTGGTGGACCGTGTGATGGAGGAGTATCCCAATGCCATCATAATCTTTATCCCTCCCTTTGAGTATGGCGAAAAAGAGCGCACCTGGTACACCCGCAACGTCAAAACCATGTACGAGGAATATCAAAAGGACGAGGACTATGCCAAGCGTATCTACTATATCGATGCGGGCGTTCCAGAGGTCTCGGGCGTGCATATTCTGAATGATGCCTGGAGGGAGGAGCATTCCTACGATGCTTTCCACCTCAAGGCAAGCGGAATGCGCATCATGGCGAATCATCTGCTTCCTTACATTGAAGAGATCGTAAAGGGCTTGAAAAAGTCATCCGCAAAATAAACGGAGAAAGAGCAACGACGCCAATAATAATTTCACAACAAACAAGAGGCTGAGTCCGTTGGGCTCAGCCTCTTTTGCTTTTTGTTATTCGATCTCGATCGTTTGATCCTCTTGGAACATGACGTAATTCTTTTTGACCGTGCCGATCTCGTCCATCCAGCGGCGCGTGGTCACAGTAGTAAAGATGTCGGTGTCAAAGCCGCCACCGCGGTCGTTATTCCACAGCCATTCGGGCGCGCACCAGATGCAAACCGAGGGGCGCACGCATTCGTAAAGGTTCTTTTCGGCGGCATCCTGCCCGTGATGTGCCATCTGGCAGTAGTCACTCTGTAGCTTGTCGCCGTAGCGCGCCGCCAAGCGGTTGCCCGCAATGATGCCGGCGTCACCCAAAAACAGCACGCTCTTGCCGCCAAGATACATGCGAATGATCGTGGAGGAATTATTGACAATGTCCTCTGTCACTTCGTCGTCATAGGTCTGCAAAATCTCAAATCTCGCCGCGCCAACCGTATATTCGTCCCCCGTGGACACCGTGTGCGCAATGGAGGCAAAGGAGGGGAGTGTCTTATAAAAATTGGAAATTGTCGGTACGGAGCCGCGCTCGTATTTTTCAAAATACTGTACCGAGGGGAAGCAGTAGTAAATGCCGCCGCAGGAAAAATCGTCGGCACGCGTTTGGTAAAGCTGTACCAGAGCGTTGATATGGTCCTCATGTGCGTGTGTCAAAAACCAAGCGTCCACGTGCGGCTTCTCCTTGCCCGAGAGTGTTTGCAATTCGCGCAACAGCTTGTCGGCGTCGTCGTGATAGCCACCGTCAATGACAATGATCTTTCCGTCCTCGGTGGTAATCACAAAGCTCATCATTTGCCAAAAGCCCTCGTGCGAGAGCATGCGGATCTGATTTTTCATAGAAAAGAACCTCCAAACGCTTTTTGACCATTATAGCACAGTTTTTTGCGTTTTGCAAGCCCGAGAAAACAAAAATTAAAATATATTCGAAACCGAAAGGCATTCCAATCTGCGCATGTCGTCAATGGCGTCCCGCAATAAGGCGAGGGCGTTGTAGTAGCCAAACACGTCGCCGTGACAGGCACATTCATAAAGGAGCGCCAACTGCTCAGTGACGCGGTCCAGTGTACGGAATTCCACCGTCAGCCCGATGCGCGGCGCATGGGATTGCCACTCCTCCTCCAAAGAGGTGATTGCATCCGGGCACGCATCATCGTCGGGGGAGGGGAGCTCTTCGATCAGCGCGTGCATGTGCTCGGCGGTGCTATTAATATAATGGTAGTTTCCAACCGTGGCACAAAGGGTCAGACAAAACAGCAAAACGGTAACAAACAGAGATTTCACTTTCGTTCTCCTCTCTCGCGCTCGATCCAATAAAGCTTTCCGTCGCTATTTGCTGTTACGCAAAACAAACGGGAGAGGGTCACCCCTCTTTTTGAAAGCTGGCGCTGTAGCCATTTGCGGTCTTTTCCAATCAGGGAAAGTCCTGCGTCGTTGAAGCGCCCGCTTGTGTAAACGATGTGCATCAGTTGCTCCCCTTTTGGGGAAATGCCAAATTGCTCGGCGGTGAGCGGTGCGTATTGTGGCTTTGGTAAGATCGTCAGCTTACCGTCCTTTTCCAAAATGGCATCCGAAATCTCCCCAAGTCCCGTATATCCTTGCTGTCGGATCTCGCTCATCAACTCCTCCACCGAAAGCCGCGTTTCCAGGAGCGCCTGCTGATCCAGCACGCCGCACTTGATCAGAATGGTGGGTGGTGCGGAAAGGATCTTTTTCAACGCAGGAATGCGCAATAATATAAAGGAAGAAAAGACCTCCAGCGTCAGCAGAAGGATCATGGGGATCAGCGCATGCGATACGGGAATGGAGGGATCGACGATAGGGAGAGATGCCACCTCCGAGAGCAGGAGCGTTGTAACAAGGTCGGTAACCTCCAATTCGCCAATCTGCCGCTTTCCCATCAGGCGCATCACAAGCATCAAAAAAACGTAGATGAAAAAGGTGCGAATCAATAACGTTACCATGCGTATCTCCCCTAAGCTTTCCTAAAAAGTATCAGTAGTATGCCGCCAAGTTTACAGTTTATACAAGTTTTTTGTTCAATGTGCAAAAAAATATTTTAAAAATTTGTGCAAAAGTACTTGACAAACCGCATGCAAAAGTGGTATAATATCAACACTGTCCGCAAGGATGGGGATAGGAACCGCGGAGTTGGCTTGGTAAAAAACTTGAAAAAAGTTGAAAAAACTTTTAAAAAAGGTATTGACAAGCAGGAACAGATGTGGTATAATATCAAGGCTGTCGCAAAAGTGGCGGCAAACGGTCATTGAAAATTGAACAACAAGAGAGAAGTACAAAGCTACTTTTAAAAAGTATGTGTAACGGATCTCGAACAATTCAAACGAGAATACTACTCAAAC
>JAFTKJ010000062.1 GCA_017453305.1 Clostridia bacterium
AGCGCGTGGGGTCTTGGTGGGTCTCGCTGCGGCTCGTGTCACAAAAGTTGCCGTTGGCAACTTGCGTTCTGACAGCCCACCGGGCTGTCATTCATTCCGCTCGCGCCGCTTCGCTACCTGCGAGCTTGCGAGAGCCAAGCGAACCTGCGGTTCGCGTCGACCATCTGTGCACAAACTAACAAATCCAATGCACAAAACAAAAAAGGAGAGCACAAACTCTCCCGATATCGATATCCCAAAACTTTCTTTTTGAAAGTTTTGAGGGGGTTATAGGGGGAACTTTTTCAAAAGTTCCCCCTAACAAACGCGTCCCCAAACCGCGCCCATCAAACGCGGAACATCATGTCACCGTAGGTAGGAACGGGCCAGAGATCGGAGGCGGTGATAATTTCCATAGAATCGACGGCGGAGCGCAGCTCGTTCATCAAGGGGATGACCTTGTAGGAATAATACTCCGCGCGGTTCTTGACGTCCAGGATCGCGGCGGCGGTCTTTTCCTCCTTTTTCAGGCGCTCGACGGCGCTGTACGCCTCGGAAAGGTGATTGGAGAGGCGGCGAATCAGGTCCTTTTCCACCGCGCAGGAAACGTCCTCGCAGACCATTTTCTTCTTTGCGGCAGAGTCTGCAATTTGCGCTACGTAACGCTCGGCTGCAGGGATATAATCGCGCGATGCCATGACCACCATGGTTTGCGCCTCAATGTTGACGATCTTGCAGTAATTTTCGAAATAGATCTCCTCACGGGAGTGCATTTCGGTCTCGCTCATTACACCCATGGAGGAGAAAAGAGAGACGTTTTTGGGATTCATAAAGGTCTTGTATGCATCAACCGAGGTGCGCAGATTGGAAAGACCGCGCGCGGCAGCCTCCTGCTCCCAATCCTCGGAGTAGCCGTTGCCGTCAAAGATGATGCGCTTGTGCGCGGCAAAGGTTTCCTTGATCAGCTTTGCAATGGCTGTGTCGATATTCTTTGTTCCCTCCAATTGATCGGCAAACTGACGGAAGGACTCGGCAACTGCGGTGTTGAGCACCGTGTTGGGCATTGCAATGTTTTGCGAGGAGCCCAGCATGCGGAACTCAAACTTGTTGCCCGTGAAGGCAAAAGGAGAAGTACGGTTGCGGTCGGTGGTGTCCTTGCGGAACACGGGAACGGAAGGAATACCAAGGTCCATCATCGCCTTTTTTGCACCCTTGTAAGCGGTTCCCGCAACGATGGAATCAATCAAGGACTCCAGCTCCTCACCCACAAACACCGAAACGATGGCGGGAGGTGCCTCGTGCGCGCCCAAGCGATGATCATTTCCGGGGAAAGCTACGGAAATGCGCAACAGATCCTGATAATCGTCCACCGCCTTGATGATTGCGGCAAGGATCAGCAAAAACTGCACGTTCTCCTCCGGGGTCTTGCCGGGATCGAGCAGGTTTTTGCCGTTTGCGGTCAGGGACCAGTTGTTATGCTTGCCCGAACCGTTGACGCCTGCGTAGGGCTTTTCGTGCAGCAGGCACACAAGTCCGTGCTTTTCGGCAATCTTTTTCATGTATTCCATGGTCAAAAGGTTTTGATCCACGGCAATATTGACCGTCGCGTAAATGGGGGCAAGCTCGTGCTGTGCGGGGGCTGCCTCGTTATGCTTGGTCTTTGCGTTGATGCCCATGGTCCAAAGTGCCTTGTCCAGATCCGACATAAACGCCGCGATGCGCGTTTTCAAAGGACCGAAATAGTGATCCTCCAGCTCCTGTCCCTTAGGGGCGGGAGCACCAAAGAGCGTGCGCCCCGTGTAGACCAGATCCTTGCGGCGGTCGTACATCTTTTTGTCGATGATAAAGTATTCCTGCTCGGCACCCACGGTGATATCCACGTGTTTGGTCTGGTCATCGCCAAACAGGCGCAAAATGCGCAACGCCTGCGTGTTCAGCGCATCCATGGAGCGCAACAGCGGCGTTTTGCTGTCCAGCGCCTCGCCCGTGTAGGAGCAGAATGCGGTGGGAATGTACAGCGTGCCGTCCTTGACAAAGGCGTAGGATGCAGGATCCCAAGCCGTGTATCCGCGCGCCTCAAAGGTTGCGCGCAAGCCGCCCGAGGGGAAGGAGGAAGCGTCGGACTCGCCGCGAATGAGCTCCTTTCCCGAAAACTCCATGACAACCTTGCAGGAGCCCACGGGGGAAATGAATGCATCGTGCTTTTCGGCGGTTACGCCCGTCAGCGGCTGGAACCAGTGCGTGTAGTGCGTGGCGCCCTTTTCCACAGCCCAATCCTTCATGGCGTTTGCCACAACGTCGGCAATGGAGGGATCAATGGTTCTGCCCGTGGCAATGGTCTTGGTCAGCGACTTGTAAACCTCTTTGGGGAGGCGTTCGCGCATGACGTCGTCGTTAAATACCATTGCACCGAAAATTTCGGAAATTTTTTTGTCCATTGGATTTTTACGATCCTTTCCCGATACGTCCGTATCGATAAAACTACTAAACCATTTTATATTATATAACAAAAAAGGCAGCTTTGTCAATGGTGTGTGCGGATTTTGTTGCAATTTTTTAAATTTTTGCATAAAATCTCCTCCAAAAGTTGAAAAAAGCACCCTCGGAAGATGGAAAAAAGGATTGACAAACGCAAAAAAATACTGTATAATGGGCGTGTATCAAATGGCGGCGTCGCCGCAAAAGGAGGTCTTTTATGTTCAACGTCAAACAGTCTCTGCTCCCCTATCCGCAACGGGTGGAAATGGGAGACGCATGTGTGAAAATTGGTACGTTGCACGCGCTTGACGTGTGCTTGGATTTTCCAAAATGCGAGGACGTGTTGCTGAATGAAGCAATCCGTGTGCTCAAAAAAGCATTTTTGGAGCGTGCTTGTACCACTCTTGACGAGGGAGCGTGCGGAGCATTTTCCATCAAGCTGTGCATTGATCCTGACGAGGGTGACCTTGCCACAATTGCAAGCGACGAGGGATACGTCATTCGCATCAGCGACGCGGGTGCCGTTTTGTGCGGCAAGACCGCCAAGGGGGTTTTGTACGCGGCGGTGACATTTTCTCAGCTGCTGCACGTAGAGGGCGGCGACGTACTTTTGCCTCTTGGTCGCATCGTGGACTACCCTACCATTCCCAACCGCGGCGTTTTTGTAGAGTGCCGCTTTGGCACCGAGCTGATGACGCGCGAGGACTGGTTCCGCGCCATTGATTATTTTGAAATGCAGAAGCTCAATCAGCTGGACGTTGGCGTTTACGGCTGTTGGACCTATCAATACGACGACGTGTTGGCAGAGTACCTTTACGTTCCCATGCACAAGCATCCCGAGCTGAAAACTCCCAAGAGCGAGCGCTACTATTCGGTCAAGGATCAAAAATGGATCAACCGTGAAAACGTTTTGCCGCGCATGTTTGAGGAGGATTTCTTTGGAGACCTCATCGTGTACGGAAAAAAGAAGAACGTCACCGTGCGTCCGCTTTTCAACAGTCTTGGGCACAACTCCCTTATTCCGCGCACCTATCCCGAGGTATCGGCAAAGCAAGAGGACGGCACGCCCACGGGATTTGGTTTTTGCACTCGAAACGAGCGCACGTATGAGCTTTTGTTTGATTTTTATGACGAGATCATTGACCGCTATCTTACCCCAAACGGCATTACGTCGATTTCGGTTGGATTGGACGAGGTCAGCGGAGCCGCCATCTGTCATTGCCCCAAATGTCACGGCGTTACGCACAAGGAGCTGATGCTGGAGCATATGATCCGTATTTGCAAGCACCTTAAGAGCCGCGGAATGAAGAGCATTTACGTCTTTCACGATATGTTCTATCACAGCTTCCATTGCGTGGACGAGGAGCTCAAGGCACTTCTGATCAAGGAGGGAATCTACGACGAGGTCGTTTTACAGTGGTGGAGCTACGACGATCCCGCGCACTTGTTCTGGGACAAAGCGGACGGCGTGAATTCGATCATGCGCAGCTCGATCATGCCCTTTACGGGGTATTATCATTGGACCATCCCCACCGATAGCAACGACAATATCCGCGCCTGCGCGTCCTTGGCGCGTCGCCTGGGCTTTGAGGCGATTGAGGCTTACAGTAGCTTTGAATACTGCTACGACAAGAACTATTTTTGTCTTGCCGAGGCAGGTTGGAACACCGACGCCGCGCTGGACAAGGCGGGATTTGACGCACGGTATGCGCATTTCCGTTTTCCAAGCGCGCCGGACGCGGCAAATGCGGCGTTGGAGCTGATGCGCGACGTTATGATCGACGAGACCAAGGATTGCTACATCAACCGCGCTTGTCTTAAATTGGAGTATTATTTCTACTGCTACCGCAAGGGAAATCCGCGCACGCTGCCGCCCTTCCCTGCCGTTTTGTTTGATCGCGTGATCGATAAGGAGCGCAGGTCCTACAAAACGTATTTACGTCGGCTTCTTACCAACTCCAAAAAGGCGATCCGCTTTTTTGAAAAGGAGAGCCGTGACATTGGATTTTTCAACGACGTGTGGCTCTTAACGGCAAAGCACTACTACACCTTGGCGGACGAGCTGCTTTCTCTGTGGCGGTTGCGTGACGCTCAAAAGAAGGGCTCTCTTGCGCCCGAAGCGGCGGTTGCGGAGCTGGATCGCTTGATTGAACAAAGAGAGCGTTTGATGCTCCTTGCCGAGTCTGTGCGCTTCCCTGCCGCTCGTGCAACTTATCTGCGCAACATGAGCGTCTTCCGGCAATGCTATCTTGAAATGCGCGCACACGTCCTTAAAAACAATCGCTTTGACCTCGTTTTTGAAGAGTCCGATCTCTTGCGTTTGTTGAGATAAGGCGTTTGGATTTTGTGGGGAGTTTTTTGGGGAGTTTTGTGGGAGGAACTTTTTCGAGAAAAAGTTCCTCCCACGCCCTCTTCAAAAAGCTTCCCCCCAAAAGGAAGCTTTTTGGATAGCAATATTGGGAGAGCTTGTGCGCCGCCGCGAAGTTTCACTGACGGAATTTGTCAGCGTGTGCATCGTTTTTCAACGCGAACCGCAGGTTCGCTTGGCTCTCGCAAGCTCGCAGGCGCCGCCGAGACCCTGCTCGCTCAGAGAGTTGTTTGGCGATGGAAAATGATTTTGTTCGCACCGTATTACCTTTAACGCGTCATCCTGAGCGGAGAGAGCCGTGTGCGGCGAACGGAGTCGAACTTTTGCGGGTCGAGAGAAGCCGCAGGCGTTCGAGCAAGCAAAAGCGCGAGGTGCTTGCGCCGAAGCGGGATCCACGAAGGATTACCAATAGCTTTCCATCGCAAATGTTACATCCTTTATCGTG
>JAFTKJ010000063.1 GCA_017453305.1 Clostridia bacterium
AAAGTGCTTTGCGCTGATCAGCGCAAAGCATCGATATAAATCCGCTTGCGCGGATTTTCGATATGTTGCTGGTGCAACTCGATATGTGCTGCGCACTCGATATGCTCACTGCGTGAGCGCGGATTTATATCATATCGAGTTCGACCAAAGGGAGAATATATCGAATTCGAGTGAAACGAGAATATATCGAGCCGAGCATAACGCATAGCGTTTTGCGAGGCATATCGACGGTTATTTGCGCAGGCGCCTTTCGTGCTTTGCCGCTTGCGGCATTTGTTCACCTCTCTCCCAGAGGGAGGCTTAATGCTACATCTGCAAAGAACAATTTGAACTTGATAAGAGATTATTGCTATGATTTTTGAAGATAAAAAGATAACGTTAAAAGACGGCAGAAGCGCTATATTAAAAACACCCTGCGTTGAAGATGCCGAAAAAATGCTGAATTACATAAAAAAGGCCTGCGGCGAAACCGATTTTCTCGCGCGATATCCCGAGGAATGGGATGGAGTCACTCTCGAGAACGAAGAAAAGTGGGTAAAGCGTTGCAGAGATTCTCAAAGCTTGTTGGCTATTACGTGCTATGTCGATGGAGAAATAGCCGGAAACTGCGAGATCAATTTTAGGGGCGGCATCAAAACATCGCATCGCGCAACCGTTTCTATCGCAATTCTCAAGGAGTATTGGAATCTCGGAATCGGCTCTGCTATGTTCACGGAGCTTGTATCTGCAGCAGAAGCAAGACACGGGATTAAAATCATTGAGCTTGAATTTGTGGAAGGCAACGACCGCGCAAGAGCGCTTTATGAAAAATACGGATTTAAGGTCGTTGGTGAGCGTCCTAATGCTTTCAAATTAAAAGACGGACGTATGATGAGAGAATATTTCATGCAAAAGGAACTGAAGTAAAAGAGTTTTTTGAAAAACTTGCGAAACCCTCTTGAAACATCCCCTACTTTTGTGATATAATAATATAGATATAGAAAATTTTGAGACAAATCGCCCCTCGGGGCTTTGGAGGTACGAATTGATCGTTGCATTGGAAGACGCCAAGTATAAGCTGCTTGGCATGAGAGAGAGCATTGTGGAGCTTGGCTCCGCTTTGCGCATTGAAGAAACCAAAGAGAGCCTGAAGGATCTGGAAGCGCAGACGCAATCCCCCGATTTTTGGAACAGCGCCGAAAAATCCAGCAAGGTGTTGCAGACCATTAAGCAGGGGCAGGATAAGGTCGCCGCTTACGAGCGTCTTTGCGCACGTCTGGAGGATGCGATCGCGCTTGCGGAAATGGCAATTGAAGAAAATGACGAGGGCTTTGTGGAGGAAGTACAAAGCGAGCTTGACGCCATTGTTGCGGAGGAGGAAAACCGCCGCATTGAGGTGTTGCTTTCGGGGGAATACGACAAGAGCAACGCCATTGTTTCCTTCCACCCCGGTGCAGGCGGTACCGAGGCGCAGGACTGGGCACAGATGCTCTATCGCATGATCACCCGTTGGGCGGAAAAGCGCGGCTTTACCGTTAAGCTGACCGACTGGCTCGACGGCGACGGCGCGGGCATCAAGAGCGCGACCGTGATGATCTCGGGACTCAACGCCTACGGCTACCTCAAGAGCGAGAACGGCGTGCACCGTTTGGTACGCGTATCTCCCTTTGACGCAAACGGCCGCCGTCAGACCTCCTTTGCATCCATTGAGGTCATGCCCGAATTTGAAAACCTGGACGCAGTTGTCATCCGCGAGGAGGACATCGAGGTCACGGCGCACCGCTCCAGCGGCGCGGGCGGTCAGCATATCAACAAGACCGACTCGGCGATCCGTATCGTGCACAAGCCTACGGGCATTGTTGTTGGTTGCCAGACCGAGCGCTCCCAGCTCCAAAACAAGGAGACCGCAATGCGCATGCTGAAATCCAAGCTGATGGAGATCAAGATCCAGGAGCGTTTGGATACCATTGAGGACATTCAAGGCAACAAGACCAACATCGAGTGGGGCTCGCAGATCCGCTCCTACGTCTTTATGCCCTACACTCTCGTTACCGACAAGCGCACGGGGTATGAGACGGGTAACATTCAAGCCGTAATGGACGGTGATCTGGACGGCTTTATCAACGCATATCTCAAACACACCGCAGAATAATTCTGAAAAGGAGACCAAAGCATGAAAAAGTTTATCATCTCTATGGCAGGCGCCGCAACCGTTCTTGCTTCTGCCGTTGCTTTTATCGACTACGCCAACCGCCGCTCCAAAAACAAGGATCGCTTTGTAGGTGAGCTGGTGTTCGGCATTGTGGGCTCTTTGGCAGGCGTGGCTTTGGCGGTGCTTTCCGAAAAGCTGGAGCAACCCAAGGAGCTGGTGCTGGAGGATATGATCAGCGACGATGACGTGGCACTGATGCACGAGAACATTTCCGAGGTGCTGGGCGCGAGTGCCGAGCACACGGAAACAAAAAAGGCGCTTCGCACCGTTGCGGTGGACGAAGAGACCACAATTGAGGACTTTATTTGATCTAATACCTAACAAGGGGCTGTCTCAAATGCTTTTGATCGCATTTGAGACAGCCCCTTTGTGCTTTTTATTGTTCCATTATTCGGTCTTCAGTTTTCCTGCGTACGCCTCAAGGAGTGCCTTTTCAGCGGCGTTGGTTGTAGCCTGTGAAAAAGCAACTCCGCGAAAGGAGCTTGTGCTCGATGACATGATCAGCGACGATGACGTGGCACTGATGCACACCAATATCTCGGAGGTATTGGGCGCCGAGCACACCGAACAATAAACAGCCACTTCCCCGTCCATTACAAAAACGTATTGCGCAGTGTCCTCAAGGGCACTGCGCAATACGTTCTCTCTTTTTTGCTTATTCAATTCATACAAGCATCACAGCTTATGCCAAGTGCTCCCCGTTCAAGGTAATGTGATCGGCATTTTTGAGTACAACCTTTTCCCACGGGCATTGCACGTACACACCGCTCATATCCACGTTGGAGGCATTCTCCAAAAAAATGCCTTCGCCAAAGGAGGGGGTGCGGTCAAACGCCATCACGGCAGACATTCCCTTATCATTTCCTACCACGTCCAAGCGAACGTCGCTGATCGTAACGTTGCGCACGGGGAGCTCGGGAAGTCCGTAAAAATAAATTCCGACACCCTTGACTCCGGTTGCCAGAATACCGCTGATGCGGATATCGGAGATATCGGGGGTAGAGGGATCGATGGGGCGCGGGTTGGGGTCAAACAGCTCCTCCTTTGGAAACGGATAGTCGCCGCAAACGCAGAAATAATATTCGTTTACCGTAATGCACGCCATCACGTTCTCCATGATGATATTGCTAAAGGTCACGCCCTTGATCGAGCCGCCGCGCCGTCTGCGCGTTTTGATGCGAATGCCGCGGTCGGTGTTTTGAAAAATACAATTGCTGACCGTTACGTTTTTGATGCCGCCCGACATTTCACTCCCCAAAACCACACCGCCGTGCCCGTGTGCCATGGTGCAATTGGTAACGATGATATTTTCGCACGCGTATTGCTTTTGCAAAAGATCCTGCTCGTCTCCCGATTTAATGGTAACGCAATCGTCTCCCACATCGATATGGCAATCCGAAATACGAACGTTTTTACAGCTTTCGGGGTTGATGCCGTCGGTATTGGGAGAATCGTACGGGTTGTAAATGCTGACGGAGCGGATCGAAACGTTCTCACAGCACATGGGATGAATGGTCCAGCAGGGCGAATTGCAGATGGTAATATCCTCGATCACAACGTCCTTGCATTGGATCAGATTGATGGTGCGCGGTCGCTCGTAATCGCTCTTTTGAGAGTCCCACCAAAGCTTGCCGTTACCGTCGATCTTACCGCCGCCGCAAATGCGCACGTTTTGCGCCTGCCATGCAGAGACCACCCCCCAACGACCGCCACGGGTATAGCCCTTGACCTCGTTCGGATCGATAAACGGAAAATCGTCAAATCGATCGCTTCCCTGCAAGACCGCACCCGCATCCAAGCAGAGCGTCATATTGCTGTATAAAAACAGCGTTCCCGTAACGTATCTTCCGGCAGGAAAATAAAGCGTTCCACCTGTTTTGGAAAGCTGCTTGGAAAGTGCATTCAGGGCTTGCGTATGGTTGGTAACGCCGTCTCCGATCAAGCCATTCTCCGCAACGTTCAAATACATACCGACACCTCCGTTTTGCAGGTACACACGCCGCACGCCGTCAAGCCGTGCCCGGTGTTCTTCTCTTTGGTGCTCCTATTATAGCAAAACCCATTCCAAAATGCAATAGCAATTTGTTCAAAAAAGAAAAGATGCGGCGCATATCGTTCAAATAAACGCCGTCCGCACGGCGGCGCGTTGCGTACGCTTTTGAGCGCAGTGCCCCGACTCTTGCAAGAATGCAGGAATTTTGCAAAAAAACTTGACTTTTAAAAAAAGCATGAGACAACAAGATATTGAACTATATATTCGAATCGTTTAGGAAAAGAGGGGTCGAAACGGTAAAAAGTTTGCTACATTCCTTCCATCGTAGGAAGACCATTGGCGTTCGTCTGTTCGCTCAGCCCCTCCAATTTAGTAAAAGGGAGCACTCGCCCGAGCGAGTGCCCCTTCATGCTTTTTTATTGTTCCATTATTCGGTCTTCAGTTTTCCTGCGTACGCCTCAAGGAGTGTCTTTTCAGCACCGTTGTAGGTAGCCTCAGTATCAGCCAAGGATTCAACGGCAAGCTGTGCAACCGTTACACCCTTGGAAGCAGAACCGTAAATTGTAACAGTATTCCCATGAGGCAAGGTTACCTGTACGTAAGGTACGGCAATAAATTCGCGGTTCATGTTGATATCCTTGATGTCGACGATAGAGCCCGCAATCTTGTTAGCGCCATAATCAGCATCCAAATCGCCGTAGGTTACGTCGAGAAAATTCATTCCTGCAAGCCCTTCGAAAGTGATCTCAACACCCTCGGTGACGTAGTTAGCGGGAAGGATGATCGTGCCCTTCTTAACAAGCTCATCGCCGGTGTTAGTATCAGCAAGCAGCTGTGCGAGGAGGTCGGCATCGATCTCGGATACAAACCGGATACCCGCACTCTCGTTCAGACGGAACTCCGCAACAGTGGACTTAAAAAGATTTGCATAAGGAGTTTTGTCGAATCGCTCTTCGGCAGGCGTTACAGCAGTTTCGAAAAGGTGTACGCCTGCGGCGAGAACCTGATTGTCAACCTGAGCGGCAATCACGCCATCAGCAAGACCGTCAGGAGTTACCTTAATAACGGATCCCTTAAATTGCTTAAAGCTTACGTTATCAACGAGAACGTAGCCGCTCTGCTCGTAGGTAGCAAAATCGGCATAGGAATCCGCCTTCCCTGCAGAGCAACACAGGCAGCATACGTCGAGGAGGTTCCTACCGATGACGATGTTCTTGCCGTTGCCTCCGATGTGACCGGAAGCAATCCAAGCGCCGTCAACAAATACGTCGTACTTACCGCTTACAAGATCGATAATGGCACGAACCGTAAACCAAGTATCGCGAGGGAGATTGAATGCGCCTGCATCCGCGGACTTTGCAGTAAAAGGTGCGGTCCCGTCGTAATGCTCAACGATCTTAGTGTCTGTTACGTTGACATCCCAAAGGTGGAAGTAGTTTTTGGTGCCGGACGCAGAACCGTACAGCTGAACCTGAAAGTAGCCGGTAGCATCTGCAGGCAGATAGTAGTCGGTGGACAGATCAACAACAGGGTGCTCTGCAAACGAAACGCGCTCGTTGCCAAGGTAAGCCCAGGGGTCATCATTTGCACCGTTCTTATCGTCAAGCGGTCTGCACCAAACGAGGTTATCCGCGTTTTTAGGATCGGCAACAATCTTGTGCTCCTCAACAACCTTGGAGTTAACGATAAAGGAGTTAACTTGGTTCTTGTCTACGTTATCTCCGGCCTTGTAGCTTTGGAAATCCTGGTGGTAGAACGGACCTTCGCATTCGCAGAACACAGTCGCGGTTTTCACTTCGCCGTCCGCAAATGCCATGACACTGAACAAAGGAAAAATCATTACCACTGCGAGTGTGATTGCAAGAATTCTAAAGGGCTTTGTAAATTTCATAGCTTTTGTCTCCTTTTCATTTTTTCTCATCCAAATCGCGCAAGGCTTGACATGCTCTATCACCCCAAGCGTTGTGGGTATCCTTTCTTTTTTGAAGGGTCATCCCCTACAAAAAGAGCATCTCTTTTCCCTCATATATTTTCAAAAACACGATTGGACTAATTTTATTATAGCAGAAAAAGCCAAATTTGTCAACATAATTATAGCGTCAAAAGTCAAATGTTTCAATATAAAATCAGGCTTTTTGATTGTTTTGGGTCGTCCTTTTTGAATTGCGTAAAAAGTATTGACTTTTCAAAAAAGGTATGATATAATAAGATGTTAAACTATGCGATAAAGCAGAAAGGAGAAAGACGAGGATGGTTAAAATTCTGGCTGTTCTGCCAAACAGCATTGCCGCACATGCCGGCATTCGCGGCGGCGACACGCTGGTCTCGGTCAATCAAAACGAGATCCGAGACGTGTTGGACTACCGCTTCTACCTGACTGATACCAACGTTTCCCTTTCACTTTTGCGGCAGGACGAGCGCTACACCGTACACCTGAACAAGGGCGAGTACGACGACATCGGCTTGGAGTTTGAAACACCGCTGATGGATAAAAAGCATTCCTGCACCAACCGTTGTGTGTTCTGCTTTATCGATCAGCTCCCCCCCGGCATGCGCGAAACGCTCTATTTTAAGGACGACGACGACCGCCTCTCCTTTTTGCACGGAAATTACGTGACCTTGACCAACCTCAAGGAGGCGGACATTGATCGCATCATCAAGATGCACATCTCCCCCGTCAATATCTCGGTGCACACCACCAATCCCGAATTGCGCGTGAAGATGATGAAAAACAAGCACGCAGGCGAGGTGCTATCCTATCTTCCAAAGCTCGCCTCGGCGGGCATTGCGCTTTGCACGCAGATCGTGCTTTGCAAGGGGCTCAACGACCGCACGGAGCTGGATCGCACCATGCGCGAGCTTGCACTTCTCTATCCCGCTTTGCGCTCCTGCTCGATCGTCCCCGTCGGCTTGACCAAATACCGCGAAAAGCTCTTCCCCTTGGAAGGATTTTCACCAAAGGAATGCGAGGACGTCATCCGTCAGGTCAACGCATTCGGTGACGAGTGTTTGAGAAAGCACGGCACACGACTGTTTTACTGCTCGGACGAGTTTTACGTTCGCGCAGGACTTCCCTTACCCGACGAGGATTTTTACGAGGATTATTCCCAGATCGAAAACGGCGTTGGCATGCTGACCTCGCTGGAGAGTGAGTTTGATTTTGAGCTGGAATACCTGGACGAGCTCTTACCGCGCTTCAAAGCCCCTCGCACCGTATCGGTGGCAACGGGGGCGGCAGCGTACGAGCACATCTGCAAGCTGGCAGAAAAGCTTTGTGCAAAGGTGCCCGGGCTGACCGTTCACGTTTACCGCATCGAAAACCGCTTTTTTGGAGAGAGCGTGACCGTGGCGGGACTTTTGACGGGCAAGGACGTATCGGAGCAGCTTCTGGATAAGGAGCTTGGCGACGAGCTGCTCTTCCCCTCGGTGATGCTACGTGCCGACGGCGACGTCTTTTTGGACGATATGACCCCCGAGCAGCTTTCGGAACGCTTGGGCGTTCCCGTTCGCGCCTCGGAGAGTGACGGCGCAAAATTGATACAAGCATTCCTTGGCATTTGAGTGCATGGAAGCGTAAAAAAATGGACAAACTGTTTGATAACAGAAAGGATAAATCATGGCAAAACCTGTGATCGCGATTGTCGGACGCCCCAACGTCGGCAAGAGCACGTTGTTTAATAAATTGATCGGTGAGCGCCGCTCGATCGTGGAAGATACCCCCGGTGTGACGCGCGACCGCATTTACGGAGAGACCGAATGGAGAGGCCGTCGCCTGGTATTGATCGACACCGGCGGAATTGAACCCAAAACCGATAACATCATTCTCAAGCAGATGCGCCTGCAGGCACAGATCGCAATTGACACCGCAGACGTGATCATCTTTATGTGTGACGTTCGCACGGGTATGACGGCGGATGACCGCGATATTGCCGTCATGCTGAAAAAGAGCGGCAAGCCCGTAGTGCCCTGCATCAACAAATGCGACAGCATCGGCGAGCCTCCCATGGAATTTTACGAATTTTACGAATTGGGCTTTGAGCAGGATCCCATCAGCGTTTCCTCCATTCACGGAAGCGGCTCGGGCGACCTTTTGGATGCCTGCATGGACTACCTTGCCGATTGGCAGGACACCGACGAGGAGGACGACAGCATTCACGTTGCCGTGATCGGCAAGCCGAACGCAGGCAAATCCTCCATCATCAATCGCCTCATCGGCGAGAACCGTTTGATCGTATCCGACATTGCCGGAACGACGCGTGATGCGGTGGATACGCACGTAGAGAACGAGTACGGAAAATTCACCTTTATCGACACCGCGGGCATTCGCCGTCAATCCAAGATTGACGATAAGATCGAGCACTTCAGCGTTTTGCGCGCACACATGGCGGTAGAACGCGCGCAGGTCTGCCTTTTGATGATCGATGCCTCCACGGGTATTACCGATCAGGATACCAAGATCGCGGGCATTGCGCACGAGGCGGGCAAGGCGGTCATCATTGTGGTCAACAAGTGGGATCTGATCGAAAAAGACAACTCTACGGTCAACGAGTTCAACAATAAGATCCGCACCGAGCTTGCCTACATGCCCTACGCGCCCATTCTCTATATTTCCGCAAAAACGGGACAGCGTGTGGTCAATCTGTTCGAGCGCATCGTTTACGTGTACGGTCAATCGGTCATGCGTGTGACCACGGGCATGCTCAACGACGTGCTGGGGGATGCGATGATCCGCGTTCAGCCCCCGTCCGACAAGGGACGCCGACTCAAGATCTACTACATGACCCAGATCAGCACAGCTCCTCCCACCTTTGTCATCTTTTGCAACAATATTCAACTCTTTCACTTCTCCTATCAGCGCTTTATTGAAAACTGCCTGCGCGAGACCTTCGGTTTTTCGGGCACGCCCATCAAGCTGATCATCCGCATGAAGGGCGACGACGCCGAGTAAGGTTTGCGCACGGCTTACGAGGTAACGTTTTATGTTTGTTGATAACGTCAAAATTTATATCAAGGCGGGTGACGGCGGCAACGGTGCAGTCTCCTTCCGCCGCGAAAAATACGTCGCCGCGGGTGGTCCCGACGGAGGAGACGGAGGACATGGCGGAAACGTCGTCTTTCGCGTGGACCCGGGCTCCAACACCCTGCTCGCCTTTCGCTACAAGCACAAATTCATCGCCGCACGCGGCGGTGACGGCAAGGGGGGCAAATTCCACGGTGCAACCGCCGACGATCTGATCATTTTGGTTCCCCCCGGAACGCTGATCCGCGATGCCGAGAGCGGCAGGATCATTCACGATATGTCCGAGGAGGACGGTGCCGACTATATCGCATGCCGCGGCGGTCGCGGTGGCTGGGGCAACCGCCACTTTGCCACTCCCACGCGTCAGGTGCCCATGTTCGCAAAAAACGGCACCGAGGGCGAGGAGAAAGAGGTGGTTCTGGAGCTGAAGATGCTTGCCGACGTGGGGCTGATCGGATACCCCAGCGTTGGAAAATCCTCCATTCTGGCGCGCATCTCCTCGGCAAAGCCGAAGATCGCGGATTATCACTTTACCACCCTCTCCCCCAATCTTGGCGTGGTGCGCACGGGCGGTGAGCGCGGCTTTGTGGCGGCGGACATTCCCGGTTTGATCGAGGGCGCCGCCGACGGCGCAGGTCTTGGTCACGCATTTTTACGTCACGTAGACCGTTGCCGCCTGCTGTTGCACGTGGTGGACATCTCCTGCTTTGAGGGCAGAGACCCCGTAGAGGACATTCAGAAAATCAATTACGAGCTTGCGCGCTACAGCACCGAGCTTTCTACCCGTCCGCAGATCATCATTGCCAATAAGGTGGACGCCCTGGACCGCGAAACGGTGGACGTGGATGCGTTTGAGGCATACGTCAAGGAAAACGGATGGACGTTGCACTACATCTCTGCCGTAACGGGCGAAGGCATTGACGAAATGATCCGCATGGTTGCCGCACGCCTGGAGGAGCTTCCCCCCATGAAGATCTACGAGCGCGAATACGCGCCTGAGGACGCTTACGTGGGTGGCGAGCGCGACACGGTCATCCGCCGCGAGAACGACACCTTTATCGTGGAGGGCGAATGGCTCAAAAATCTGATGGGACAGGTCAACTTCAGCGACTACGAATCCCTTAATTTCTTCCAACGCGTCCTGCAAAACAGCGGCGTGTTTGAGGCTTTGGAGAAAAAGGGCTGCCGCGACGGTCACACCGTATCCATCTACGGCTTTGAATTCGATTACGTAAAATAAGGAGTACCCACACATGAATATCTGGCACGACATCCATCCCGAATGTATTCAACCGCACGACTTTAACGCCGTCATTGAAATCCCCAAGGGCAGCAAATGCAAGTACGAGCTGGATAAGTTTACGGGACTGTTGAAGCTGGACCGCATTCTTTACACCTCCACGCACTACCCTGCCAACTACGGCTTTATTCCGCGCACCTATGCCGACGACGGAGACCCATTGGACGTATTGGTGCTTTGCTCCGAGCCGATCTACCCCATGACCCTGATGCGCGTCTATCCCATTGGCGTGATGCGCATGCTGGACGGCGGAAAAATGGATGACAAGATCATTGCCGTCCCCTTCTCCGACCCGACCTATCTCGGCATTGCCTCCATCGACGGCTTGCCCCCGCACATCTTTGATGAGATCATGCACTTCTTCAGCGTTTATAAGCAGTTGGAGAACAAAGAGACCGCTGTTCAGTCGCTCTTTGGGCGCACAAAAGCCGAGGAGATCATTCGCGAGGCGATCGATTGCTACAAGACCACCTTTGGAGATCGGCATCCTTGACAAAAAGAGGAAAAACTAATGGGACGTACTCTTAAGGACAGTTTTAGATTCAATAGATATAGTACCTACCGACAGGAAGAGGACAGAGAATGTTTTTACACTCTCTGTCCTCTTTTCTTTGCAAATACTGACTTAATTAAAGACATATCGTTGTTTTATTAAAGGTTGGCTTTATTTAAGGCTCCCTCCGGGAGGGAGCTGGCGCCGTAGGCGACTGAGGGAGAGCGCGTTACAACGAAGAATATCCAAGTTCAAAGTCACGCGGGCTCCTTCCACCACTTCGTGGTCCCCCGTCCTCCCGGAGGAAGGCTTTTTATTATCGCCCGGAAGGTAGCAAAAAGCACTCATGGAAACTGCTTGCCATAAGTGCTTTTGCGTTACTTTTGTCATGAGTTTTATTGTCCTTAATTAAGACTTACGAAGCACTGCATTTGTGGTCACAAATGCGATTATTCAA
>JAFTKJ010000007.1 GCA_017453305.1 Clostridia bacterium
CCGTGCACGTGTTCGAAAAAGACGCACAAACTTGTAGGGACCGGCGTCCCCGACGGTCCAAAAAGCAACAAATTTCATGTAACAAAATTCCAACATGCAAAGCAAGGGAGTTGGTGCGTTGAAGTTTTGTATTATTTCAATTTTTAACAAGGACCGTCGGGGACGCCGGTCCCTACAATTTACGCCGAGCTTTGAGTGAAACAAATTTAAAAAAACTATCTTCGGCAAAAGCAAAATGAGAGTTCTGTAATCGAGAGTAGCGCATCCGTTGCCTCCCTTGTGCAAAGGGAGGTGGCACGGCTTTCCGTGACGGAGGGATTGTAAAGAAACATTCTCAAACAACCCCTCAGTCAGCTTTGCTGACAGCTCCCCTTACACAGGTGAGCCTATCGCTGCGGCGGGATTGCGGGGCGGCAAAAACCTCTTTGGAACCACCCGCTTAGCGGGGCGTTATACAAAAAGAAAAGCACTTATGCACTGCATAAATGCTTTTCGTTGTTTGCTTTTGCATCAGCAATAGGTATCCTTGATTGCCGCAATGAAGATCTCTGCCAATTGAGGATCGAATTGCGTGCCCTTGCAACGGCGGATCTCCACAAAAGCTTCCTCAAAGGTCTTGACCTTTTGGTAGGGGCGCTTTGCCGTCATGGCGTCAAAGCTGTCTGCCAGGGTGAGAACACGGGAGAGCGGGTTGAGCTCCTCGCCCTTGAGCCCCAAGGGATATCCCATGCCGTTGAACTTTTCGTGGTGCTGGCGAACAATGTCTGCAACCGTATCGAAATTCTTGATCTTTTGAACGATATCCGCACCGTCGGACGGGTGCTTTTTCATTTCTGCCCACTGCTCGTCGGTCAGGGGCTTTTCGCTGATCAAGATCTCCTGCGAAACGTTGATCTTTCCAATGTCGTGCAGGTATGCACCGTACAAAAGCGTGCGCGAATCTGCCTCGGAAAGCTTTGCGTATTTGGAAAAGATCTCGCAATAGTGCACCACGCGGTCGGTGTGGTTGTAAGTATAGCGGTCACGCGAGTTGATGACCGACAACAGCGTTTTAATAGAAATGATACGCTCGTCACCGTCGATCTGATCCAGGTGATCAAACCGCTCAAACACGGACGAATAGAGCTGCACGCGGTTCTTGCGGAAGAACTTTGCCTTATACAGCGCATTGTCGGCGCGCTCGATCCAGTCTGCAACGGTGTCGGACGCTCCGCGACGCTCGGCAACGCCAATCGAAATGGTCAGGTCATGCCCCGGCATCATTTCCTCGCCCTCAAAGCGATGTTCCGAGATGCTGATGCGAATGCGGTTTGCAATATTGATCGCATCGTTTGTACTCTTTGCAGGAATCAAAAACGTAAATTCCTCGCCGCCGTAACGGAACACAAGCCCTCCCTCGGGGATGTTTTCCAACGCCAACGCAGCAATTTTTTTGAGTACGCGGTCCCCCTTCTGGTGTCCCAACGTATCATTGTAAACCTTGAAATAATCGATATCAGCCATAAACAGGTAGAGCTGCTCGTTGGTCTCCTGCGTGATGATCTCGCGCATGTACTGATGGAAATAGCGGTGGTTGAACAGCCCCGTCAAGGAGTCGCGGTTGACCGATTCCTTCAGATTATTGATCAGCTTGCGATCCTTGTCTACGTAAAAGCCGACGATGTATGCCACAAGGACAAAGGTTGCCGTAAGAATGATATCGGCTTGGAAATGGGAGGAGCGGTGTGCCTGGGTACAGGTGAGCAGGTCTCCGATAAAAATAGTCAAGCCGGAAACACCCGAAAGCAAAAAACCGATCTTCAGTCCCAACTCCATCGTATAAATTAATACGATAAGAGCAAAAATAAATTTGTAGCTACTTGCCGCCGTTCCCGTGCTGACGTAACACAGCACCGCGATGCTGTGCATAACCAAAATTTCGATTACTGCACGGACGCGGTAGTTTTTAAAGGTATAGTTGATGACGAACCAGAACAGCGTAACAAGCGAAATAATGATCAAAAACGTAACCATTTTGGCAAGGTTAAAATCCAGGATCTCATCGCTGGAGCTTGCCAGGAAAATCGCTTGCGTTACGGGAATGACGCAGAAAAACAGAATCAGAATTTTCAGCGTAATAAATATGTTCTTTACATCAAGTCCGTGGTCGTGTGTAGGGTTACTCATGCTGTATCCTTAAGTCTCTGCTTGCGCATTTTTTCTGCCAATTTCCAAGGAAAAAATAGAAAACGAGAGCCGGGAAAACCCGGCTCTCGTCGCTACCTTACTTATCCTGCAAGGAAGCGGGTTCTTCGGGTTGATAAATCCACCAGAAGCATGCCGATGAAGCTGCGAATGCTGCAAACAATGTTGCAAGAGCAGACACTGCCATCAGGATTTTTGCCTTCATATCAGAATCCTCCTTTCCCCGATAGAAGAAAATATATCACTCCGCCATGCGGAAGATACCAAATTGAAGCGATGCTAAGCATCAGGACTTGGGAGCAAACAAGCCGTCGATAAACTCGACAAAGCCTTTTCCAACGGCGGTCATCATTGTGATCTGCCAAAGTGTGGAGAGCACAAGCGAAAGACCGACCGAATAGCACCGTATGCACCATTTCCATCCAAGCACCACGCACAGAAGCGATGCTACCAAAAAGAGCGACAGTACGATAAACGAGCCACGGCGCAAGCGCTTGCGCTTTTGCTCGGTGCGGCAGGGCTTGTTGGGCGGTGTTACGGGTGCCTTGAGGGCAACGGTAACGTAGCCGAACAAAAAGACTGCCGCCAACAGACCAAGATTGATCTGCCATGCAAGGGTTGCCAAAAGATAGTGCGCGATTGCGGAAATGCCGCAAACGAAGAACACGCTGTATACAAGACAGCTGTAAATGCCGGACGAATGTGCCCCACCGGTCAATCTTCTTAAAAAGCCAACCGAAAGGAACACGATTGCCGTCTCCAGCCAAAATCCAAAAATCAGACCAATGATACTTGACAAAACAAAGATCGTCGAAAACTGCAAAATACCGATCAGGCCGTAGGCGATCACCGCGATCTCCTCCTCGGTCTTACCAAGGCTTTTGCCAATCGATTGCGCCATTTTTTTTGCAAGCGTTTCCATTACGTCCTTCCACCTCACACAGGGTGAGTGCCTTCTCTTATTCTTCGGTGATATCCGCGTCCTCTTCCTGAGTAGCTTCCCCCTCTGCGCTTTGTGCCTTCAGCGCCGCCTTTTTGGCTCTTTGACGCTTGACCACAAGGCTAAGGATCAGCACGATGATCAAAAACAGAAAGTTCATGGGAATGCCGCAGATTGCCTTTTCGATCTGCCCCTGGACGGTTGCGGTATTGTTCATCATGGCGTTGAAGCGCTCGGCACCAAAAATTGCGCTGAGTACGATTGCCGTGATGATTTCGGATACCGTGATCAAAATTCCCGACACCAGGATACTGACCGTAGACTGCATCACGGGCAGCTTGTTGTAAAAAATTGCAACGATGATGAAGATCATCCATATGATGATGGTGTGGAAGCCGAAATCGATAAATCCGATGTTATACAGCAGGCGGATCGCCATTGCGATGACTGCGTAAATGATTGTGGTAATGAGAAACGGACGGGAACGCAAGCGTTGATCGGCAATGGTAAACAAGCAAACCGCACAGCCTGCCGCCTGCGGAATATATCCCAGCACGATATCAACGAAAAACAAAATCAGTGACTCGTTCAATTGCAAAACCGCCCTTCCCTTTTACGTATTCTTGTTATTTTCTGCGTTCTTTTTGACGTTGACACACGCCGCCTTAGCCGAATAGTAAACGATGATGGAGGCAAAGGTGTGGATCAAAACGTCACCGGGACTTAACACGCAGGAGCCCAAGTCGAAATAGTCGGTCAGGAACACCAGCTTTGAGGATTCGTCCATCAAAACGTGAAGCTGATCGATACTGCCGTCAAGCTGCCCATCCTTATAATACCCGATCCATTTGGAGACCGTGGGATACACCGGCATCTTGCCGCCGTTGGCGTTGATGGCGATGTGGTTCATCAAGGTTCCTACCATGGTCAAGCCGACGCCCACAAAGGTGGGATACACGATGCGACGACGCACGACGGGAATGAGAAGCGTGAAGATCATGAAATACTGAAGGATCGCCGCAAAGCGTACAAAGCTATGGTTGCCGCACCATGCGTTGATCACAAAAAACAAGTGGCATGCACACGCAGCAAAAAAGGGATACAGATCCCAGATCTGAAGCGGCGAGCGCAAGCGATACCCCTTAAAATACAGCATAAAAAGGGGGATCAAAATAAAGATCAGCATACAATACCTTCCTTAGGCATTATTCGACACATACACATTGTAACATGTTTTATGCAAATTGTCAACAGCTTTTTGTAAATATTATTGAAAATTCTCACTTTTTATTATAAAAACATGCAAAAAAGGGGTTTTTTTCCCCACCGAATGGGCTTTATCTCGCAAAAAACGCGACACGCCCTCCACCAAAACCTGTTTTGAGAGCTTCAAAAAAGGCTTGAGACATTGGCGCAAGTTGTTCGCTACGAACAATTCACGCACGCCTCAAGCCCTTGTTTTAATCTGCCAAGGAGACCTCGTGTCCCGTTTTTGAGGACTCGTAAATGCCCATCAGCATCTTTTGCAATTGCACTGCCTGCTCAATATTCGAGGAGGGCGTTTTGTCGTTTTTGATGCAATCGATAAAATGATCGATCTCGTTTTCAAAAATATCGCCCTCAAAATCTCCCGTAATATCCTCTTCGATCAGCTTTTCTCCGTCCGCGCGGAACAGCTTGTAAGGCTCCAGCGTGATGCCCGCCTTTTCGCCCGCGATCTGCGTGGAATTGTTGCCGGGACCGTTGAAGGACCACGCCGTTTCAAAGATCAGCTGTGCGCCGTTTTCAAAGCGGAACACACCACTGGCGGAATCCTCAACGTCAAATTTGTAATCGGGAACCTGCGCGCCCGACCAGGAGTTGTTTGCCGAAACCTTTCCCGTAACGGGATCCACCTTCGGCGCTTCGCGATAGTCACCGATCTTGTAAACAGCCGAAGCCAGAACGGATACGGGCTTCGGGCAACCCATCATGTACCATGCAAGGTCGATGCGGTGCACACCAACGTCGATGATAGGACCACCGCCTGCGTATTTGGTGCAAGAGAACCAACCGCCGGGAATACCTCTTTGACGAACGTATGCGGTTTTTCCGTAATAGACGTCACCGAGAACGCCTGCGTCCACCAGCTCACGTGCATGAACAGCAGCTTTGCCGTAACGAAGCGGAACGGCAAGCATAAACTTGACACCGTTGCGCTCAATTGCCTCCTTGAGTGCCAGCGCATCCGCGAGATTGTGACAAATGGGCTTTTCACACATGACGTGACAGCCTGCGTTTGCCGCCGCAATGGAAACGGGCGCGTGCGCCGCAGGCCAGGTGCAAACGTCCACGTAGTCGGGCTTGCAATTGGCAAGCAGCTCCTCTACCGACGCGTACGCTGCAGGAATATTGAATTTTTCGGCGAACGCCTTTGCTTTTTCAAAATCAATATCGGCACAAGCGATGACCTCAACGTCCTCTCGCTTCATGTAAACGGGCATATGTGCGCTTCTGCAAATATTACCCGTACCGACAACGGCAACCTTGATCTTTTCCATGTTTTTTTACCTCCAAGCTCTCCAAAACGTGGGATTTGCGCTTTTATTATAGCAGGTTTCGACACCCGTGTCAAGGGCATGCCAATACTTTCCTCTTGCAGGACGAATTTTTTACTCACAAATCCGTCATCGATGAAGAAAGTGAAAACCACTATCCACCGCAAAAGTGTTTTGGTGAAACGCCGTAATATTTTTTGAATGCGCGACTGAACTGATAAATGTCTCCGTAGCCGACCCTCAGCGCGGTCTCCCCCACTGAGCAACGTTCATACAGCATCTCGCGTGCAGTTTCCATGCGCCTGCACGTCACGTAGGAAAATGGCGACATTCCCAGCTCCTTTTGGAATAGCTTGCGCAGATAGACCGAGCTGATGCAGCAGCATGCGGCAAGACGCTCCACCGTAAGCTCCGCTTCGGAGAGATGCAGCTCGATATATTCCAGCGCGGGGGCAATCAACGAACGCTCTGCGGTAACGCTCTCGGTATACCCCTCGCTTACAAGGGAGTAAAACAAAGAAAAAATCTCCGCCTCGGCGCGCAACGTCTTTTGTGCATGCAGGATCAATACGCGCTCAAAGATGCGAATTGCTTTTTGCGGCTCAATATAAGCCAACGGGGCAATGGCGTCGCTTTGCCGACACTCCTCAAAATTAAGCAACAGACTTTCCGCCTCCTCCAGGCATTCGTTGAGATACGAAGCCCCTTTGGGGATATAGATCGGGGATTTTGGAGATGCAATCGTACTGTTTCCGTTTTGCGTAAATCGGATCTTCCCACTCAAAACGATGATCAAAACCGAAGTCTCGCGGTTTTTTATTTTAAGGCATCCCCCTTTGGGGTTGTAAACCTTGATCGAGGATATGAATTTAACAATGACCGGAATATGCTTTTCCATACTGCTCTCCTCCTCCAAAAATCCATTGCAGCATTTTGCAAGGTTTTTAAAACAGTATACCACAAGTGGAGAAGTTTCGCAAGGGCTTTGTTTCGTTTTGGCTAAATTTTTTATGCGTCATGCCATTGCTTATTCTGCATACAACTGCTATACTGTTCACAAAGGCAGATTTGCCAAAAGGAGGAGCTATGGATTTTACAGGAAAAACAGCATTTGTAACGGGTGCCGCAAAGGGCATTGGAAAAGCGATTGCTAAGGGCTTTGCACAACGAGGGGCAAGCATCATTATTTGTGACATTTTGGAACATGAGCTTTTGCAAACAGCAACGGAGCTTATGGATCTGGGTGTGCGCGTCAAAAGCATCGTGCTGGACGTCACTGACGAGGCTGCGGTGCGCACGGCAATTGCGGATAGCATCCGCGAGTTTGGTCAGCTCCATATTCTTGTCAACAATGCGGGAATCTACATTTGGGATGATTTTATCACGTCCGATTCCGCCACCTGGAAGCGCACCATTGACGTCAACGTCCTTGGAACCATGTATCCGACGCATGCGGTTTTGCCACACATGATTGAAAACGGCTACGGCAGGATCGTCAACATCGGCTCAGTTGCCGGCGTATACGGAATTGATTATTTTGTGGATTATTCCACCACCAAGGGCGCGGTTATTGCGTTCACCAAGGCACTTGCAAAAGCGGTTTCCGGCAAGGGGATCACCGTCAATTGCATTTCTCCGGGCAGCATCGACGTTCACAACGGGAACAACCCCATGCGCGAGCACTCCTTTATTGGACGCGCGGGAACGCCTGAGGAGCTTGCAAACGCGGTTCTGTTTGCCGCAAGCGACGAGGCAAGCTACCTGTCGGGGCAAAATATTCTGGTTGACGGCTGCCGCAAAAAAATGTAAAAGCTCGGCGTAAAGCAGCCCGCCTATAGCGTGATACTCTTAACGGAGTATCACGCTAACTCTATTCGCCTTCGGCGAGTTCTATTGCTACGCAGTGATATTCGGCTTACGCCGAGTGATATTTGCTACGCAAGTTTAGGGCGAATAGAATATCACTGAAGCCGTAAGGCTTCAATATCACTGTCGTCGTGCGACAATATCACTCTTTGCGTTAGCAAAGAATAACACCTTATACCAACAGAAAAAGAGATAACATTTCGGCGGCTAACCGATTTGTTATCTCTTTCTGTTTGTGTAGGGGTTCCCCGAAGCGAAGTATGAGCTTTGGGGGGTCACGTATATGGGTTTGGGCTTAGCCCATTTGCGTTTGACTAGTCAAATGCGATGCTTGCACTTTACCCAAAGTGTAAAATCCTCCGCTAAGGGCATCACCCTATTGGCGATCTGCTTTTTGTTGAGTTGCCCCAACAATTTCGAACCTTTAATACAATGGTAAAGTTCCTGTCAACTCGTCTGCAATATCGGCAGGCAGAGGCTCTAACGCAAGGCAGGTTTTTGTAGGAACTCCGTGAAATTCTGTCATTCCCGCATTTGTGATAACGGATGTATCCACAAACTTTACATTTCCATTTTTCCATTGTAATACACTCTTTAAATATATAATTTTAAATTAATGGTGCGATATAACCGCTCTTTTCAAGCTTATCTCCGATCAAATCCAATATCTCATCCGAATCAGCTCTTACGGTATGGTAATGGTACCCACCCGTTATGTTCATCAGTTCGACAGATTTTCCGGTTCTGACACTCTCGATGAACTGTTCAATTTGTAACCGTGATGCAATATTTAGCTTGGCTTCCATTTTCCCGTATGCCTTATGCCAAACGTAAACATTGACAACTGTTCCACCACAATCCACGATCAACTTAAGTTCATTCTCTGTTTGCTCGGAGGTATGATGGACCTTAAATACCCTTTCTTTCAGTGGTGAGCCTTGAATAACGTATCCTGCGTAGGATGGTAATATTTTGTACCCTTTTTCTTTCAAGATTGAGATATCCCGAACGATGATCTGGCGAGATACTCCAAACTTTTCGGAAAGCTCGCCGCCCGATACAGGTTTATTCGCTGATAAAAGGAGATTGGCAATCTCTTTTCTTCTTTCTTCCGCCTTCATTGGTTCACTCCTTCCCTTTTTTATTTTAAATTGCGTGAAGGTTTTTCAGTGAGAGATCGAGGATAGGAGAAGAATGAGTCAGCGCACCGCTGGAGATATAGTCCACGCCAATATCCACAAGGCGTGCCACGTTCTCTCTCGTTACGTTGCCACTGCATTCGGTCTCAGCCTTGCCGCGACAAAGCTCTACTGCCTTTTTCATATCCTCTACACTCATATTATCAAGCATAATGATGTCCGCTCCCGCTTCAAGAGCCTCCATCAGCATATCAAGGTTCTCGACCTCAATTTCGATCTTGCGAACAAAGGGGGCGTATTCCTTTGCCATTCTGACTGCTTCCTTGACACCGCCTGCCGCACCGATATGGTTATCCTTGAGAAGAATTCCGTCGCTGAGGTTATAGCGGTGGTTGTAGCCGCCGCCTACCTTGACCGAGTATTTCTCAAAAATTCTCATATTGGGAGTGGTCTTTCTGGTATCAAGAAGCTTTGTCTTGCTACCCGCGAGGAGATCTGCGATCTCTCTGGTATAAGTAGCGATTCCGCTCATTCTCTGCAAATAGTTCAGCGCGGTTCTCTCGCCCGAAAGAAGTACGCGAATGTCACCGCGAACAAGACCGATCTTCTCGCCTTTTTTAACGGTGTCACCGTCCTTGCAGTAGAAGATGACCTCAGTCTTTTCATCAAGAAGCTCAAATACTCTCTTGAACACCTCAAGACCTGCGATCACGCCGTCCTGCTTACAGATAAGATCGACCTCTCCTGCCTGATAATGAGGCATAACGGAATTGGTGGTGATGTCCTCGCTTGTGATGTCCTCACGCAGAGCCTGCAAGATCAGCTCATCCGCGTTCATTTTCATTGTGATATTATTCATGGCTCATTCTCTCCTTTTCGATTGCCGCCAGAACGGCTGCTTTATATTCTTCTTTATAGTTTACATATTTCGATTCGTCAACGGTAATTTCAGATTTGTCTGTCAGCGGCTCATAGCCCTCTATGATGTGCTTTGCGGCTCGCTTTGCAAACACAAGGCTTTCAAGCAGCGAATTACTTGCAAGTCTGTTTCTGCCGTGAACGCCGTTGCAAGCCGTCTCACCCGCCGCATACAGACGACCCATAGAGGTCTTGCTGTATCTGTCAACGTCAATACCGCCCATAAAGTAGTGCTGCGACGGAACAACGGGAATAGGCTCTTTTGTTGCGTCATATCCCTCGTCAAGACAACGCTGATAGATATTCGGAAAATGTGTCCTGATCTCTTCCTCGGAAATAGGTGCCATTGAGAGCCAAACGTGTTTACTGCCTTCCTTTTTCATTTCCTCAAAGATGGCGTTTGCCACCACGTCGCGCGGCAAAAGCTCGTTGACAAAGCGCTCCCCCTTGGAGTTGAGCAGGATCGCGCCCTCACCGCGCACCGACTCGGAAATCAGAAACTCTCTGCTTCCTTCCTTTTCGGTATAAAGCGTAGTGGGGTGGATCTGAATGTAATCTATGTGTTGAAGCTTAATACCGTATTTGAGAGCAAGTGCGATGGCATCGCCCGTCAGATGCTTGTAGTTTGTGGAATGCTCAAAGATTCCGCCGATACCGCCCGTGGCAAGAACGGTGTAGTCTGCTTGAATAGCAGAATATTCTCCGTTTTCATCGTGCCCGATGATACCGTGGCATTCGTTACCGTCGCAAATAAGGTCAACCATCGTATAGTTTTCGATGATGGTAATATTTTCTCTGTTTCTTGCTGTCTCGAGCAGGTGAGAGGTGATCTCCTTACCCGTTTCGTCCTCGTGGAACAGAATACGCCCGTGGGAATGGGCGCCCTCACGAGTGTAAACAAATTCCTCTCCGTTTTTCTCAAAGCGGACGCCAAAGGATACAAGATCCGAGATGACCTCTTGCGAGGAGTGGATCATAATATGTACGGAATCGGGATTGTTTTCATAGTGTCCCGCCTTCATGGTATCCTCGTAAAAGGAATCGTAATCGTCCTCGTCGCGCAATACGCAGATACCGCCTTGGGCGAGGAAGGAGTCGCTTCTGCGAGCTTTATTCTTCGTTACTACTATGATACTCTTTTCTTTCGGCAAATTCAAGGCGCAATATAAACCCGCAACGCCGCTGCCAACAATTAAAATATCCGTTTTCATATTCTTACCTTCCTAATTCGAGCATTCTATCCAAAGGTCTTTGGGCTTTCAGACGAACATCCTCGCTAACGTGAACCTCATTTGTCTCATATTTGAGAACTGAGTAAATGCTTGATAACGTGTTCAATTTCATATCCCCACAGCAAGGACGGGGCGAAGGAAAATAAACTCTTTTTCGGGATTATCTTTTTCGAGCTTATATTCAACACCGTCCTCTGTGCAAATGATAAACTCACTCTGCTCACTTTTGACAGCGTAATCGATGATCTCGGCAGTGCTTCCAATATAATCTGCAATTTCCAGAAGCTCGGGCTCACATTCGGGGTGAATCAATATAGGAGCCGAAGGATGCTTCTCCTTCAAATCAAGTAGTGCTCTTTTCGTGATAGCTGCGTGTATGGGACAGTATCCATCATTTATTATGATGTTTTTTTCGGGAACCTGCTCGGCTACGTAACGTCCAAGATTTCGATCGGGTATGAAGAATATGTTTTTGTTTGGTAATGCTCTGACAATCTTGATAGCATTTGAAGATGTAACACAGACGTCGCTCTGACATTTGAGCTCTGCTGTGGAATTGATGTAGCATACAACCGCCAGATCCTCATACTTCTCGCGCATCTTTTGAATCAACCCGGGTGCAACCATATGCGCCATCGGACAATCTGCTGTCAGCTCGGGCATCAAAACCTTTTTCTCGGGATTCAAAATCTTTGCACTTTCTCCCATAAAAGAAACTCCGCAGAATACGATAATATCCGCAGTGCTCTTTTTGGCAATCTTTGCGAGATAAAAGGAGTCACCGACATAGTCAGCAACCTCCTGAGCTTCGGCAGGGGCATAATAGTGAGTCAAAATGACTGCGTTCTTCTCTTTTTTCAGCTTTTGAATTTGCTCTTTCATATCAACCTTTCCTTAACTGTTGACCGAATTTGATTTGCTATATTATACCACAACTATTGCCACCTGTCAACACGAGGTGTAAACATTTTTGCAAAAATCCTATTGAAAATTTCATGAATTTGTGGTATAATAGCTTAGACGATTATTTAGGAGGTCCCTATATGAATATTCTTCACATGAAATATGCCGTTGAAGTTGCACGGCTCGGCTCATTAAATAAAGCTTCGGAAACATTGATGATTGCTACTCCGAATATTAGCCGTTCCATCAAAGAATTGGAAAGCGATCTGGGCATAACCATTTTTCAGCGGTCAGCAAAAGGCGTTATGCTTACTCCGGACGGAGAGGAATTTTTAGACTACGCGACAGATATTCTGAACCGAATAGACCGCATGGAGCAATCCTACCGTGACGGCTCGCATAAAAAGCGTAAGTTTTCAATATCCGTTCCACGCGCGTGCTATATCTCTGCCGCAATGGCGGAATTTTCAAAAAACATCGGGGATACTCCCGTAGAAATATACTACAAGGAAACCAACTCCAAAAAGACCATAAAAAAGCTTCTTGAAAACGAATACAAGCTCGGTATTATTCGTTATTCGGACAATTATGATAAATACTACAAGGATATGCTTGAGG
>JAFTKJ010000064.1 GCA_017453305.1 Clostridia bacterium
AAATAGCGATTACGCCATAAGTTCATAATCACTACTCGAAATGAGTAGTGAAGCGCAGTTACCCCAACGCATAATTTTATACCTCCTGTTATAATATAAATGCCATCCGAATACATCAAGCCAGATGTACACGGCAGGTTCTCATTCCTAAGCTATAATAGAAGGGCGAAATGGATTGACGAATACCTCCTTGGGCTATTACGCCCGAAAGCAAGAGTGTCATCCATCCTTCTATTGTAGCGTTCGGTTTAAGCAGGTTGAGCTACTACGCTCGCATCACTCAACAGATTGAATAGGCAATGAGTAAAGGATGGCGCCATTTTAGCAAATTCAATATAGGAGAGTGAAAAATGAACGCAGTAGGAATCGACGTATCCAAAGGAAAGAGTACCGTAACCGTAATGCAACCTTTCGGAGTGGTAATAGCTTCACCGTTTGAGGTGGAGCACACCGAAAAAGAGCTTGAAGGGTTGGCAAAATTTTTGAAGAGCCTTGTGGGTGAAACCAAGGTTCTTATGGAATATACCGGTCATTATTACGAACCGATTGCTCGGTATCTTCATGAGTCCGGTATTTTTGTTTCCGTAGTCAATGCAATTCTCGCACACGACTATACTGGAAACTCTGTACGACGTGCCAAAACAGACAAAAAGGATGCCGCTAAACTTGCAAATATGGCTATTGACCGTTGGCTCGATCTGAAAGAATACATCCCCGAGGATGAGATCCGTCAGACGCTTAAAATTTGCAACCGTCAATACAATCAGTACAACAAGTTAAAGACCATGCTAAAAAACAACTTAATTGCGTTGATCGACCAAACCTTTCCTAATGCTAACAAGTTGTTCAGCTCGCCGGCAAGAAAGAGTGACGGTCACGAAAAATGGGTGGATTTCGTGTTAAAGTTTTGGCATTGTGAATGCGTTTGCGGTATTTCCGAAAAGCAATTCAAGGACAAATACGCACGTTGGTGCAAACGAAACGGATACCATTATAGCGACTACAAAGCTGAGGATATCTATATCGAAGCGTGCGGTAACATTGGATTATTACCTATGTGCGAATCAACCAAGGTTCTCATAACACAAGCTATTATCCAATTACAGACCATCGAAGAAGCTCTCGCTGCTTTGAAACACGAAATGAATGAACTATCCGCCTCCTTGCCTGAATACAACACCGTTATGTCGTTTTATGGCGTAGGAGAAGTTCTTGGTGCACAATTGATTGCCGAAATTGGAGATGTCAGTAGATTTGAAAGCAAAAAATCCTTGATTGCTTTTGCGGGCATTGATGCGCCGCCTTACCAATCGGGAACCGTAAACGTACAATCTCGAAGCATATCCAAGCGCGGCTCTGCATCGTTACGAAAAACCTTGTTCCAGATAATGTCTGTTATTCTCCAAAAGAGCCCTTACGACGATCCCGTGTTTACATACCTTGACAAGAAACGTTCCGAAGGAAAGCCGTATAAGGTCTATATGATTGCGGCCGCCAACAAATTTTTGCGTATCTATTATGCAAGAGTTAAAGAATGCCTTGTCAACACTTGAAGTCGCAAAGCGAGTTTACAAAGAATTCGGAATTACTATTCTGAATTTTTTGTATGTTGACAACGTGACCTCGGTATAATCTTGTTGCGGCGAAGCACCTCTGTGCTTTGCCCTTAATTACCTTGACCAGCGCAAAAATTTCACTATGCGGTGGTCTTTTTGCCATGCCTATTTTTTTGAATTCAAAATTCTTTGAACTTTTTTCATTTTAGGACTTGACTTTTATTAGCAGGTCTTGTTTTTTTACATTATAACACGTAATACCTCGCCTGTCAAGGTATCTTTTGAAAAAAATAAAAAAAAAAATAAAAAAGACGAGTCGTGTGTAAACGACTCATCTTTTTTATCTGTTAAAAGGACAATGCTTTTACCAATGCCGCGCGGATGGCGGAGGTAAAGCAATAGGGTCCGGAAATTAACAGAATTTCATTGTCCTTCAAGGTTGTCAGAGCTTTTTTTGCAACCTCAACAATCGTTTTCTGCTTGGGCGAATAAGGGGAAAGGGAGGGCTCTACCAAAAGCTCTGCGGGGAAGGTGAGATACTCCGTGATCTCGTATCCCTTTTGCTGTAATACCGTCCGATAGCGTTCAACGATGGAGCCGGAGGGCAAACACAGGCGAACCTTGTTTCCCAACAGCTCGCGAAACTCCGCCATGGAGTCACAAACGGTTTCAATGGCGATGTCGGAGTGTGTGCTATCCACAATGATCGTAGGCGCGATGGATAGAAATTCAAATTTCGCGGGGATTTTGGTTTTGCGAAAGCCCTCTTGAATCTGTTGCTCCGTTAGTGGAAAGCCGCGGCGGGCAAGTACCTCTAAAATCTCCAGCGCAACCGTGGCGTTGGAAATTTGGAACTTTCCGCAAAGTCCCAACCGATACGGCTTATCGCGATAGGAAAACTCACTGCCGTTTAGGGCGATCCGATGGATTTGGATTTCGGATTTGGAGGTCAGGGTCAGTCGGCAATTGATGGCGGCACAGGTATCTGAAATGACGCGATAGGCATCCTGATCCTGTGGCGCGCTGATGACCTCCTGGATCCCGTGACAGATATAGGAGCGGATTCGTTGTACCGCCTTTCGATCCGTGCTTGGAATCGTTCCGCAAATTGCGGCGGCAAAGGGGGCAGGCAAAAATCGGGAAGGGTCCGCCTGGGTATGGTCGCTTTCCATCATACAAAGAGTGCAGTTGTTTGCATGAAATGCCAGAAGCGCGGCGCTCAACATGATTTCATGTTGCGTCAGTACAAACGCGGAGGGCGTAGCCTCTGCATTGTTCTCCTGCGGATCCGAAGCGGCGGCTTCCTTGGCGTAAGTCTTGTTGATACGCGCTTGAATGCGGTAAATCCGATCCACATATCCGCAAAACTCCTCAAAGGGCAAACCCCCTCCGTTGATACGAATGTTGTTGCGAATATCCTCCTGAATCGGCGTGGTAAAGCACCCCACTTGATGGGAGGAATCCCGAAAAGCGGACATCAGCAGCTCGGCGCAGACCGACTTGCCGTTGTTGCCCGCAAGACGAAAATAGGTCAAGCCCTTTTGCGGATTTCCGAGCTCATTCCATAAGCGTTTTAAGTTTGCGCCTACGCTATCCTCCGATAGATCGGTTGGCGCGGTCATTACATATTTGATGGCGTTATGATACGTCATATCGTCTCCATAGGATTTTAAAAATTAGAAATGAAGATTGCTTGCGTTGGTGGGGCAAAGAAACGCCTTCGCATCCAGATAACGGCGGAGCGCTTCTTTTGCGGATTCGGAATTGGGATCGAAATTGGGCTTGCGAATGGCGCGAAGCATAATATTTTTCGGTGTTTCGTCGGGATCGATCAATTCCAAAGCAACGGTAGAATATCCCTGGGCTTCCAAACGGCACAGCCGAAGGGCATCGGTTGCGGCATCACACAGCTTTTGCCGAAGCATGGAATAGTCCGTGATAAAGGAAAGAGAAGGACAATCAATGCTGTGGTTCAGCTCGTGGTGGCAACAGGGGGTAGACAAAATGACCTTGGTGTTCCACTCGGCGGCTTTGGTTAAAACAAAATCGGTTGCAATGTCACAGGCATGCAGGGAAATGACCAAGTAAGGAAGTACCCGGGGCGTATACTCGCAAACGTCGCCGCAAAGAAACTCCAATCCATCAAACTGTAGTCTTTCCGCAATTTGATTGCAGTGCTCGATCACATCCGGCTTCAGATCCACTCCCGTCATGGAGACACGGCAGTGCTTGATGTTGGCAAAGTAATGATATACCGCAAAGGAAAGATAGCTTTTGCCGCAACAAAGGTCGCAAATGCGAAGCTCCTTTTGCGGTAGCTGATCCTCCACATCGCGGATCAACTCCAGAAATCGGTTGATCTGACGAAATTTCGCTTGCTTGCGGTCATACACTCTGCCGTTTGCATCAGAAACGCCCAATAGCTGTAAAAAAGGCTCGGAGCCGTTCAAAATGTATTGCTTTTGACGGTTGTTCGCGGTAGGCTCGACAACCGTTTCGGTGTTGGCGTCAAGGCTTCGTTTTAAGCGTTCTCCCCCCAGTAAAACGGTTTTTCCCGAGGAAGACCGTTTATATTCGCACTCTCCCTTGGCACAGATCAAATTGATCTGCCCAAAATCGGAGGCAAGCTCGGTCAAGGCAGGGATGCTTTGCTCATCCAACGGGAAATTCCGATGGGTAACCTTGTTGTCTTTATGAAAGGCTTCTGCCTGCAAAAACAGATTTTTTTCGGTTTTGCGCAGGGTAATGACAATTTTTTGAAGGGTGTGATCGGTTGGCTTAGACAATACCGCTTTGCGAAGCTGTTGTTTGTCCGTTGCAAGGAGCAACAGCGAAATGATTTGTTGCAGATTGGCGTCTGACGGCTGATTCATAGGATTCCTTTCCAAAAATACGATCCGAATTATTTGTGTGTTTCTTCCTTTTTCGCGGGGGACTGTTCTTCCTTCTCGGAGGGAGCTTTGACGCTTTTTTTGAACGAAAATTTGCTTTCCTCGCCGTGGAACAGCCGCTTGATGTTGTCCTTATGCTTGTAAACCACCAATAGCATGATCAAAATGGCGAAGATCACGTACGGGCATCCCGCGGGGGGATTGTCGTGGAACAGCGTGGAGCGCTCAATGCGATCCAAAACGATCGGGTACAGCATGATGCAGACCACCGAGCCCAGGGAAATAAATTTGGTACAAAGGACAATGATGACGAAAATAACGAAGAGGATCAAGAAAACAATGGGATTGCACATCAGAATGGTAATTGCCGCCGTAACAACGCCCTTGCCGCCTCTAAAGCGGTAATAAACGGGAAACATATGCCCCAGAATGCAAAACACACCTGCGATATAGGCACCGTACTGACCGATCAAGGCATAGCCAAGAAGACAGGAAACGACAGCCTTCAGCGCGTCTCCCAATAGCGTCAAGCCGGCGGCCTTTTTTCCGTATGTACGCATCATATTGGTCATGCCGGCGTTTTTACTGCCAAAGGAACGGATGTCCTGGCGATATTGCTTTCCCGAAATAATGATGGCAAAATTCAAGCTACCCAACAAATACGACAGAATGGCAATGACCGCCACCGATATAGAAATGGAAACAATGGTTGTGGTTTGGGAAATGTGCTCCGCAGAGACATATTTCCCAACAAAGCCATACAAAAAGAAATCTTGAAACATATCTGAACTCCATACTAAAAAATTTGAATTTCAAATGATATACATAATCATTATATCATAAAATACGCAAGCATTCAAGTCTTTTTTGTAAATCTTACAGATTGTGTCGCCTGCGATAGTCGTCGGGGGTAACGTTCATTTCCCGACGAAAGGTTTTATAGAAGAATGCGGGATCAGAGTAGCCGACAAGTCTCGCGATTTCCTGGATGGAAAGCGAGGAGGATCGAAGTAGCAG
>JAFTKJ010000065.1 GCA_017453305.1 Clostridia bacterium
AAAATTCTCTCCAAAAAAAGAAAAATCTCGATGTACTGCAGTTGCAATTCTTCTCTCGCGAATTCTCTCCAAATTCTCTCCAAAGTGCAAAAAATTCCTCAAAAAACGAGGGGTCTGTATCGATTCCGATCAATTCGTTTTGGTTCAGATCAGTTTCAAACAGTCCCAAAAAGCCTTGTAAAATAAGGATTTTCGGGAAACGATTTAGCACAAACTGCACCGAACTAAGCAGAAACGGTATTCTTTGGTAGACTTCTTGAAAACCGTTTGCCTTCACGGGCGCGTGGGTTCGAATCCCACACCCTCCGCCAAAATAGCGGCTAAAAACCGCGTTAGCCGCAAGGGATAACCTTGCGGCTTTATTTAAAATTAAGGAGATTGATTATGGCTTTCATTAAATGTCAAAATTGTGGTGGCGTGGATTTTCAACCAACTACAATAGGAATCATTTGTGCTACAGAGGGAAGTTTTCATGTAAATGCCTATGCTTGTCAAAATTGCGGACATATTGAATTGTTTGAGCCGCACTTGGATCAATATGCAAGACATTTAAAAAACGAGGCTCACCGAAAGAAACAACATGACGAATGGGAAAAGCACTTTCAGGAGGAAGCGAGAAAGACGCGAATTGAAGAGTTGATAGCCATTACCAAAGATGAAAATTCGACAGTAAAACAAGTTCGAGAGGCAAACGAAGAATTAGACCGCCTTCATGCAAAACCCGGCGTTATATATCCTTTTAGATACAGATAAACCAAGTTCAAAGCCCCACCGCGATGGTGAGGCTGTGTTTTGCTTTACTCCTTCTCTACAAATAGGAGTATCGTATTCATATGCCACGTGGATTTAGCAAAGAACGTTCGCCTTGGTTTGAGTCCAGGTTTCGTTGCTTTGATCCCATTCGTGCGGAGGTCGCTATGACTCGATAGCAATCTATGACGCATCTCTTTTTGCATTCAAAAAGCGTTGACACCCTACAGTGGTGTCAACGCTTTTCGTTTTTATTGCTATGCGTTCTTACGCGTCCGTTTGCTCGGGCTTCTTTTTTGTCACAGATGCCAGGCAAATGCCTGCACAGATGAGCGCAAAGGCAACGAGATACTGCCAGCGCAGAATGTTCTCGCCAAAGATCCACGCGCCAAACAGACACGCGAACACGGGCTCGGCAAACTTAATGATAAAGAGCTTGGAGAGCTCGCCATCCTTGACCACCGTATACCAAAGGCAATAGCTGACGATGGACGCCGCGCAGATGTAGAGCATGACGTGCGTCTTGGCAAAATCAAAGTGCATCTGCCCTCCCATTGCCGCACCGACAGCAAGCAGGATTACACCGCCAAAGAGCTGAGATACGCCCGTGGCTGTGATGGGAGAAATGCGGTCGAACACCTTTTTGCTGATGACATTTGCAATCACAAGGCAGATGGATGCCGCCAGAATGAGCACGTCACCAAGCTGAAAGTGAATCCCCTGCCCGTTTGCGTTGATAAGCAAAATGCCCACAAAGCCAAGCAACGCCGCCAAAAGCTTTTTGACGGTGGGCTTTTCGTTTTTGAAGAACAAAAAGGAAAAGCTGATATACAAAAGAGATGCCACCTGCTTCAGGATCGCCGTTTTGGATGCCTCGGTCCAAAGCAATCCCAAATAGGAAAAGGCGTAGTGCAGGGCGATGGAGATCAGTCCTGACAGCAAAACGGGTAGCCACACCTCCGCCATGGGGCGATAGGAGGCTTTATCCTTAAAAAAGGCAAACAGGGAAACGATGGCTCCGCAAATGGTAAAGCGCACGCCCGCAAACAGCAAAATATCCCCTACCGTAACGATACCGTATGCCGCGTAGCCCACCTTGACCATGGGGAACAAACTGCCCCACAGAAGCATGACCAAAAGAGCCGCACCAAGTGTTTTATATTTGCTCATCACACACCCTCAAAACGACCTTTCCCACGTTTTCGCCTCTCTCTAAGATCGCGTGCGCCTCTGCAGCCTCCTCGATGGGGAGAATGCGGTAAATGGAGGGCCTAATGGTTCCGTCCTCAATTTTGGGCCACACGTGCTTGACCAGCTCCGAGAGAATATACGCCTTGAACTGTGGCGTACGGTTGCGCAGCATGCTTCCCACAAGGTGCAAGCCCTTGGTCAGTAGCGGACGGAGCTGTACGTTCGTTTCGATTCCCGCCAGGGTGGAAATGACGATCCAATATCCGCCGCGTGCCATGTAGGGCAGGCTTTTTCCAAGCGTCTCGCCCGAAAGGCAATCCATGGAAACGTTGACGGGGTGACCGTTTTGTTCCTCCTTGCAAAGGATCTCTGCCACGTCCTCTTTTGCGGAGTTGATCACAAGATCCGCGCCAAGGGGCGTGATCTTGTGAGCGATCTCGTCCGAGAGCACCGAGGTGATGACACGCGCGCCGAACGCCTTTGCCATGGGAATGGCAACCGAGGCAAGTCCGCTCGCTCCGGCAGGAATGAACGCAGTCTGCCCTGCCTCCAGGTGTCCCTCGATGAACAAATTCAGATAAGAGGTCGCATACGCCTCGGGAAGCGCCGACGCCTCCTCCATAGAAAGTCCCTTGGGAATCGGCATGAGCATATCGTATTTGACCGCCACGTATTCGGCATATCCGCCACCGCCCAAAAGAGCGCATACGCGGTCACCGAGCTTCCATTCGCTCAAGTCTGCCACGTCCTTGCCCACGGCAACGATCACCCCCGCAATTTCAAGCCCCATCCATTCGGGACAGCCTGCGGGCGAGGGGTATCTCCCCTGCCTTTGCAACAGATCCGCGCGGTTGAGTGCCGCCGCATGGATGCGCACCAGTACCTCGTCGTCTCCCACGGTGGGATCGGGCACGTCGCTCCATACCAAATTTTTTTGTTCGTCTACCAGAATTGCTTTCATATTCTTTTCCTCACAGATGATGGTTTTTTAAATATTCGTCCATGCGTTGTCCCACAGGCGTATCGGTGGGAACGTAATCCTTTGGGATGTTTGCGATCTCGCGCTTAAGCCCCTCGAACAGTGGGAGCATCTCCTCCTGCTTCAGACCCGTCAGGGCAAGCACCTTGGAGTTATCGGTGATGCGATGGAAGAGACGCGCGTACTCCAACTGCCAACGCGTGCCTTTTTTGATCTCGGGATCGAGAATGGCAAGATATTCTTCCTTATCCACCCAAACCGCCTCCAAGCCGACGAGCCTGCGGTAATACTCTGCGATCTCCTCCCAGGTGCGGTGCTCTGCCGAGCAGACGTTGTAGACCTCCCGCATTGCCTCCTCTTTGAAAAGGATATGCGCGATCATTCTTGCCACGTCACCGCCCCAGGAAAGCGTCGCGGGCTTATCCTTTGCCTGCAGGGGAAGAACGACCTTTTTGCCCTGCAATGCGCGGCCGACGGCGTTGGCAAACTCCAGGGTGACCAGCTGCAGGCGCATGGTGGAAAAGGTAGTGGCAGGACGAACGACCGTCCAATTGCGATACTCCGATGCCGCTAACAGATCCTCATCGCGCGCCTTGTGGATACAGTAATCGTTGGACGCTTTGAGCTCCTCGTCGAGTGAGGAATCCAACAGACGTGGCGAGGTCTCCTTGACGGGCACCTGCAGGTCGTCATAAACGCGGCAGGTGGAGAGGAAAATATAGTGCTTGGTATTCTCCAAAAAGAGACGATAATAATCGGAGAACGGCAGGCGTCCGTAGTCCATAAAGTTAACCACGCCGTCAAAATCCCCTTTTAACAGCTCCTGCAAAAACGCCTTGTCAAAAGCATCACCTTTGATGTAAGAAGCACTTACCTTCCACGGTGCAGCATCTTCCAACCCTACTCCCAAAACTTCATAATTCAACTTTACAAGTTCAGGCACCAAATAACGCCCCATGGCACCCGTAGCGCCAAGAACCAATACTTTTTTCATGCTGTGATCTCCTTCGCCGTTCTTTTGGAATGCATCCGGTTTTTAATCGATATTTTTGCCGTTGAAGTGAATGCCGCCCACGATCTCGTCCAGCACCTTTTGTACCAGATAATCGTGCTCGTAGGTAAAGGGATTGCTCTTGACTCCCTGCGTGTAGTCGTAAAAATCACGCATCATGGCGTCGTAGCGGCAATCTGAGGTGTCAAGATCGAATTTGACCGTTTCCTTGACGCTCTCGTAGGTGCCACCGCCCATTGCCGTATCCGCATAGGACATGATCGTGGGGCTTTCCAGGGGGCAGATATCCACCGTACCTTTACTTCCCGACACGACCAACTGACGTCTGCCAAAGCCGTTGACCTCCACCGAGGAAACGAAGATGCGCGCGAGTGCCTTATCGTATTCGAGCACTGCGAGGTTGTTATCCTCAAAATCCACGCCGTCAAGCCCCGTACGCTTGATAAACGGAACAACGCGCTTAGGCTCTCCCAGCATGTAAACGATAAGGTCGACCAAGTGACTGCCCAGAATATACATGATGCCGCCGCCAAAGTTGGTGAGCCATTTTTTGTAGTGGACGGGGTGGAAGGTGCTCATTTCCGCATTGATGGAATAGATCTCACCAAGGTCGCCGTTTTTCAAATGCTCAAAGCATTTCAGTACCGCGGGATTGTATCGGTACATATAGCCAAGCTGTACCACAAGGTTTTTCTCCTTGGCAATGCGCAACAGCTCCCCGTACTCCTCCAGCGTGCCGCTTGCCGGCTTATCCATGTGAATGTGCTTTCCGGCATCCACGCACATGCGCGCGTACTTGGTCAGATCCCACACGTCACACTCGATCAACACCGCGTCGGATCTTTCAATCACCTCCGCAACGCTCAAACGCGGAAGCCCCTCGTAACCCTTGTTTTTGCCGCGCTTTTCTACCCAGCGCTCGTTTTCCTCGGCGTAGCCGACCACCTCAAACAGCTCGGGAAATTTGCGCACGGCAAGCAGCTTTGGCTCTCCGTGGTTGTGCCCGATGCCGATCTGTCCGACTTTGATTCTTTTCATCATACGTTCCTCCAATCAAATACCGTTCCCATTGGGAATTTGGGATCGTCACAAAGTTGGTTATAAATCTCGGTGCAATCCTCGGGAGATACGACACGAGAAACGATCGGAGCGACCTGAATACGTTCTGCGCCGATCAGATCAAGGATTGCCTTGCAATCGTCCTGATGCGTCCAATGATGCGGATACGACTCCACCTTAGGACGGATAAAATTATGTGCGCCGATGAGCTTAACGCCCGGACGGTGAACCTGCTGGTAATAATCAACCGCACAATCTGAAACACGGGTACAGCCAAGAAGCGATATTCTTCCCATCCAAGACGCGCATTCAAGTGCTTGCTTCATCGCGGCAGATACACCTGTAACCTCAACAGTGGCACGAACTCCATTCCCCTTTGTCACCGCCTTTACTTGCTCAACAAAATCAGGCTCGGACGGATCAAAGGCATAATCTGCTCCAAGCTTCAGGGCAAGCTCGCGACGAGTAGGATTGAGATCCGCGGCAATGACGGGATATGCTCCGCTGAGACGGCAGAACTGAACTGCAAACATACCGAGAAGTCCAAGCCCCATGACCATAGCGCTCTCGCCGAGCTCCAGCTCCAGCTTGCGCACGCCGCCCAAGCCCATGGAGGCAATGATAACGAACGCCGCATCCCGCGAGGAGACGGCATCGTCCTCTACTTTTGTAATATCCGCCTCGGGACGGACGTTGTATTTGGCGTGATTACCGTGATAGACCAATACGCGATCCCCGACCTGCACGCTCTTTACCGCAGAGCCGACCTGCAATACGCGCCCCACGCCGCAATATCCCAGCATTTTGGGGAATTGGTTGCCGCCCGCGTTTTCCATGCCCATGATGCAGGCGCGCTCTGTTCCTCCGCTGACAACGGTGTACTCCATTTCGGTCAGCACGTCGCCCTCATTGACAGGAGGCAGGTCACGCTCCAAAAGTTCCGCCGTGTGAACGGCTGTAAAAATGATCTGCTTGGATTTCATTTCTTCAATCTCCTACTATTTTTCTACCGTTTTCAACAACAACCGCCGCGGCGTGCAGATCGATCATTGTTGCACCATCGCAAATGCAATTTTTCATCTGCGCGATAGCACCGTTTACGCCTTTTTCCTTGACCACTCCGGCAAGCGCGGGAGGTGGGATTTGCGACAGCTTATATCTCATAGAATTCACCTCGTGCACAGTATAGCACACCGCGCCGTTTCCGTCAATATCATTTTTGATATTTTTGGCATTTTTGATACAAAATAAATTGACGGATCACGGTTTTTGTGCTATAATATCCTCGCAAAACAGTTTTTTCAAGCCGAAAGGAGAAGCTTATGGACGTTGGTGTTTTATCAAATTTGGTAATTACGGATGTATCTTCCGTCAGCACACTTTACACCACCGAAGGCACGCGCGTGCGCCGCGAGGCGCGCGAGGGCTGGGCGCTGGTGCTCAAATACGAGGGGGAAACCGTTTACACCTGCAACGGAAAGCAACACATCTCGGATAGCGGCAGTATTTTGCTGCTGCCGTGCGGATGCTCCTACGAGTGGTGCTGTACCCGCTCGGGGCATTTTTTGATCGTGGAATTTCAATGTGACGCGACGTATGAGGAGATCCTTTGCTTTTCCATCAAGGAAAGCGATCGCTTTTTGCAGGATCTGCGTACTATGGAACAGCGGCTTCTGCTCAAGCGTGAGCTGTGGCGCGTGGCGTGCATCCGCGACGTGTACTCCATTTTCTTACGTCTTGTAGAGGAACGTGAAAAAAAGTATCTCCCCAATGAAAAGCGCGAGAAGATCGCCCCTGCCGTAGAATACATCACCACGCATTACACGCAAAGCCTGACCAACGATGCCCTTGCCGCGCGCGCAGGTATTTCTACCGTCTATTTCCGCAAGCTGTTTGAGCAGGTGTACGGCACCTCTCCCATTGCCTACGTGCAGGATCTGCGCATCAAAAAAGCCAAGGAGATGCTGGAAACCGACTTTGGAAGCATTGGAGACATCGCGCTCTCGCTTGGCTACAAGAGCATTTACGACTTTTCCAGAGCCTTTAAAAAGCACACCTCCCTCTCCCCCTCGCGTTACCGTGCGCAACGGAGTGAAAAAAAGATTTTGTGATTTTTACCCATTCGCCAAACCTTTTCCCGCGCTTTCGTGTCATATAGTCAGGCGCCGAAAACATTCACCTATCACAACAGAAAGGAGAACGCATATTGCTCTACCGAGATCAAACGGATGAAACTCTTGTCATGCTGACGCTGGCAGGGGAGGAAAAAGCCTTTGAGGGCTTGGTCCTGCGCTATCAAAAAGCCGTGATGGCAGCGGCTTTTTCGGTAACGCACAATCAATTTATGGCAGAGGATGCCGCGCAGGATGCCTTTGTTACGGCTTGGATCAAGCTGGACACCCTGCAGCAGCCCTCAAAATTTGCCGCATGGGCCTGTCGCATTGCCAAAAACTGCGCGCTGAATCTTCTGACGCGCTATCGCAGCTTTTTGCCCTTGGAGGAGTTGGAAAATTTAGACCTGACCGACGAACAAAACGAAAACCCGGCAGAGCTGTATGCACGGGATGAAGAATCGCAAATGCTGCACCAAACCGTCAATGCTCTACCGCAAAAGGTGGGAACGGTCATTCGTCTCCACTACTTTGAGGGACTCTCCGTATCGGAGATCGCAGAGAGGATGCATACCTCTGCGGGCACGGTCAAGTGGCAGCTCCACGATGGCAGAAAAAAGCTGAGAAAGGAGCTTTGTGCAATGAACGAAACTTGGAACGACACGCTGGTACAGCGTGTATTGAAAAAGGTTGAAGAATTAAAGCTGTGGCAATATCAAAACAGTAAAAAAGGATTTGAAACGGTTTACGGAGACGTCCTTGCCGAGGTGGAGGAGCTCCCTGAATCGCAAACCAAAAACCACGCTCTGGCAGACGTGCTGCTGCGCGGCTGGTGGTGGATTCCGGGGGAAAAGAACGATGCCCTGTTTGAGCGTTTGAAGCAAGCCGCCGTGCTTGGAAAAAACGACGACGCAATGGTATTTATCGTCTCACGCGAGGACGACAAGCTATACGGACAAGCGCGGCTGGAATGGGTCCGCGACAAGCAGATCCCCCGATTGCGTGAGCTTGGCTTTGTGAAAGCATTGGCACACGAATGGTTTTGGCTCGGTCGCGCGTTGTGCGAGGAACAGGATTTTGAAAAAGGATACGAAGCGTACCGCGAGGTACTTCGGCTATTGCCTCCCCACGCGCAATATCACGCTTGGGCACGTGCGGCATTGGAGCAGGAACAGCTATACGAGCAGTATGCAAAAAAGGATCTCAAGGCATACAGCGTTCTGGCAAACGCAGAGGAATACCGCTTGCCAAACGGTCAACCTCGCCGCTATCAACGAACATGGGTCAGCCGCGGCCGTCTGGATTCCTTTGAGCACGACGATGACCTGATCCTTTACAATGCGTCTCTGTGCGACGGTGCTTTTACCGATGCACTTGCACTCGGAGAAACCAAGATCGGTTCCGACGGTACAACGCTGACCTTTGCCGCCGAACAAGAAACGGTACAAACCCCCGCAGGATGCTTTGAGGGGTGTCAACTGTGGATCACACGCCACCGCAGAAGCACCTGTCGCACGTGGTTCAAGGCAGGGATCGGCATCGTCTGTCAAGAAAGGCGCGATAACGGATGTACCTCGCTCAGAGTGCTCAAACGCTACGACGTCAACGGTGACGGACTGCTTCCCCTCTCTCCCGGTAACACCTGGGAATACACCTTTGATCACAAGGAAGACGTATTGCATCACGTCAACCGCATTACCGTAGTGGGTTGCGAGGAAAACATCGCCAGCATTGCGCAAGTGGTAACGGCAGAGCGTTTGCGCTATGACGAGGACGCATGGTTGGATATGATCGACCGCATTCGCACCGAGTATTGGCGCGAGGATGCCAAAGGAAACCATCTGATCTGCGACGTTTCTGCAGCGTGCACGCGAGCCGAGGAGCTGGCACAAACGCCCATGCAAAAGGCACATACGCGTGCTGCATGCGCCGTTGCACGCAGGATCATGGAGACCGATCCCAAATTCAACCCGTCGCACACGGCAACCGGACATTGGAACTTTTTTGCCCGCAAGGAAATCGAACGCGTCGATGGCGTGGTACGTATTGCGGGGCGCGGCTTCCGCTGGTCGTTTGAGTGGAAACACATGGGCTCGGACGGCGAAGCAAGCACGCCTCTGCTCTTCAACGATATCCTCGGCATTCTGCAAGACGGCGCAGGTTGCCTGTGGTCAAGTGAGTGGCACGTCGGAGCCGAAACAACGGAAAACTTTTTACTTTGGGGGCAACACCCCATCAAAACCAACATCGTATGTACTGCAAGCGATCCCATCACAACGGCGGCGGGGTGCTTTGACGATTGCATCAAGCTCTCTTTGGAGATTGACGGCTTTGAAAAAGGAAGCGGTCTTGCCTATCGTGCAGGCAAAAAGGAGTATTATTTTGCGCGCGGCATCGGCATTGTCCGCACCGTCAACGAATACGCGCAAGGCGCGCGCCGCGCGGTGTACGAGCTGACCTCCTATACGGGAACGGGAGAAGGATACTTGCCTATCTCCGACGGAATGCTCCGCAGATACGATGCGCAGGAGCTCACCGACGGCTACGTTGGTGCCGCCGAATACGAATACGTTGCCGATGAGGATGGAGAGATCGTCATTTTTGCCAACCGCACGGGCATTCGCGTGCTTCCGCCCCCGATCACACAATATTCCTCCATACACGGAGAAGTGCAGGAGGACGCGCTTTGGGAAGCGAACCGCCGTGAGGAAAGCCGCGCCCTGCACGACCTGAACAGCTTCAAGCTGATGCTCCACTATATCGGACGCCCCAGTCGCACGCGCGGTGCGCAGGAAAAGGCAGTAGCTTGGTTGTTGCACTGTGCCAACCTGATGACCACCTTTGGAACGGACGGTGAGGTCCCGCCCGCATGGCGCGGCGCGTATGCAGACTCCATCTTTATTGCGGCATGCGCCACCTTTGGTTGTAAACGGTTTGAGGAGGGCTACGAGCTTTTGGAGCGCGCGCTGGGATTGTATGAGGAATGGTTCAAGATTCCCGAAGGAACGCTTTTGGAGCTTGGCAGTAAGCACCTCTTTGGCGGCATTCTGTATCCAAAGGAAAAGGATTACGTTTTGCTTCCCGACGGCAAGCACGAGCCGATCGACGGCTGGGACCTCAATCGCCGCTCGGCAGAAAGCATTCTGTACGGCATGACCGCTCCGCGCGGCTGGGAATGGTTCAACAGCGTGCGCGATCAGGAGCGTTTTAAGAGCTATATTGAGCGTGTAAAAGCGCTTGTCGAGCAATATCAATAGTCATAACCACCGGCTAAGCCGGTGGCTTGCTCAGCCCTATAAGGACATATTACTGGCAGGGCTGAAAGCCCACCGAAATATTTGACACCTGCAAACTCGCCCCACCGCCACAGATGTGGCAATCGTACAAAGCCTTCCCCTCGAGGGGAAGGGGGACCGCGAGAGCGGTGGATGAGGTGTAGCCATCGAAGATGACGTTAGGACGCGAGTAATCTTGACGGATGCTCCGCATCCTACACCTCATCCGTCAGGCGGTAGCCTGACACCTTCTCCTCAAGGAGAAGGCTATTCATCTCCTCGCTTCGCTTGGATCAATATTTCGGGCAAAGCTAAAGCCTTTTGGAACCACCGGCACTGCTGGCGGTTTTCGTTATACAAAAAAAAGGCTGTCTCAAGTGAGACAGCCTTTTTTCTGTTTTATTTGTTGGTTTATTCGTCTTCCAGAATGGCATCCGCTACGGTTTGGGCAATGATCTTTCTGCCCTCGTCGTCGCTGGGATGGACCTTATCGGAGAAGTGTGCACCTGCATCCTTGGTTGCTTCGTGCACGTCAATGACGTCCGCGCCCGTCTGCTTTGCGGCTTCCATCAAGAACGCAATGAGGTTCTCCTCCAAGGGGAAGTTGCGAATGGGTGCCGTATCCTTGAAGATGGTTGCGGGGAGTGCCACGTACACCTTGGGATTGGAGGGGAGCGATTGATAAGAGCGGATGAGCGCTACGATGTCGGCAATATACTGCGCACCTTTATCTGCGCAAATGGGGCTATAGTTTTCGGGCTTGGTATCGTTGGTGCCCAGCATAATGACCACCACGTCGGGCAGATACTGCAGAGACTGCTGATACTCGGGCTGATCGATATACGCCTTGGGACTTCCCTGGTCGATGCCCTTGGAATAGCCCGTGGCGCCGTTGACGCCGTAGCCCATGACCTCGTATTTATCGCTTTCGAGATATCCGTACAGATTGTTCTTCCAATAGCCGTTGCGCGTAATGCTGTCACCAACACAAACCACGCGCGTATATCCCTTTTCTTCCACGTGCTCCTTCATGGCGTCCCAGATCAAAGGAAGCATGCCCTCTGCCATCAGCTTCATGCCCTTGGCACCGAGGTGGTTGGTGTCGTTGGGAGAGCCGGTCTTGCCGTACTCCGCGCGGAATGCGGCGTCTGCCATGTTCACGCCCGTAACCTTGGGATTACCGCCGTCCAGGATTCCCACGCGCTCCTCGTCTGCATAGACCTTTTCTACCAGATCAAACAGACCGTTGCGCACGTAGTCCATACGGGACGCGCCCTTGGCGTTCGTTCCCTCCACGTACCAGGAGGTCAGGAACATGATCTTTGCGTTGGGGTACTTGACCAGGAGCGTATCCACGATCTCCATCCACGCGCCAAGCACGGTGCTGCCGTCCTTATCGTTGACCGTTCCCAAGGGGAGCTTCCAACCGTAGTCGTTGACGCCACCCTCCAGAATGATCAGGTCTACGTCCTCAGCCTTTTTGCTGGTTGCGTATCCCGTGTTGTAATAGCTTGTGCTGCCGTATTTGTAGTTTGCATCCTCTGCAAGGTGCTTATAAATGGAGTTGCGCACGGTTGCGCCGGGATCGTATGCTTCGGGATTGTAGCAGACCGTCCAGCCGTCACGACCAAGGTTGGTCATGTTCCAATGGCATTCTGCCGCCAGGAGCGCCAGCCAGGTTTCGTGATCCTGCAAATAGTCACCGCCAAAGAGGCTGTCGCCCAGGGCAAGCACGTTCAAGCCCTGCAGTCCCAGCACCTGCTCTTCGCGTGCTGTCAAAGCATATTTTGCGGCAACAGACTCCACAAATGCCTTTTCTGCCTTACCGAGCGCCACGCCCGTAGTAAGAAGGTTCTTTGCAAGTCTTGTATAGGATGCCGATGCCGTGGCTTCGTTTGCGGCGTAAGCCATGACCACGGTGCCATCCTGCAGGGTGATCTTTGCGTATCCGAGTCCTACGAAGAAGGCGTTGTAGTTTTCCTCCAGAATGTCGGATACCGAGCCTGCGAATACGTTGCAATCTGCAACGGTTGCATCGGGATACCACGCGTCAAGCGTTGCTTCAACGTCAAGGTAATTTTCCAAAGCTTCGGGATCGAACTTGCCCTCTGCCTCCTCAAGGTAGGATTGCAGCGTGATCAGCGTACCGATCTTGATCTCCTTGACTACCTCGGATGCGCGGAGCGCGGCAAGGTCGTCGCTGTTGATAGCGGTGAGGAAGCGAATGCCCGAAGGAGATACCAAACGGAGCTGTGCATCCTTTTGCGTGGTCAGACCGATCTGATAAGTGGTGACCTTCATGCCCGTCTTTGCCATAACAAGAGGATCGGTGACTCTTTCCGTCTTGCCGTCGGCATACTCGACGTCGGCGTAAACGAATCTCTTACCCGTCTTGGTCAGGTTGTGCAAAACGTTTTCGTAAGCCTCGGTCTCTTTGCCGTCCACGGTGATCTTGATCGCGCCTGCGTCGTAGATCTTGATATCATCCATCAACACGTAGGTGTCGTTTGCCGTGGTCTTGCAGGAGCTGTTGGGGGTAAAGACGATGACCTGGTTTGCGGGGATGGAGAGGTTCTTCAAGCCCTTTCCTACGATCCAGCCGCCGTTGTTATACTGCGGAACGAGGGTGGATTCGATCGCCTTGGCGCCGTTGACGTACAGCGTGTACGTGCCATTGACCATATCGATGTTGGCACTGACTGTGAACCACTCGTCACGGGGCAGGTTGTAGCTGCCGCCCGTGTTGGCACCGCCTGCCGTCAGGGTTGCCTGCGCACCGGCGGAGTTATAGTTGAACTGCCAGAGGTTGAGCCAATCGATCTTCTGATTGGCGATCTCGGTGCCGTCCTTGTTGATAAACGTGCAGTAGCTCGTCTTCAGGCGTGCATGCACCACGCCGATGCCGTTTGACGGAATGTAGTGCTTTGCCTCGATGATCACGTTCGGGCTGGTGGTGTAAGAGATTGCAGGGTTATCGATGTAGGCGTTGTAGTTGATATTGACCTGGTCCGCCGTGGTTGCTCCGCCCTTGAAGGGGATCTTCCACGCCTTGTTGCCGCTCTCCTCCACGATAGTACCCATGTTGGGGAGCACGTTACTGCCTGTCGGGAACGTGGGTGCGGTTCCTACGGTCAGATCCTCAAAATCCTTATCGTAGTGAACGCCCTTTTCCAGGGTTGTGCCCTCGGATTTTTTGGAGGAGACGTCAATGATAAAGTTATCGGCGTCCATGTAGTTGGCGTTTGCAAAATTGTCGCCCGCGTCAGCTGCCGCCGTGTATGCATCCGCACCGTTGCTGCTGCAAACGGCGTACATCAGCATATCTGCCGCAACGGAGAATTCAGTTCCCGTAACGGGGGCGTTGCACTTTGCGTACAATGCGTCGTTGACGTAAATATCAAAAGAACCGTTGTTGGGATGGAAAATAAACTCCACGGTGTTCCAAGCATTCTTTTTCAAGCCGGTAGCGCCCGACTGCTTGGTGCCGTTGATCTTTTCGAGCAAAAATTCGCCCGTCAAAAGGTTAATATCGCCCAAGCGATACCAATCCTGCACAGCGGCTGTACCGGAGGCATTCTTATACCCTACCTTGCGCAGCCAGATACCAATATTCGGGTTGCTTCCCTTTACACCGTGCATGTAAAGATCAACCTTTACAGAGGTGTCCTCGGTGGTGGAGAACGCCTTGTGCTTGATCTGGAAATACTGGCCTCTGTTGGTGGGCGCGGTTTTGAGGTTTGCTGTGTCCGTACAAAGAATGGGCAAACGAATGACCTTTCTACCGTCGCGCTCCACAACCTTGTTAAAGGGTGGAGCCAAAGTAAAGCCGTCTGCCGCTGTCAGCGTAGCACCAACGGTAAACGTGTCTGCGTCCAGCTTTCCGTAAGCCGGCTCGGAGGCTTCGGCAAACGTAGGCAAATAGAGCAGGGGAAGGACCATGACCAATGCCAGGACGATTGCAAGAATTCTGCTTGTTTTCTTCATGTCGATTCTCCTTTACTGTTTTTGCTCCGCTACCGTACGGCGGAGCGTTGAGGGTATGGTTTCATTATAATACATCTTTGTAAAAAAGTCAAGCAATTTTCCGAATTTTCGGAGCGGTAAGAGCAATAAATATCCCCCCGTAAAACGGGGGGTATTTCAGTTTCGGGCATAGCCCTAATACTACTGGCTACGCACAAGTGCGCTTTTTATTGGCCTGCCAGCCACGCAATCATTACTTGCTACTCGTAAACGAGTTTCAACCAAAGCCTTCCTCCGAGAGGAAGGGGGACCGCTTGCGGTGGAAGGAGCCTGCGTGCATACTGACTTTTTATGTTCTTTGGATAAAGTATTTTGTTGAAAAATCAAAAAACATAACAGACACATTGAACATAAGTTTTCTTACTGCTCGCACTCTCCCTCAGTCACCTTCGGTGACAGCTCCCTCTCGGAAGGAGCCTTTGGCATGCTCCTACTCTTTATTCGATT
>JAFTKJ010000066.1 GCA_017453305.1 Clostridia bacterium
AAGTCATTTTGTGCATTTTGACGAACAATTTACGGTGTAAGAAAAGTTACCAATCGGCTATTGCAATTGCCAATTGGTAACTTTGAATAAGTATCACCTTTGTTTTTGTTATTTCATGCAAAAATTTCTTTTATTCTATCAGCATCGCATCTCCAAAACTAAAGAAGCGATACTTCTCTTTTACCGCTGTCTCATACGCCTCCATCACCTTTTCTTTATTGTAAAAGGCAGAGACGAGCATCAGAAGGGTGCTCTCGGGCAGGTGGAAATTGGTGATGAGTGCGTCCATCGCCTTGAATTTATAGCCCGGGTAGATGAAAATACCCGTGTCACCACTCATTGCGGGGATAGTTCCGTCCTCGCGCGCAACGCTCTCAATGGTGCGGCAGGACGTCGTTCCAACGCAAATGAGACGCCCGCCTGCGGCTTTGCATTCGTTGATGATGCGTGCGCTCTCCTCGGGAACCGAGAAAAATTCGGTGTGCATCACGTGGTCGGTGATGTTTTCTTCCTTAACGGGGCGAAAGGTTCCCAAGCCCACGTGCAGCATCACGGGCGCGATTTGAACTCCCTTTTCGCGGATACGTGTGAGGAGTTCGGGGGTAAAATGCAAGCCCGCGGTGGGAGCTGCCGCCGAGCCCTCCTCGCGCGCGTAGACCGTTTGATAGCGGCTATTATCCGCAAGTCTTTCGGTGATGTAGGGCGGCAGGGGCATCAGACCAATCTGTGCCAAAATATCGTAAATGTTTGCGTATTTTTCTTTGTCATAAGAGAAACGAATGAGACGGTTGCCTTCCTCGACGATGTCGGTCACCTCTCCCAACAAAAGCCCATCGCCAAACGTCAGCTTCATGCCAATACGTGCGCGCTTGCCGGGCTTGACCAAGCACTCCCAGGTATCCAGCTCGTGCTGGCGAAGCAGAAGCAGCTCGATGAGTGCCTCTTCCCTGCCCTCGACATGTCCGTACAGACGTGCGGGAATAACCTTGGAATCGTTGATGACCAGCACGTCCCCTTCCTTCAGGTAGTCCAGAATATCATAGAAATGGCGATGCGAAAGCTCGCCGCTTGCACGGTCCAGAACCATCAGCCGAGACGTGTCCCGTTTTTCCATGGGATGCTGTGCAATCAGCTCCTCGGGCAGATCGTAATAAAAATCTGCCGTGCGCAAATTTGTTTCGGGCAGTTGATTGACAATTGCGTTTTTCATCATTTTGTAATCCTTTTAAAAATCTTTTATCGTTCGCATTTTTGCGTGTGGATCATATACTGTACTATCCGCATCTTTGTCGGTAGCCATTACATTATACATCAAAGCACTTTGATTTGCAACCGTTTTTGCAAAAATCACTTTGGCAAAAACAAAAAGCAAAAAGGAGGTTCTTTTTATGAGCATGGAGAAAAAGACCGTATTCAAGGGCGTTGCCACTGCATTGATCACTCCGTTTGTACACGGTGCGATCGACTATGAAGCCTTGAAAAATATAATTGAAATACAGATCGGCGCAGGAGTTGGCGCACTTTTGCTGGCAGGGACCACGGGCGAGGGTTCGACCCTCAGCATTGAAGAATACACCGCGCTGATCTCGTTTGCCAAGGAACAGATCAAAGGCAGAGTGCCGCTTTTGGCAGGCGGCGGCTCCAACTGTACCTCGCACGCAAAGGAGCGCATCGCCGCCGTGTGCGAAGGGGGCGCGGATGCCGTTCTGGCGGTTACGCCCTACTATAATAAAGCCAACGATCGCGGCATCGTTCTGCATTATCAGGCGCTGGCAGACGCCTCGCCCAAGCCCTTGATCCTTTACAACGTACCCTCGCGCACCGGCTTTCATATGACCATGGCACACTACCGTGAGCTTGCCGCGCACCCCAATATCGTTGCAGTCAAGGAGGCAAGCGGCGACCTTGGACTTTTGGAGGCCTTATGTGCAGAATGCGGCGACCGCTTGGACGTTTACAGCGGAAACGACCACCAAACGGTATCCTCCATGCGTCTTGGAGCATGCGGTACGATATCGGTTTACGCGAATCTCTATCCCCGAAAAATGGCGGAGATCTGCCGACTGTGTGCCGCAGGAGATTTTCGGCTCGCTTACCAACGGCAAAAGAGTTGTCTTGCGCAAATGCAGGCGCTGTTTTGGGAGGTCAATCCGATCCCCGTCAAGTTTGTAGCATCGCAAATGGGACTCTGCCGCGCGGAATACCGTTTACCGCTCTGTGCCCCCTCAAGCGAGGTGGCACGAAGACTTTGCGAGATTTTTCGCACCTGAGTGCAAAGAAAATTTCAACTACAAGCCGCCTTGCACGTACTCCGTGGGCGTCTTTCCAAACTGCTTTCGAAATGCCGTGCGAAAATATTTGACGTCTGAAAATCCGCATAGAAGGGCGATCTCCGTGACGCTGTAATACCCCGAGCGCAAGCAATCGCAAGCATAAGCAAAGCGCATGGAAAGCACGGTCTGCCACGGAGATTCCGCGTACGTAGCATAATACAAACGACGAAAGTAGACCTCGCTGACGTGAGAAAGAGATGCAAGATATGAAACGGAAAGCGAGGGATCACGGTAATTTCTCCACAAGTGCTCCACCCCCGCCTCAATGGCAGGCGGAGGAGTTGGACGATCGATTGTTTGCTCACGCTCCAACGTTTCAAAAATGCGGTACAAAAGCGACATACATTGGTTTCGTTTTCCCGTCCTTCCGGACTCCCACGTTGCAAGCATCTGCAGAAAGAGATCCCTGGTATCCGAGCGCTCAAAGACCGAAATTTCACCGTCATCCTCTCCGTGGCAGTTCAGGTGCAGAATGATCAGCTCCTCCGTCTGCTCGGTGTGGCGGCGGTAGCTGACACCGCGCGGAATGTAAACGATGCATCCGCTACCAACACTCGTTATACCTTCCTGTGTCGAAAAATAGCTGCCTCCGCGCAGGCGAAAACCGATAGACGTATAGTCGCGCCCCTCCACGGCGCGGTCAAACGGTTCGTTTCGTGTGACACGATAAACGCCGAGAATCTGATAGGTGCGGTTTGGATCGCAAAAAAACATTCGATCACCTCCAATGATATAATAGCACATATTGTTTCGAAAATCAACCCTTTTTGAACGTTTTTTAGGTTTTTTCAATCCAAAAACTGTGATATACTGAAAGGCAGATAAAAGCAGCGAACGGAGGAGTTTTTTATATGATCGATCTGACGCGCGCTAAGGAGTGCCGCATCAAACGAGCCAACACCGATTGGTGGATTCACGAGCAATCTATGGTGGGTAACAACGGCATGACCTATATCGTTTATTGCACCGACATGGGCGAGATCCACATCAAGGAATTTGACGCCAAGTGCAGTCGCAGCCCTTCGCGTGACGTCTGCCTTTGCCGCCTCAACTGTAACTATGCGGACGAGCATAACGCCCCATCGGTTTGCGTCATGGAAAACGGCACCATTGTGGTCGCGTACACGGGACACGGGACGGGACACGCTCTGTATTACCGCGTGACCGAACGTCCGTACGATATTCTTTCGTTTGGCCCTGTGCAAAAATTGGAGTATGCCGAGGCTGTCACCTATGCACAGCTCTTTGAGAACACCACACGCGGCGAGCTATGGCTCTTTGCACGGGTGCGCGGCGTGACCTGGGAGTTCCGCTATTCAAAGGACGTGGGAAAAAGCTGGAGCGATCCTACCGTTTTTTTGGAATCCACCAAGGGCGGTCTTTTCTACTTTGACTCCCACCGCATGCTGGCTTGCACGGCACAAACGGGCAAGCAGGATACACACGGCGTGCGCGAGCAATGGCTGTTTACCGTTTACGGGCATCCGCGCATTTCGCAGGATCACAGCATCCGCAGCGGCATTTTTGACGCCGACGGAAACCTTTTGACCATGGACGGAGAGAAGACCGGTGTCAATCTTTACGAAGGTGACAAAATCGATTTGGAATCCCTGGTCAAGGTATATGACTCCCCCGACGGCACTACGGTGCGTCTGCTTACCACCGCCCCCACCCTGCCCTATCGCGTAGGCTTTGCAAGCTTTGTGTTGGACGAACCCGAAACAATCACGTATTATTCCGCAACGTGGAGAAACGGAAAATGGAACCGCTCGGAGCCCATTGCCTCGGGCGGAGAATTTCTCGCCCCCGTAACGATGCGCGACGGCTCCCAGACTTATCTTGGCGGCATGAATTATTATTACGGCGTTGGAGAGGCGGGACTCCATCCAAACGATCCCGCACCTACCTGCACCAACCGCATCTATCTTGCGCGCTTTGACGGTAAAAGCCGCGTGCTGGAGAGTTATCTATCCACCGATTGGGGCAAAAGCTACCGCCTTGAAACGACCATTCGCTCGATTCCTTTGGAGAAAGGGATCAAGATCTGGCGTCCCGTCGTGCCAATCTATGCGCAGGACAACCTCCCCGTTTATTGGCACGAGGGTATGTACGGAGCGCACACGGGCGGCTGGCAGAGCGATATTGTAATGTACGTAGAACACGATGACTGAAAGAATTGAGGTATCTAAAATGAAAGTTTGTTTTATTGGAATGTGCGGTCACTCCATGCAGGCGTACAGCGTTTTAAAGCAACGCCCCGACGTCGAGCTTTGCGGCGTAGCCCCCGGTAGCTCCCACGAAAATATGACTGCCTCTTTTGACGAAGCGATCCCCTTTTATCCCTCCTATACCGAAATGCTGGACAAGGTGTGCCCCGATCTTGCGGTGGTTTCCCCCGTGTTCGGCTTGACCTCGCAGGTCATTTTGGAATGTACCGCACGCGGCATTGACGTTTTTTCCGAAAAGCCCGTAGCAACCACGCTGGACGAGCTTGATCGGGTGGAAAAAGCAGTACGCAAGAGCGGCATCCGCTTTGGTGCGATGCACTATCTGCGTTGCGATCCCGCCTTCTATCAAGGCGCAAAAATGGTACGCGAGGGCGCGATCGGTGAGGTGCGCTTGATGACGGCGCAAAAGAGCTACCGCTTTGGCAAGCGCCCTGCTTGGTATTCCGATCCCGACCTTTACGGCGGCACCATTCCGTGGGTGGGCATTCACGCCATCGATTGGGTGTACGCATTTTCGCGCAAGCGCTTTTTGCGCGTGACGGCACAGACCTGCGGCTCCCCCGACATGACGGCGCTCTGTCAATTTGAAATGGAGGACGGCGTCATGGCATCGGTCAACCTTGATTACTACCGTCCGGAAGCCGCTCCCACGCACGGCGACGACCGCATTCGTTGTGCAGGCACCAGGGGCGTTTTGGAGGTGAGGGACGGAAAGATCCATTTGATCAACCAAAACGGCGTGCAAATCATCACCCCCACCGAAGCTCCCGAGCTGTTGGAGTCCTTTTTGAACGGCACTCCCGTGATGGAGGCTGACGAGATCTTTTATCTGACACGTGTGGCGCTTGCTGCAAAGAAAGCTGCAAATCAGCACAACACGGTCACCATCATGTAAGGAGATATCACTATGAAAATTCTTTTAGTAGGTGCGGGCGGCTACGGCTCGCTATACGTACATCAGCTTTTGGAGCACAGCGCTGAGCACAACGTTGTGTGGGAAGGTGTTGTAGATCCTTATTTTGACGCTTGCACCGACAAAGAGAAGATCCTGCAAGCCGGCATCCCCGTTTACGATACGATGGAAGCATTTTACAACGCGCACACGGCAGACCTTGCCGTAATCTGCACACCTCCCTTCCTGCATTGCAAACAGAGCATTTGCGCCTTGGAGCACGGCTCCTACGTGCTTTGCGAAAAGCCCCTGGCTCCCACACCTGAGGAGGCAGAGCTGATGCGCGCCGCAGAAAAGAAGCACAACAAGTTCATTGCCATCGGCTATCAATGGTCCTTCTCTGCCGCCATTCGCGCGCTGAAGGAGGACGTTCTGTCGGGCAAGCTCGGAGCTCCCGTTCTGTTGAAAACCTTGGTCTGCTGGCCGCGCAACCGCGCTTACTATGCACGAGGCACGGGCTGGGGCGGTAAGATCAGCCGTGACGGTGTCATGATTTTGGACTCCGTTGCATCCAATGCCTGCGCGCATTACGTGCACAATATGCTCTTCCTTTTGGGCAAGGACATGGAAAGCGCCGCAGAAGCCGCAGAGGTAACGGGCGATTGTTTGCGTGCCAACGACATTGAAAACTTTGATACCTGCACCCTCCGCATTCAAACCACGGTGGGAGACACGCTCTACTTTGCGGCATCCCACGCAACCGAAAAGGTTCGTGAGCCGGAATTTATTTATCGGTTTGAAAATGCAGAGGTGCGTTTTTCCGAGGCGGAGGGATCACAGATCACCGCTTACTTCAAAAACGGAGAAGTCAAAACATATGGCAACCCGTTTGCCGACACCTTCCGCAAGCTGTGGGATTGCGTAGCGGCGATCCGTTCGGAAGAGACACCGATCTGCACCGTCAAGACCGCAACACCGCACACCAAGCTGATCAATATGATCTATCGCACGTTGCCAATTCAAGCCTTCCCTGCCGACCAAATTTTGGAAAACGACAACAACGGACTGTTTGTAAAAAACTTGTTTGAAAACATCTGCACCGCATATGACCGCGGGGCATTGCTTTCCGAGATAAAATAATACATCACGGGGGTGTCTCAAATGCAAAATTTGAGACACACACATAGGGGCTAGTCAGATTTAGGCGAGAATCGTCGATTTTGGGGCGTGAGGCGTACGAGGGTACGTCGAGCCCCAAAAGCGGCGATAGAAAAAGCCCGTAAATATTTGGAGAATTTCGAAGAAATTCAACCTTATCCTGTCCCATTTGTCGTTTTTGACGGCGAGCGGGACTTTTTTCTTTACGCCACGGGCTTTTTCGGTCTCGTCAAATGTGACAGCCCCTTTGTTATAAAAAAATCAAGCGTTTGGCATCCCTTTTTGCAAAAAAACAGTTGACAAGTTGCAGCATCTGTATTATAATTATGGTGTAAAAAGAGTGTTTTTTGTGATGATGAGTGCCAAAAATTCTGCTTTTTTGCATGATCGACCGCTTCAACTTGCAAAAAGTGCTCCAATAAGGAGGAAAATACCATGAGCATTAAAAACGAATATTTGAAGAAGGTGTTGGCTGACGTCATTCAGCGCAACCCCGGTGAGAGCGAGTTCCACCAAACCGTCAGCGAGGTGCTGGAGTCTTTGGAGCCCGTTGTGGAACAAAGCCCCGTTTACATCGAAAAGGGCATCATCGACATGATGGTAGAGCCCGAAAGAATCATCAAGTTCCGCGTTCCGTGGGTGGATGACAACGGCAAGGTTCAGGTCAACCGCGGCTTCCGCGTTCAGTTCAACAGCGCCATCGGTCCTTACAAGGGCGGTCTTCGCTTCCATCCTTCCGTAAATGAGAGCATTATCAAGTTCCTCGGCTTTGAGCAAACCTTTAAGAACTCCCTGACGGGTCTTCCCATGGGCGGCGGTAAGGGCGGCTCCGACTTTGACCCCAAGGGCAAGTCCGACGGAGAGGTAATGCGTTTCTGCCAGAGCTTTATGACTGAGCTGCAAAAGTACATCGGTCCCGACACCGACGTTCCCGCAGGTGACATCGGCGTAGGCGCACGCGAGATCGGCTATCTGTTTGGTCAGTACAAGAGACTGCGCGACGAGTTCACCGGCGTTCTTACCGGTAAGGGCCGCTCCTACGGCGGTTCTCTGATCCGTCCCGAGGCAACCGGCTTTGGCGCCGTTTACTACACCGCAGAAATGCTTAAGACCTACGGTGAGGAAGTCAAGGGTAAGACCTTTGCAATCTCCGGCTTCGGTAACGTTGCTTGGGGTACCGTTATCAAGATCAATGAGCTGGGCGGTAAGGTTGTTACCATTTCCGGTCCCGATGGCTACGTCTACGATAAGGACGGCGTTGCTACCCAGGAAAAGATCGACTATATGCTTGAAATGCGTGCATCCTGCCGCAACCGCGTAGAGGACTACGCAGAGAAATTCGGTGTTCCCTTCTTTGCAGGACAAAAGCCTTGGGGCGAAAAGGTTGACGTTATCATGCCTTGCGCTACCCAGAACGAGGTCAATTTGGATGACGCAAAGAAGATGGTTGCAAACGGTCTGAAGTACTACGTTGAGGTTTCCAACATGCCTACCACCAATGAGGCTGTTGCATACCTGCAGGCAAACGGCGTGGTCGTTGCTCCCTCTAAGGCAGTCAACGCAGGCGGCGTTGCAGTTTCCGGTCTTGAGATGTCTCAGAACTCCATGCGTTACAGCTGGTCCGCGGCTGAGGTCGACGCAAAGCTGAAGGACATCATGAAGAACATCTACGACAGCTCCGTTGCCGCTGCAAAGAAGTACGGCATGGAGGGCAACCTCGTTGCAGGTGCCAACATTGCGGGCTTCCTCAAGGTTGCCGACGCAATGCTCGCGTACGGTGTAGTCTGATCGTATCCCCTTTCCTTTTATCAGTTACCGTAAAAACGGGGCTGAGTCATTTAGCGCAGAACAAAAACACACAAGCAAAATAAGAGAAAAACGAACCGCTTTTTCTGTCGAAAAGATAGAGAAAGCGGTTTTTAAGGTAGAAATCCTTACGGATTTCATATTTTATGTGTGTTTTTTAGCCGCGCTCCCGCCCTCTGCCGTACCTTTGTACGGCGACGATGGCGGGATCACGTCTTCTGCATCTGAATGACTCAGCCCC
>JAFTKJ010000067.1 GCA_017453305.1 Clostridia bacterium
ATTCTTTATGTTCCCTTAATGCGTTGAAAATATGTCTTATATAATAGTATTCGCTCCCCAAATGTTCCATCTTATCTGCGGTGATTTCTATCGGTTCAATCTTTGTGTTCTTTGTTGCCATAATTTCAAATTCCTTTGCTTGCTATATTAAATAACTTCTTTTTTTTGCGCTTGGCGTGCTTGTATGCTTGGTAAGCTCCGCCCCAATCATGAGTGATATATGCGATTACACAATCGGCTTGCTCGACCATCCACTTGTTGCGGTATGAGATCGCAAATTTCAGCGGTTTATCCTCCAAGCCGGGATAGAGAATTTCGTCATATAAATCCTTTTTCTCACCCAAATGATTCTTTTGATAAGATTCGGTGATGTAGGGCGTTACAAAGACCAGCCTTGTGTTGGGGTGCGTTTTCTGATAGAGCTTACCGCATTTTCGGGCAAACGCATCAAAGCCGCCGTAGCCTCCCAAATATAACAGGGCAGGGCGGTCTCCGATCAATTGGGCAAACAGGGAAAGGAGCTTTTGTCGGTCGGTCTCCGATTCTGTGTACTGCGCGTGTCCGCAAAAGGTGATGATCATTGAATCACTCCCAAAACAAAAAGGTGCGCAACCGAAGCTACGCACCGAAAAACGCAAACCCCGATTGCTGCTACACAAAACCAGATAAATGAGAATGGTATCCTGCATACTACCTGTGGAATTTGCATTTTTGAAAAATTCAAAAATAGTATGCACAAAAAGGGTATTATTCTCCCGTAAAAATACCATCTTTTCGTTTTATTTGGTTTTGTGTAGCAAATTTATTATACCATCATTTTTTAATTTTGTCAATTAAAAAACAAAATTAAAACAAAAAGGTGCGCAACCGAAGCTACGCACCGAAAAACGCAAACCCCGATTGCTGCGAAACAAACCTAAACAGAATGGATTTGGCCACCCTACTCATGTGGAATCTGCGTTTTTGCTAAATTCACATGAGTAGGGTACACCCAAAAAAGGGTATAGTAATCCCATCGCAAAAAATACCAAAATCTGTTTATTTAGTTTGTTTCGCAGACTCATTATACCATTTTATTTTTGCTTTGTCAATACCGAGAAAAATGAAAATTCATTGAGTTTTCGAAAGAGATGTTTCTATAACACCTCATCCACCGCTCTGCGAGAACCCCCAAAACTCACAAGTTCGTTTCGGGGAACCCCGCTGCGGTCCCCCTTCTCCTCAAGGAGAAGGCTTCCATGAATCTTCCGCTTGAATAGGTTAAAGTACAGCCATTTTGTAAGATTCAAAACAATTTGAAATCGTAAAGTAAAAACGCATCAAAAGCCAAGATCATCCTTGCCATGGGCAGGAATTTTGAGAGCCTTCTCCTTGAGGAGAAGGTGCCGAGGCACGAGGCGGATGAGGTGTTACGGATGTAAAGAATTACACTCTACACGGCAAGCCAACAAAAGTCGATACGAGATCCCTGCGTCGCTAGCTCCTTGGTTTTGGCTCAAATTGTCGTGCTTCGCACTCACTCTTTCACCAAAACTTCGGCTTCGCTCAGGATGACACATAGACGGATATGCGGCAAATGTTTATAATCAATGACCACTACAAACACAAAAGATATTTGTTACACCTCTGTCAGCACGTCATCCTGAGCGAAGCAACAATCTAATTCTTTAACACCTCATCCACCGCTCCGCGGTCCCCCTTCTCCTCAAGGAGAAGGCTCTCAAAGTTCTTGTATAACGAAAACCACCAGCAGAGCTGGTGGTTCCAAAAAGCTTTCGCTTTGCACAGTTCCCGCCGCAGCGGAGGCTCCCTTGTGTAAAGGGAGCTGTCAGCGAAGCTGACTGAGGGATTGTACTCGTGAAAAAGAACGATAAAACAATCCCTCCGTCACGACATAGCCGCGAACCCCCAAAGCTCGTAACCTCGCTTCGGGGAACCCCGTCGTCGTGCCACCTCCCTTTACACAAGGGAGGCTAAAGGATAGTTGCCACATCTGTGGCAGTGGGGTAACTTCCGCAAGTGGCGGATCATTCGACGAGCCTATAGGTTCAGCGTGTGAAATGCCCCAAGGGGGCTTGTCCAAGCCACCAGCACGGCTGGTGGTCATGACTACCTTTGGCAATGTTTTCCTTTGCTTTTCATGTAGTAATACTACGACAGTACCGCAATAATACCTTTAATAAAATTGAATAATACAAAATGGCTATCCTATAATCGATTCAAGCGGCTGATTCATGAAAGCCTTCTCCTTGAGGAGAAGGGGGACCGCAGCGGGGTTCCCCGAAACGAACTTGTGAGTTTTGGGGGTTCTCGCGTAAGCGGTGGATGAGGTGTAACATTCCGCAGAAGACCATGGGTTTCCCTTGCGATCATAGACAGGCGCACCGATTTGCGGTCACGCACTATCAAAAAGCCTTCTCCACTGGGGAAGGCTAAAAGGGTAGCGCGAATTTTTAAAATTGTGCGTTGATCGTCCGTGGGAGGGGATCTTTATTTTAAAATACATTTTCACTTGACAGGTTTGATTCGGTTTGGTATAATGAGAACAATCAACCGAAAGGACGCTTCAACCATGAAAACAAAGCTTTGTTTTTTTGACGATTACTATATTGCCGCCCGCCCGGGAACGGTGCGCCGCCGTTTTCAGCCGAAGAAGCTGGGCGAATTTTATGACGGAACCGATCGCCTGCAGACCTACACCTCGTTCTTTTACGATCACAAGGCGGGGAAGTACCGTTTGTATTATGAGGTTCCGAAAAGCGGTGCCGGCACCGAGGTGCGCGAGCTGATTCTGGCACAAGCCGATCGGGTGGAGGATTTTACAAGCGGAAAAGCCGAGCTGCTCTCGATCACGGGCTTGGATGAAAACGGCATCCACGGCTGTTCGGTGATGTGGGATGAGAAAACAGGGCAATATCTGCTGGCAGGTAATTTTCGGGCAAACGATCGCACCGCACGCTGTATGTTCACGGCGCGCTCGGAGGACGGAATCTCCTTTTTCGATATGAAGCAGATTTACGGAGACTACAGCGACACCTACAACAGCCTTTATTACAACCGCCATACCGAAGAATACGTGATCACCATGCGCGCGGCGGTGATGGATCGCCGAATTGCGGTGATGCGCTCCAAGGATTTTGAAGCTTGGAGTCAACCCGAGATCATTTTGCATCCCATGTCGGCACAGGGTGAGGGAATGCAGTATTATGCTTTGGGAGTCAGCGAAGCGGATGGCGTTTTTTATGGGCTTTTGTGGCGCTTTATGACCGATATCGGGCAAGCCGATTTTTCGGATATGGGCGGATATATGGAAAACGATCTGTACTACAGCCACGACGGAATTCATTTCTCTCCCACAGGACTCTCTCCCGTGGCACAGCGTCCGTTACCTCCCGAATACGGCTGCAGTCAGCTTTGGCTGCTCAATGTTTGTGACACCGCAGACGGCAGAACGATTCTGTGCGGCGGAGCTTCCCGCATTGCACACGGAAGCTCGTACCCCAAAGATGATAAATTCTGCAACACCGTTTTTTATGAGATCCCCAAGGACGGCTTTGTTGCCGTGGAGGGCTTTGGAAAAAGCAGCATCGTGTACACCAAGCCTGTTTTGATGGAAAGTGACGATATTTTTGTCAATTACAACGCCGCGCGCGGAGAATTTGCCATGGCGGTTCTGGATGCAGACGGCGGCGCGATTGCCGGGTATACCTTTGACGATTGTATACCGATGTGCGGATGTGCAACCGATGCTCCCGTTGCTTGGCGCGAAAAGGAAAGCCGCGAAAGCCTTGTCGGAAAACGCGTTCGGTTTGCGTTCCGCTTGAACAGCGCCCTCTTGTGGTCGGTTTCCTTTAACGGAAAGCCTTATCTGAAAAAAGTGCAGAACAGCTTCTTTGATGCGCGTTCGATGTAAAAAACAAACGCAAAACGCATATTTTTTGTAAAATCCTCTTGCAATTTGTCAAGCGGTATGCTATACTATAAACAATAAAATATATCTTATCAAGAGTAACGTAGTGACAGGCACGATGATGTTACAGCAACCTGCCGTGGGGTAAGGTGCTAATTCCTGTTAGATGAGAGCCAAAAAGCTCCCATTTTGCGGAGCTTTTTTGTTGCACGCAAGGGAAAAGATATGTTTTAGAATACCTTTTCAACAGGAGAAGAAAGAAAATGAACAGAAAATTATTTACCAGTGAATCGGTGACCGAGGGACATCCCGATAAGATCAGCGATAAGATTTCCGATGCGATTCTGGACGAAATGCTTCGTCAGGATCCCATGTCGCGCGTGGCTTGCGAAACCTTCTGCACCACGGGACTTGTTTGTGTGATGGGAGAAGTGACCACCAAGGCACAGATCGATATCCAGAATATCGTTCGTGAAACGGTGCGCGAGATCGGCTACGACCGCGCAAAATACGGCTTTGACTGCGATAGCTGCGCGGTAATCACCTCGCTTCACGCACAGTCTCCCGACATTGCAATGGGCGTTGATAAATCCTTGGAAGCAAAAGAGGGAACCGACACCGACGGCTTGGATACGGGTGCGGGTGACCAGGGACTTATGTTTGGTTACGCTTGCAACGAAACCCCCGAATTGATGCCGCTTCCGATCTCGCTCTCTCATGCACTTGCAAAGAGACTAACCGAGGTCAGAAAGAACGGTACTCTGTCCTACCTGCGTCCCGACGGAAAAACGCAGGTGACCGTGGAATATGACGAGCAGGACAAGCCTGTTCGCGTAGATACCATCGTTATTTCGTCTCAGCACAGCGCCGATGTTTCGTCCGAGCAGATCCGCGAGGACCTGATCCGTGAGGTGATCAAGCCCATCGTGTCCGCCGATATGATGGACGGTGCAACCAAGATCTACATCAACCCCACGGGACGCTTTGTGGTAGGCGGCCCTGCAGGTGACACGGGACTGACGGGAAGAAAAATCATTGTTGATACCTACGGCGGATATGCACGTCACGGCGGCGGAGCATTCTCGGGCAAGGATCCCACGAAGGTAGACCGTTCTGCGGCGTATGCGGCTCGCTACGTGGCAAAGAACGTGGTCAAGGCAGGCTTGGCAGACAAATGTGAGGTACAGCTTGCCTACGCAATCGGTGTGGCAAAGCCCGTGTCGGTTCGCGTGGACACCTTTGGAAGCGCAAAGGTTGCCGAAGGTGCGATTGAGGACGCGATCAACGCACTCGTCGATCTGCGCCCCGCTGCGATCATCAAGCGTTTTGATCTGCTCCGTCCGATCTACTGTCAGATCGCGGCATACGGTCACATGGGACGCGAGGATCTTGCAATGCCTTGGGAAGCTTGTGACTTGGTTCCCGAGCTGCAGAAATTGCTGAAGTAATCAAGAAAATCTGAAAATAATACGCAGGCTCACCCCTCGTTTCTGTTTCGCATAGGCTGAAAAGGAAAAAGAGGGGTGAAAATGCCTGTAGAATAGTTTTTCGATCAAATAGGGATATCGAATCAAAGCATATCAAGGCTCTCCTCATCCGTCGGCTACGCCGCCACCTTCCCCGCTGGGGAAGGCTAACAATAGCCGCTTTATAGCGTGTGAATTTTGAACTGCATTTTTGAAAGAAATATTGCTTGGATGGAGAACTGATTTTATTTTGCGCACTATCCCGACAGCCTTCTCCGGCGGAGAAGGTGGCAGCCGCTTGTCGGCTGACGGATGAGGAGGGACGGCTGTGCAGTTTGTTTGCTCTTACATAATTGGGTAAGATACAAATACAAACAGATGAACTAGCAGATATAGCTACTGAATCAAAGCATATCAAGGCTCTCTTCATCCGCCTCGTTCCTCGGCACCTTCCCCGCTGGGGAAGGCTAACCATAGCCGCTTTAGAGCGTGTGAATTTTGAACTGCATTTTTGAAAGAAATATTGCTTGGATGGAGAACTGATTTTATTTTGCGCACTATCCCGACAGCCTTCTCCGGCGGAGAAGGTGGCAGCCGCTTGTCGG
>JAFTKJ010000068.1 GCA_017453305.1 Clostridia bacterium
AATCGAATAAAGAGTAGGAGCATGCCAAAGGCTCCTTCCGAGAGGGAGCTGTCACCGAAGGTGACTGAGGGAGAGTGCGAGCAGTAAGAAAACTTATGTTCAATGTGTCTGTTATGTTTTTTGATTTTTCAACAAAATACTCTATCCAAAGAACATAAAAAGTCAGTATGCACGCAGGCTCCTTCCACCGCAAGCGGTCCCCCGCAAGTCGCCAACGGCGATCTTGACGCGGCTTTGCCGCTTTCCTCTTCGGAGGAAGGCTTTGGTTGAAACTCGTTTACGAGTAGCAAGTAATGATTGCGTGGCTGGCAGGCCAATAAAAAGCGCACTTGTGCGTAGCCAGTAGTATTAGGGCTATGCCCGAAACTGAAATACCACCCGCTATGGCGGGTGGATATTTATTTGTGTTTGTCACGCGCCAACAAAAATGTCGCTTTCTGTTGACAAACATGAAAAGGTGCGATATAATAAGATATCATACGATTATTATGGCGCGTTGCATAAAGCTTTCTTTGCGCAACGCCAAAAGGAGTGCATCATGCAAAAACGGTTGAACGTATTTCTGTTAACGGATCTGGAGGGCGTTGCGGGCGTGGATTCCATTGAGGATATGGAACGTGGGAGCGAACGCTATGCGCACTCCTGCGCGCTGCTTTGCGCCGAGATCAATCTTGCCGTCAAGGCGTGCTTTGACAGCGGTGCCGATCTGGTATATTATCTGGACGGTCACGGCGGCGGCGGAAACGTCAAGGAGGCGCAGATCGATCCGCGTGCTGTGAAGTGCACGATCGCAGATTGGTGTCAACTGTTGCAAGAGGGCAAAATCGATTGCATGGTCGAGCTCGGTGCACACGCAAGAGCGGGAACAGTCGGCGGCTTTCTCGATCATACCATTTCCTCCAAAGAGATCTTTTCCATTAAGGTCAATGGAGTAGAAATGAGCGAATTTTCACTCCATGCCATTGTTTGTGCCCGTTACGGCGTTCCCGTTGTGGGGCTTGTCGGTGACGAGGTTGCTTGTAAGCAGGCAAGGGAATACGTGCCGAGCATTGTCGTCGGCGCGGTGAAAAACGCGACCTGCCGCAACGTGGCAACCACTTATCCAAACGCCGATCAAATCCTTTACGATACCGTTTGCCGCTCCCTGCAAAAACGCAGTGAGGTGACCTGCATTCCGTATTCCGAGCCGCTTTTGGTGGAATATTGCTTTTACCGCACCGATATGTGCGAAGAGACGCTTGCACGAACGAAGGATCCTGTTTTGCGCGTGGATGCAAGAACACTCCAAAAGCATGTGAACTCGGTTACCACTTATTTTGACCTGAGAATGTAAAATTTTTTATGCATCGCGATACCCCACGTTCATCGTACGATCCCATTGATTCCCAAAAGATTAAAAAAGGATTGGAGAAGCATTATGAAGGAATTTTTCGGTTGGGACGGTTATGCACGCGAGCCTGAGGGCTTTATGTCCCTTGAGCACATTTTATTTGTCACTGCGTTAATGGCGATTATGGCATGTCTTGCTATTGTATTGGGGAGAAGAAACCGACACGCCGACGAGCGGCAAAAAAATCGTGTGCTCGTTACGGCGGCAATTCTGATCGACTCCTTTGAACTGTTCAAAATTGTTCTGCTCTGCTTTCGCGGCAAGGATCCGTGGGCGTGGCTGTACACGCTTCCGCTGTTTATGTGCAGCATTTTGCTGATCGCCATTCCGCTTGCCGCCTTTTCTAAGGGGCGTGTGCGCGAGGCGGCGCTGGATTTTGTTTTGATCTTCGGGCTGTTGGGTGCGGTGCTTGGAACGTACGGGGCAGGGAATAACTACGGCTCCTATCCCGTTCTTTCCTTCGACAACGTGGTGTCGGGCATTACGCATTCCATTTCCGGATTTTCCTCTCTCTACATTGGTATTTCGGGCATGGCGAGCCTGAAGCGGAAGAATCTCCCCATCACCTTTGCGGTTTTACTCGGCTTCGCCGTCTGTGCTATGATCGCAAACGGACTTTTGGATTACAACTACATGTTTTTGGTGCGCGGTGACGGAACACCCTACGATATCCTCTACAATCTGGTAGGAGGGCATCCCATTCTTTACCCCATGGGCGTGATTCTTTTATTCCTGCTTTACATAGCGGCATTTTACGGCGTTTATTATTTGATCCATGCACGCGCGGGACGTAAAACATCGCCTGTAAAAACAGCATAATTCTTTGCTTTGGAGGTCGACATGAAACGTTTGGAAGCACTGCGTTGCGCGGCAATGAAGCATACGCACAGCAACGATGAATTTTATTATCGTTTTTACAAAAGATACCATGAAAACGAGGGCATGGAGGAGTATGCACGCTATGCCGATGCGTTTGCGACGGCATTTGGGGAGCTGACGCCCGTGATCGCGCCCGACGAATTGATTGTCGGAACGATTGAAAACACCCTCTCCGATGCGGAAAAGGCGGAATGGGCAGACGTGTACCGCCCCGTGGCGCAGGAGCGCGCACGCCGCGCAGGTCCGGGGCAGGATTCGCATATGGCGATCGATTATCCGCTTCTGCTTTCCAAGGGGATTTTGGGCATCGTTTCGCGCATTGACGTACTGTGTGAGCAGGCAAACACCGAGCAAAGGGCGTTTTACTTTGCCGCAAAAGAATGTCTTTTGTCGGTGATTGCGCTTTCCGAGCGTTACGCTGCTTGGGCAGACTCCATGGCGCAAGAGGAGCAGGATCCTACACGCCGCGCGGAGCTGTTGGAAATTGCGCGCATTTGTAAAAAGGTCCCTGCCAAACCGGCAGACAGCTTTTACGAAGCGGTGCAATCGGTGCATTTCATTTCGTTTTGCCTTTCCCTTAACCCCTTGCGTCTGTGCAGTCAGCAATTCCAATTGGGGCATCCCGACCGCTATCTGCTGCCGTACTACGAAAATGACGTGCGCCGCGGTGTTCTTTCGCGTGAGCGCGCGCAGCTCCTTTTGGATTGCCTCGGCATTCAAATCAACGTGCGCGTCCCCAGCGGACTATCCAGCGGCTATATGGTGGGTGGCAGAGATCGTGACGGCAGGCTTGTGGCAAACGATCTGACTGAGATGCTGATGCAGGTGGTGGACGATATCCGCATGGTCTATCCCGCTGTTGGTCTGTGCTATACGAGCGAGATGCCCGATGTAATATTGACGCAGGCGTGTGAGCTGCTTGCAAAGGGAAGATCCCACCCCGCGATCTTTAACGACGACGTCATCTCCAAGGGCTTGGAGCGTTACGGCGTTCCTGCGGATGAGGCGCACGATTATATTCACAGCACCTGCGTGGAAATCACACCCGTGGCGTCCTCTAACGTATGGGTTGCAAGTCCCTATACTAACATGGCACAGCTTTTGTTGAATACGATGCAGGAGGAGCATTCCGATTTTGATGCGCTCATGGAGGCATTGCTTGCCCGATTGGATGGCATTATTGAGCGAAATTTTAAGGCACAAAACGATTTTCGCCGCACCCGGACGGAAAACAGCCTCAATCCCCTCCTTTCCTGCTTTGTGGATGATTGCCTTGCGCGCGGCGTGGATATCGAAAAGGGCGGAGCGCGTTACAATTGGATCATGCCCAGCTTTGTCGGTATGGCAAATCTTGTCGATTCGCTTTATGCGCTGAGAACGCTTGTTTACGAGAGACGGGAATTGACCGTGTCGGAGCTTTGCGCGTGTCTTGCAAATGATTTTGTGGGACATGAGGCATTGTTGGCAAGGGTGAACGCGCTTCCCAAATACGGCAACAACGTCGACGAGGTTGACGAGTTGTTTACCGGTTTGATCGACCATATCGTCAAGGAGTGTCAAAAGTATACACCCATGCATGCGAATGGAAGGCTGATTCCGAGCGTGTTCTGTTGGGTGATGCACGAGCGGTTTGGAAGAGAGACGGGCGCAACTCCCGACGGCAGACGCGCGGGCTTTCCGCTTGGAGACGGATCGGGGCCCTGCCAGGGGCGCGAGAAGAACGGTCCCACAGCTTCGATCCTTTCCTCCACCAAATGGGAGCATTACGAGTTGATCGGCGGTGTTGCCGTAAACATGAAGTTCTCGCGCAGTTCTATGGGAGCGAATTCGATCGACGTGATGAAAGCTTTGATCCGTGCATACATGACACGGGGTGGCTTTGAAATGCAGATCAACGTCGTAGACCGCACGCTGTTGGAGCGTGCGCAAAAGGATCCCGATGCATACGGCGATCTTGTCGTGCGCATTGGCGGCTACAGTGATTACTTTACGCGCCTCTCCCCTCAAATGCAGGCAGAGGTCATTCAACGCACCGAGCATCGGATCTGAACCGAACTTGATGTCAAAGTAAACAAGGAAAAGTAAGAAAGCATGCGACAGATCATTTTTGGAACGGACCGGTGGACGGATTGCGACCACGGTTCAAAAAGCGGCAGGTCCTCCCGGGATCCCATGCTGATGCTGATGGCACTCATCGGGGACGAGAGTGAAGCGGGCTACGACGTGGTTACGGGGTACGCCTCGGTGGATGCCGAGGACGGCGCCAACCATTTTGTGATCGATTCCAAAGGAATGCATCGCTTTGTTGTCAAGCGGTATGCAGACGACTATTACGAGATGCAGATCAACCGACTGCTTTAAAAACGTTTTATATTGAAAAACACCGTGGCTTGTCTGTAAGATTTTTCTTGACAAGCCACATTTTTTATGATACAATAAAAAGAGAGGCTCGTATAACTACGGTCCCCTATGCTAACGAGTTGAAAAATGAAGAATGAAGGATGGTAAAAAATGGACGTTTTTGACATTTTGACGCTGGTATGCGGTCTTGCTCTGTTCCTTTACGGTATGGACGTCATGGGCGACGCCTTGAAAAAGAGCGCGGGTCGCAAGCTCAAAACGATTCTCGGAAATCTGACCTCTAACAAGTTCAAGGGCTTTTTGTTGGGACTTGGCGTCACGGCAATCATTCAGTCCTCCTCGGCAACCACCGTTATGGTCGTCGGTTTTGTAAACTCCGGAACCATGATGCTCGGTCAGGCTGTCGGTGTCATTATGGGAGCCAACGTCGGTACCGCCGTTACGGCATGGCTGACTGCACTCAACGGCATTGAGGGTGGCGCTGATGCAACGGCATGGCTGGCTTGGTTCAAGCCCGATGCGTGGATGCCGATTCTTGCCTTGATCGGTATTTGCTGCATTATGTTTTCCAAAAAAAGCAAATACAAGGACGTCGGTACCATTTTGATGGGCTTTGCCGTTTTGATGATCGGTATGAGCACCATGTCGGATGCAGTCAGCGGATTGAAGAACGACGAGGGCTTTAAATCCATTCTGACAATGTTCTCCAATCCCATTCTCGGTATTCTTGCGGGAACCGCTTTGACCGCCATTGTGCAGTCCTCCTCGGCGTCGGTCGGTATTCTGCAGGCACTGTCCAGCACGGGCGCGATCTCCTTTGGCGCGGCGATGCCCATTATCATGGGTCAAAACATCGGTACCTGCGTTACTGCGCTGATCTCCTCCTTTGGCGCAAACAAAAACGGTAAGCGCGCGGCATTCGTTCATTTGTATTTTAATATCATCGGTGTTGTTCTTTGGATGGGCTTGTACTATCTGGTTGGTTGGATCCTTGAGCTGGTCGGTGCTTTTGGCTTGTTCTCTTGGATGGGATCCAACTTTATCGACATGTGGGGCATTGCAGCCATTCACACCGTATTTAAGATCTTCTCTGTCATTTTGATGGCACCCTTCACCGCGTTGCTGGAAAAGCTTGCAGTGCTGACTGTGCGCGGAACCGACAAGAAGGGCGACGAATATACCAATATGCTGGATGAGCGTTTGTTGAACACTCCCTCCATTGCAATTGAACGTTGCCGTGAGGTTGCATCTCAAATGGCACGCCTGTCGGTTGATCCCTTGAAGAAGGCAATTGGATTGCTTGAAAATTATGACCCAAAGGTTGCGCAGGAGATCCGAGACGCAGAGGATAAGGTCGATATTTATGAGGACGCCCTCGGTTCTTATCTTGTCAAGCTTTCTGCTTGCGATATGGTTGAGGCGGACAGTCACGAGGTCACAAAGCTGCTCCACATGATTGGAGACCTGGAGCGCATTTCCGACCACTCGGTCAACCTGGTTGAGTCTGCAGAGGAGATCAAAGACAAGGAACTCTCCTTCTCCGATGCGGCGAGTGCCGAAATGAAGGTCATGTACGGCGCGGTAGACGAGATCATCACCATTACAGCCGACGCGTTCATCAATGCTGACTTTGACAAAGCGACGTTGGTTGAGCCCTTGGAGCAGGTCGTGGACGATTTGAAGGATCAGATCAAGCGTCAGCACGTCATTCGCGTGCAAAAGAGCCAATGCACCATCGAGCACGGTTTTGTTTTGTCGGATATCCTGACCAACCTGGAGCGCGTATCTGACCATTGCTCCAACATTGCGGGATGCTTGATTGAAATGTCCCTGCACGACACCTTGGATCTGCATAGCTATTTGCATCAAGTCAAGGCGGGCGGTGAGGAATACAATAAGAATTATCAGCTGTACGCAAAGAAATATTCCATCGGGGAATAATACTGTAATAAACCTCTGTGTGAGGCGTTGTATTCTTAGGAACACAATGCCTCACACGTTTTTTGATTGGATGTATATTTGATACTTGACATTTACCCTTCTGTGGTGTTATAATGTTGAAGAACGGAAACGAAGGGAGCTTTGATGTGGAAGTACCAAGCTTTTGGAAAACGTCTTTATTTGACGTGGAATACGCGTATGAGCATGCCGAAAAAGCGACCGATAAGTGCATTTTTGGGTACAGTGCCGGAGGCAGACCGATTTATATGCTTGCTTACGGACCGAAAAAAGCGCGCGGACTCGCAAACTATTCCTCGGCGTTGGGGGCGCACGATCGTACGTGCTATGCCGCGTCCGGACAAACGCCCACCGTGGTGATCATCGGCGCGGAGCACGCAGCAGAGACCGAAGGCGTTGCCGCCATTATGAATCTGATATCCCTCTTGGAGAGTGGTGTCGATCTGGCAGGGAATACCGACGAGGTCTTGCTGAATGCAGTGCGTAACGTTCGCGTGGTCTTGCTTCCCATTGCAAACCCCGACGGACGCGCAAGGATCGTTCCCGAGGCAATGGTTGGGCTGACGGGCAAGGAGCTTCGTTATTGGGCGCAGGGCACGTGGAGTGACGGTAGTCTGTGCGGCTGGCCCGAATGCAAGCGCGTGCACCCGGTTTTGGGGCGCACCGAGTTTTTGGGTGGCTACTATAATGACGACGGCATCAACGTCATGCATGATAATTTTTTCCACCCCATGGCAAACGAAACGCAATTGATCTTGGATCTTTGTGAGGATGAGGCGGCAGATTTTGTATTGCATCTTCATGGTGGCAGTAATTCCATGGGAGATCTGTTACAGCCTTATTACGTGACGCGTGAGGTCAATCAAAGTATTTATGATCTGAGTGCGCGTTGCGTGCATACGGGAGAGCGGGAAGGCTTGGAATTTGGTACACCGCGAGCACTCCCCGAGGTCGCCAAGGGCGAAAATCCTCCCACTTTTAATCTGGTCTGCGCGGTGCATCACGTGTGCGGCGCGGTCAGCGTTTGTTATGAAAGCAATGAATGTGTCATTGACGAGCCGGGCAGGCATCTGACGCATGCACAGATCGTTCGCATGCATATGATCTTGTTTGCCGAGTGCTTTGCTTTTGCCGCAGAAAAGGAGAATAAGAAATGAAAAACGTGAAAACAAAACTGATATTGGCACTGTTGTGTCTTTCGTTCCTGATCCAAACCATGGTGATCGCGCCTGCCGCAGATATAGGCGCGCAGGCAGTGGAAGAGGATCTCTTCTACTGCAGAGGGGCTCTTGCCAAGCTGAACAATTCCACCGCATTGCTTTATGCATATGACAGACTTGTGGAGGGCGTTGCTGCATCGGCAGAATCCATCCAGGTTTGGGACGGTACCAATCCGTTGACACAAGCTGAGCTGGAGATCGTATTCGACGCCTACCGCCGTGACCATGCCGAGCAATTTTGGCTTGGAAACAGCTATCGGATTTCTCAAACCCATCAAAGTGTGATCAGTGTCTCCTTTGATTATCTTATGTCGGGAGAGACGTTGGAAAATGCCAAGGCAAGGTTCGAGCAAGTGCTCTCCGATACTGTGGCACAGCTTGAGGGAATGAGCGACGAGTACGAAATAGAAAAGTATCTGCACGATCGCCTCGCCGTTGGCGTAACTTACGTTGAGGGTGCGAATGCACACAATGCTTACGGAGCTCTGGTTGAGGGAAAAGCTGTTTGCGAAGGATATGCCGAGGCGTTGCAATGCTTGCTTCACCGCGCAGGGATCCAATCGCTGATCGTGCTGGGCAGCAGTATCAATCCCGGTACCGGTTTGCCCGAAAATCACGCATGGAACATGGTGCGCATCAATGGAAAATATTATCACACGGATCTGACCTGGAACGACCAGGAAAAAACGCTCTATTATGCGTATTTCAATCAGACCGATGCCGTGATCCGAGAGGACCACACCATTTCCGAAACGGCGTATGCGCTTCCTGCCTGCACGGAGACTGAGGCGAACTACTTTGTCAAAAACGGCACCGTGATTGGCACAAATTATACTGTCAATTCCATTGCCGGAATGCTCCAAACCAATAATCTCTCCATACACGTGTTTTCTACCGGAGATCCTGCGACACTGATTCAATGGTTTGTAGACAACATTCGAGCAATTGCTCAAAGGGCAGGGGTTACGGAATCCTTTGTTTACGGATACTCGCAAATGGGCAGAGAGCTGACGCTGTATATTGATACCTGTCAGCATAGGGGCTTGACGTACGTGGAGGCAAAGCCAGTGAGTTGTACGTCGGACGGTAACATTGCTTATTACGCTTGCAGGTGCGGCAAATGGTTTTTGGACGTCGCTGCGAAAAACGAAATTCAGAATCATCAAAGCGTCAAGATCCTTTCACTGGGACACGCGTGGACGGTCAAGAAGGTCGATGCCGCTCATCTGCGAGAGGCGGCTGCCGACTGTCGCGGAGTTGACACCTATTGGCTGGAGTGCGCGGAGTGCCACGCGTTGAGCGATACGCAGTATTTTGAGACCACCAATCACGGTCCTCACAGTTACGGCACGCAATGGGAGGTAACCGACGAGGCGGGACACCGACACAAGTGCACCCACTGCGGCGCACTCGACGAGGTGCAAGCGCATATTCCGGGAGCACCCGCAACCGAGACCGAGCCACAGACTTGCACCGCGTGCGGCTATGAGCTTGCCCCTGCATTGACAGCGCACGTTCACCAACTCGATGCGGTAGATCCCGTAGACGCCGCATGCGGCAAAGCGGGGAAGAAGGGCTACTACGTTTGTTCCTGCGGTCAGGCATTTGAGGATGCAGAAGGCACGCTTGCCATTCCGTCCGTCGATACGTGGGGGAACCTCCCAGCGCTTCAACACAAGGATGCCGACGAGGACGGAGCTTGCGATCTTTGCAGCAAATCGATGGGTGGCATCAACCTTGACCTGCCCATCTCTCAAGAAACATTGCTCTACGTTGCGGTTGGCGCAGGTGCGGTGTTGCTTCTGATCATCTTTATCGCCATCGCATTTAAGCGCCGTTGATAAAGACTTTTGAAGCTAAACTACATAAAATAAAGACCTCCCCGAGCAAATAGCGTGATACTCTTAACGGAGTATCACGCTAACTAAGTTTGCCCTTTGGGCAAGTGAAGTTATCTTCGATAGTGAAGTTCACTTCGTGAGTGAAGTTTCGCCTGACGGCGAAGTGTGGGCAAACTTAACTTCACTTGTGCGTAGCACAAACTTCACTGCGTAGCAACTTCACTTTTGCGATAGCAAAAACATCACCAACAGAAAAAGAGAGG